>JAKQFQ010000398.1 GCA_029558315.1 Bacillota bacterium
TAACAACTAAAATGCCGTCAACTCCTGCCTTCTCTGCCTCCTGCGACAGATAGATCGCTGTATTCGTACAGTTAGAACCAGTTCCTGCAATAACCGGAATCCTCTTAGCTACTTTTTCTACGCAGTAACGAATTACATCCAAATGTTCCTCGTGTGTCAGGGTTGATGCTTCTCCTGTGGTTCCACAGACGATAATTGCATCGGTACCACCTGCAATCTGAAACTCAATGTTCTTACCAAACTGTTCATAGTTCACCGAACCATCCTCGTTAAATGGTGTTACAATAGCGACACCTGCGCCTTTAAAAATTGCCATGTTATGACCTCCATTCTTTTCCTTTCCCAATCGCTTCATTCGTTGGGAACTGTCAGGCAGAAGAGCTTGTTGTTATCGTCTTTTGGAAAAACAAAAGCCAGCAAATAGAATGCTGGCGTTAGTTCTTCAATCATTGATAGCGCCCCATCTTGAAAAGATGACAGTTATGCAGTTCTTCACTGCATCCCCAAGAGATCATAAATCAGGTTATTCTCTCTTTCGGCGGTTTCCCCTTTCCTTCATCCTCTTCTGTTCCTGAAAACATCTGATGAAATACTAATGAAAATCGCAACCTCTACCTTATATATTATATGCAACTTTAAACAGTTGTTACCTGTTCAATGACAATATAACACTCTGTGATAGCTATGTCAACAGTTGAAATAAAACCTGTAGTATAGATATCTTTCAGGCGAGTACCCAAAAGAATGAAATACCATAAGGACACATTTATTTATTCTCCTCATGATATTCCTGTTCTGTATTGACATTCCAGATGGCAGTCTTATCTGTCTTATGTTCAAGGATGCAGTCCACTGCTTCAAATGCGGTCTCCATGGAGTGATCCATATTATTGTAGCGATGCTGACCGTTTCTTCCAACACAATAGAGATTGTCAAAGGTGTTCAGATAAGAAATCACTTCATCAATTCTGTCATAGGAATCAAAATAAGCCGGATAAGCTTTCTTCACACGTTCCACATGGGAATCCAGCACTTCTGCCGCATCATCGATACAGCCCATCTGGATAAACTCCTGAATCGCCAGCTTGGCAAATGCCTCATCGGTCATACTCCAGAGCTGATCACCTTCATTGCAAAAGTACTCCAGCCCCACCAGAATCGTATGTTCCGGATCCTGCACCATATAAGGGGACCAGTTATTGTAAATCTGCACCCTGCCAAGCTTTAATTTTTTATCATGCACATATATCCAGCAATCAGGCACAATATTGCCCAATGTCTTAAATTTCGTTGTATTCTTAAGCTTAATACCTGACAGTAAAAGACCAACCGTCATGTAATCACGATAAGGAAGATCGGCTGCAATCTGTGCCACCTTGTCCGGTGCTGCTTCGATTCCCGCAATCAGCTCCTTGATTGGCATGGAGGAGATTACGGCATCCGCTTCCATGGTTTCTTCTTTTCCATCCTGTTCATATACCACAGCTGTTACACGATTACCTTCTGTTATCAGTCGTACCACCTTGCAGTTCTTCTTCACGCATCCGCCCATTTCTTCTACCAGGCTTGCCGTCTGTTCCCAGATCTGCCCCGGTCCGTGCTTGGGATACTTAAATGTCTCAATCAGCGAAGTTTCCACCTTACGGTTCTTTTTATGAAAGATTCGGCCAAATACATCCTTGATAATTGCAATAATAGACAAGCCCTTAACTCGCTGTGCTCCCCACTCTGCTGAGATCTCGCTTGGATGCCTTCCCCACAGATTCTGTGTATAATTTTCAAAGAACATGCTATAGAGCTTCTTTCCAAATCTATTAACATAGAAGTTCTCCAACGAATCCTCTTTCTTCTTATGAAATATCGATGCCAGATAGGAGAATCCCACCTTCATCGTTGTGAGAAAGCCCATGTTGCGAAAAGTCTCCCATTTCAGGCTGATTGGATAATCAAAGAACTTCTTCTCAAAAAATATTCTTGAGATTCTGGTTCGATACAGCATCGTCCGATCCTCTTGTTCCGGATCCGGTCCGTCTGCTGCGAGTGTCACATTACGCTCCAGTATTCTGTCATCTTTAGACGGTGCCCCCTGCATTGGCAGAATCTCCTGCCACCATTCGTTGACCCGCTCGCTCTTAGAAAAAAAGCGATGACCGCCCATATCCATGCGGTTACCTTTATACTCCACCGTCCTGGATATTCCACCGATACAATCGCTTTCTTCTAATACTGTAACCGTACATTCCGGCTGTTTCTTCTTTATCTCATAGGCTGCTGTCAGACCTGCCGGTCCCGCTCCAATAATTACAATTGACTTTACCTGCTGCTGTTTCACCATTCTAACCTCTTTCGCTCTAAGACTCTATGCATCATTTTAGCGAATTAGGGGCAACAAGTCAATCAATTACTCCGGGTGCATATAAGATAACATCGATACGGTTATAATAACTCTCACAATAACTAACGATAATATAGTAGTCTTGCGCATTTCTTGCATCATTACATGCCTCAATATCATCTTCAAAATCATCCCGGTCTATTCCATAAGCTTTGGTATAGAAAAATTCATCACCGCACGCAAAATGATCATAAGAACTTGCCTCAAATTCCGGGATTAACTCGCACATCGCGCCCTCTCCCCACTCTGTATCGCTGCCACCTTTCTTCATATTACCGCCAAGTAAGATCGCACATAAAACAACAACAACTACTACTGCAACAACTCCAATCACAATAAATAGTATCTTTTTCGATTGTCCCTTCTTCTTCGTCATACATTGGTTGCCACAATTAGGGCAGAATTCCGACTGTTCCGGAATAGGTGTTCCACAATTTGTACAATTCATAGAAGTCAGACAAACAAAAAGGCGTCTGCCGACGCCTTCTGCTACCATCCGGATTCTCTATAACGTTGTCGTCGGTTCAACCAATTCCAGCTTACTGACTGAGACCTCATAAGCAATCCTCTTCTCGGCTTCCTCCTCCGAGATTTTCTTCATGTATTCTCTGCTTTGAATTCTTCCCCACACCATACATCTGCTTCCTACTTCAAATCCCGAAGCATATCTTGCATTTCTTCCCCAACAGATACATGGAATATAGTCGGATTTTCCATAGGGACGGTTCACTGCCAACAGCAAATCTGCAATCTCTCTTCCAAGTGGTGTCTTCCGGTAAATAGGTTCTTTGCAAATATATCCATCCAGAAAAATCTGGTTTGTCTTTCCATTCTCAGCAACTTCATCAATAAATTCGATTTCTCTGGCAAATACGGATAATACCAGTTTGTTTTTCCTCTCCTCATGCCTGTTATAGGATCTAAACTGTCCCAGCACCGCGATCTTGCAGCCCGCATAGCTTTGCGTCGTATCCAGCAGTCTTTCAGAAATCATTAGGGGTATAATGTCTGCAGAATCACTAAGTCTGAACACTTCCATATCGACCATATAGAATCCCTCTCCGTAGATTTCGTGACTGTACGTAAATTCACTTACAATTTCCCCCATAAGCGTTACCTGATTGTTTTCAATTACTTTTTCTGTCATAAATGTCTTCCTTCTTCTTATGGATAGTCCAAGTTCCTCTGGTTTTTCCGGTTGTACTTCCATGTATATTCCGCTACGACCCAATGATATAACAAATCAATACTGCAAATAAGGTCTTATCCCTCGCAAAAGGCTGACAATCTGCTGTCGTTTTCCATAAAACAGTAAAATTCGACATTATCTGTTGTCTAATTCTGTACAATTCCATATATTTTACGAAAATATGAAGAGAAATTTCTATCCCTTCCATGAATTTATCACATGATGAAAGCATTTTCTTGCATCTTACTATTTTGAGTGCTATACTGTACGAGTTTGATTTCGAAATTTAAAGATATTTCACAATTCTAAGAAGATCTTTTTGTTAACTTTTCCAGTATTGGATCTTCTGACACAACGTGCATTCCATCGAGACAGATGATGCACCTAAGAAAGGCATGGTTATTAATTTATGATTCAGAAAAGAGAAGATGTCAGGAATGTTGCAATTATCGCTCACGTTGACCACGGCAAGACTACTCTGGTGGACGAGCTGCTCAAGCAGAGTGGTGTATTCCGGGAAAATCAGGAAGTTGCAGAACGTGTTATGGATTCCAATGACATTGAGCGTGAACGTGGCATCACCATTTTGTCCAAGAATACAGCCGTTATGTATAAAGGGACAAAGATTAATATTATAGATACACCGGGGCATGCAGATTTCGGTGGTGAAGTGGAACGTGTTTTAAAAATGGTTAATGGTGTTATTCTCGTTGTTGACGCATTTGAAGGTGCAATGCCGCAGACCAAATTTGTCTTAAGAAAAGCTTTGGAATTAAAGCTTCCGGTTATTGTATGTATTAATAAGATTGATCGTCCTGAAGCACGTCCTGACGAAGTAATCGATGAGGTTTTGGAACTTTTCCTTGAGTTGGATGCAGATGATTCCCAGCTAGACTGTCCTTTTGTATTTGCTTCAGCGAAGACCGGAAGTGCCACTCTTGATCTTGCCAATGATAACGACAATATGATTCCTTTGTTTGAAACAATACTTGATTATATTCCGGCTCCGGAAGGCGATCCTGAAGCAGGTACACAGATTCTGATCAGTACCATTGATTATAATGAGTATGTAGGTCGAATTGGTGTTGGAAAGGTAGATAATGGTGTTGTCAAAGTAAATCAGGATGCCATCATTGTCAATGCACATGATCCGGAGAAATCCCGCAAGGTTAAAGTAAGTAAGTTATATGAATATGATGGTTTGGATAAAGTCAGTGTTACAGAAGCCGGCATCGGTTCTATTGTTGCTATTTCCGGTATCTCAGACATCCATATTGGAGATACGATCTGTGATGTGGATCATCCGCAGCCGATTTCATTTCAGAAGATTTCTGAGCCAACGATTGCAATGAATTTCATCGTAAATGACTCTCCTTTGGCTGGTCAGGAAGGTAAATACGTTACAAGCCGTCATCTGCGCGAACGTTTATTCCGTGAATTAAATACTGATGTCAGCTTAAGAGTTGAAGAAACAGAAACCACAGAGGCCTTTAAGGTATCCGGTCGTGGAGAGCTTCATCTTTCCGTCCTGATTGAGAATATGCGTCGTGAAGGTTATGAATTTGCAGTCAGCAAGGCTGAAGTTTTGTATCATTCTGACGAAGATGGCAAAAAGTTAGAGCCTATGGAACTGGCTTACATTGATGTTCCGGAGGAGTTTTCCGGAAGCGTTATTGAGAAATTGAGTCAGCGTAAGGGCGAACTGATTAATATGGGAACCGCTAATGGCGGCTATTCCCGTCTCGAGTTTTCCATTCCGGCACGTGGTCTGATTGGATATCGCGGTGAATTCATGACAGACACCAGAGGAAATGGTATTATCAATACTGTATTTAATGGATACGCAGCTTTCAGAGGCGAGATTTCCTATCGTAAGCAGGGTTCCCTGATTGCCTATGAGACAGGAGAATCCGTAACCTATGGTCTTTATAATGCGCAGGAACGTGGCAATCTCTTTATCGGAGCAGGGGAACGTGTCTATGCCGGAATGATTATTGGTGAAAATCCCAAATCAGAAGACATTGAATTAAATGTCTGCAAGAAAAAGCAGATGACCAACACTCGTTCTTCAGGAGCGGACGAAGCCTTAAAATTAACACCGCCCAAGGTTCTGAGTCTTGAGCAGGCTCTGGAATTCATCGGAACTGATGAGCTTCTCGAGGTAACCCCTAAGAATCTTCGTATTCGTAAGAAAATTCTTGATCCTACTCTTAGAAAGCGTGCTCAGATGAGTGCTCAGAGTAAAAACATGAAATAAAGCATTTAGTATAATAAAAAGCTATCAAAGGATTTCCTTTGGTAGCTTTTCTAGTTATACGATATTGTTTCAGGTTCTGTTCCCAAGTTGATTAGATTTCAACAATCCATCCCTTAGGAGGCTCAATTCTGCCCATCTGAATTCCTGTTAAGGTATCATAGAGTTTTTTGGTAACAGGTCCCATCTCATTCATTCCACTCGGCAGACAAATCTCATTGCCATGATCTACAATCTTACCAACAGGTGAAATAACTGCAGCAGTTCCGCATAATCCACACTCAGCAAAATCCTTAACTTCGTCAAAACTTACTTCTCTTTCTTCTGCTTCTAATCCAAGATAATCTCTTGCAACCGTAATCAGAGAACGTCTTGTTATGGATGGCAGGATACTCGATGACTTCGGTGTTACTACCTTATTATCCTTTGTAACAAACAGGAAATTTGCTCCACCAGTCTCTTCTACCTTTGTTCTTGTTGCTGCATCCAGATACATGTTCTCATCATAACCATCAGCATGCGCACTAACAATTGCATGAAGGCTCATCGCATAGTTAAGACCAGCCTTAATATGACCGGTACCATGAGGTGCTGCACGATCAAAATCACTGACACACAGAGTTAATGGCTTGGCACCGCCTTTGAAATATGGGCCAACCGGAGTAACAAAAATACGGAACTGATATTCTGTTGCAGGCTTAACACCAATAACAGGATTGGTTCCAAACATATATGGTCTTAAATAAAGGGAAGCACCTGATCCAAAAGGAGGAACGTAAGCTTCATTTGCTTTAATGACCTGCTTAACCGCATCAATAAATCTTTCCTTAGGGAACGATGGCATCTCCAGTCTCTTGGCAGTATCAAACATTCTCTCTGCGTTCAGATCCGGGCGAAATGTCACGGTTCTTCCATCTTCCGTCGTATAAGCCTTTAATCCTTCAAAACAGGTCTGTGCATACTGTAACACACCGGCACATTCATTAAGCACGACAGTACTATCCTCTGTAAGGCATCCGTTATCCCATGCCCCATCTTTAAAATTAGATACATACCGCTGTTCAGTCTGTATATAACCAAATCCAATTCCTGACCAATCCAGATTCTTTTTTTCCATCTCTTTGGCTTCCTTTCTAAATATTATGTATAGTCTTTCCCATATCTGCGCAAACAACCCGTAAATATATACAAAAGCTTTCATTATCTTACATCCGTAAAAACGCGCTGTCAAGAATTGACGGCAAAATACATTGTAGTAATCGTATTATATATCTCATTCTAATTAACGAAAAAATACATTGTAGTCAATCAATTTCCGATATGTTATAATGTCCACGAAGGCAATGAGCAGTGCGCGTAATGACATAAGAGCACCTGCGACGTGCTTGCACAGGAGCAGATGGTTTTATGTCATTACGCATAGGGCGAAGCCCGTGAGTGGTGATTTGCGAAGCAAATTACCGCGACACTGCGAGTTCTGTGTCGTGTTGCAATGTCATACGTCAGATAATGTCGCACATAGCATTGCAGTACATAATTGACTCACCACTTAAGGAAGGTACTCGGATTATGTTAGATATGCTAAAAGCAATAAAAACATTTTTGTTAACAGACGTAAAAAACAGGAATGAAACCAAAGAACTTGCTGTTCTGATACGTTTAACCTGTTGTATCTTTATATTATACTATCTGATTGTCGGAATTCTAATTGCATTCTTACAGCACTACTTTATGGGGCTTATACTGATTGCCGCAATTGGTCTGCTGATTGGATCTTTCATCTGTACCTATGAAGATCATACCTTTGGCGGGTTAATTCTTCTGAATATTGTTCTTGTTGTGTTCTCTTCTCTCCTTGCCATTAATCTTGGCTTTGGTATGGACTTTCATCTTCCGATTTTTCTTGTTATTCTTTTGATCTTTTTTAACAAATCCGATGCGATGAAACTCAAAAAATGGTATTCTATCGGAATATGTATTCTCCTTATGTGTCTGGTACAGTTCTGCAATGCCTGGACCAGTACCCGTGTGCCAAAGGATGGTTTCTCCATTTTTATTCAGTCAATGAACATTCTTGTCTTTTCCACCAGTATTGGTGCGATTGCCTATTCTTATTGTATCAAGTTCAATCAGGCAGAGGATAAGTTGAAAAATATCAATGATAATCTGGTCAAAATGGCCAATCTTGATACACTTACCGGTCTTTCCAACCGTCGTCATATGAATGAACATATGGCAAGTCTGGTATCTGAATATAATCGTTCCGGCAATATTTTTACGATTGCAATTGGAGATGTTGACTTTTTCAAAAAGGTAAATGACACCTACGGTCATAATACCGGTGATTATGTTCTCACCAAGCTCGCAACAGAATTTACGAATTATATGAAAGATAAAGGTCATGTTGCACGATGGGGCGGCGAAGAATTCTTGTTTTCCTTTGAAAATATGAATATCACAAAGGCTTATGCATGCATGGATGAATTACGACGCAAGATAGAAAATATGCCAATGAACTTTAGAGAATATCATTTCAATATCACAATGACCTATGGCATGGAAGAATTTAACAACCGTCTCGGTGTGGAAGCAACAATCAATCGTGCCGACGAGAAGCTTTATAAAGGAAAAACCAGCGGACGTAACATGGTTGTTAAATAGAAAAAACTCCATGTCTTTTCGCTGTTCTTATTTTTTCGAATACTTCACAAAACGATATTCCAGATCAAAATAGGTTTCTTCTTCACTGGTATCCGTAATTTTCCATTCTTTATCTTCATCCAGGTTGGGAAAGTAAGTATCTGCATCAAAGACATGATCAATTTGAGTAACATGCGCTGTATCACAGTAGGGAAGCATTTGCCGATATATGCTTTCACCGCCAATAATATAGACATCATCGGAAGGATATTCCTTTAGCTTGTCTAATAACTCTTCAATGGAACGGACCACAATAGCATCCTTAACCCGAAAAGATGGGTCTCTGGATACAATAATGTTGGTTCGGTTTTTTAATGGTTGTCCCTGTGGAAATGTTTCCAGAGTCTTTCTTCCAAGAACAACAACTTTGCCTGTTGTCTCTTCACGAAATACCTTATGATCCTTGGGAATGCTGACCAAAAGCTTATTCTGATATCCAATTGCCCAATTCTTATCTACTGCAACAATAATATTCATATCTCTTTCTCTCCTTTATCCTCAGATTGCAATTGGTATGTTCTCAACCTGCGGCCCTGTAACATAATTCTCTGCCTTAACATCATTTCTGGTAAATTGGTAGAAATCCTTAATCTCTGGATTCAGCCAGAACTTGGGCGCTTCATATGTTGGTCTCGTTATCAGTTCCTTCACAATATCGACATGTCTGTCATAGATATGCGCATCAGCAATCACATGAACCAGCTCCCCGACATTCATATTGCACGACTGTGCAAGCATGTGTACCAGTACTGAATATTGTACTACGTTCCAGTTATTTGCAGCCAGAACATCCTGCGATCTCTGATTTAGCACAGCATTTAAAGTCAGACGATCCTCACCCGGACGCTGCGTGACATTAAAGGTCATGCTGTATGCGCATGGGTACAATGCCATTTCATGTAGATCCTGATGAACATAAATATTCGTCATAATACGACGGCTAAATGGATTATTCTTTAAATCATAGATGACCCGGTCCACCTGATCCATCATGCCTTCCTTATACTGATGTTTTACCCCAAGCTGATATCCATACGCTTTTCCAATAGAACCGCTTTCATCCGCCCACTCATCCCAAATGTGACTATGAAGATCATTTACATTGTTGGATTTTTGCTGCCAAATCCATAAGATCTCATCAGTTGCACTTTTAAGAGCAGTCTTTCTTAATGTAATCAGCGGGAACTCCTCACGAAGATTGTAACGATTTACAACGCCAAATTTCTTAATTGTATAGGCCGGTGTTCCATCTTCCCAATGTGGTCTGACCTTTTCTCCCTCTGTACTTGTTCCATTTTCCAAAATATCTTTACACATACGAATAAATATCTGATCTGCCTGGCTCATCTCTTTCCTCCCTTAAACATTCATTTATATTATCCACTAATTCCCAGTATTCTTGTCGCGATTTGAAAATACAGCAATAATGATAGAGCATCTACAATCGTTGTAATAAACGGACTTGCCATAACTGCAGGGTCAAATCCTATCTTTTTGGCGAGCATTGGCAATGTACAGCCAACCAGCTTGGCAAGTATTACGGCCAGCAGCAGTGTCAGACACACCGATATCGCAACCAGGGCACCGACACGATCAAAAAACATCAGTTTTACAAAATTGGCTATTGCTAACGATAAACCGCACAGCATGGAGACACGCAGTTCTTTCCATACAACACGGAACAGATCTCCAAATGCAATCTCATTGAGTGAAAGTCCACGGATAATTGTTACACTTGCCTGTCCGCCGGCATTACCGCCTGTATCCATCAGCATTGGAATATAAGCCACCAATATCGCGCAGGTACTCAGCGCATCCTCAAAGCTGGATATGATACTTCCTGTAAAAGTTGCCGAAATCATGAGCAGTAACAGCCATGGCATTCTCTTTCTCCAGATTTCAAACACACCGGTCTTCATATATGCTTTATCTGATGGTACGATAGCTGCCATCTTCTCAATATCCTCTGTAGCCTCTTCCTGCATAATATCGACTACATCATCAACTGTAATAATTCCAACCAGTCTGTTTTCATTATCTACAACGGGCATGGATGTAAAATCGTATTTTTGGAACTGTCTTGCCACTTCCTCCTGGTCCATCATGGTATGAATCGATACAACATTTTCATGCATAATATCACCAATGACTTCGTCCGAATCAGATAGCAATAAATAACGCAGTGCAACTGTTCCTTTCAGCGTTCTCTTATTATCCAAAACATAACAGATATTAATTGTCTCAGAATCAATTCCAATCTTCTTGATTCGCTCAATTGCCTGTTGAACCGTAATATCTTCTCTCAGATCAACATATTCGACCGTCATTACACTTCCGGCAGAATCCTCCGGGTAACGTAACAAATGATTAATATCTCGTCTGGTATCTGCATTGGCATTCGCCAGTAATTTTTTAACAATATTGGCGGGCATTTCCTCTAAGAGGTCGGTAGCATCATCTGCCATCAGGTTATTAATAATATTGGCAGCTTCCTTATCTGAAAGGCTTGTAATAATCGCTTGTTGGTTCTCGATATCCAAATAAGAAAAAACATCTGCCGCAAGGGATTTTGGTAAAATCCTGAACATTTTCAGTAAGTCTTCACCCTCAAGTTGTTCCAAAAAATAAGCAATATCCGCGTCATTCATTTCTGCCAGTTCCTGGCGTAGACGGGTATATTGCTTGGTATCAATCAAATCTTTCAATTCGACAAATTCTTCCATAGCAATCTCTCCTTAGGTTCTGTTTTATTTTCCGTTCATGATAGGGACTGTCACTAGCACTTCGTTCCATAAAACCACCACCTTTCATAAGAATTGCCACCTTTTAACTATACTAGTCAGACAGGTTTTTGTCAAGAAATGTAACCCTTCCAAGTGTTTCAATCAAAGCCTTTCCTGCTGTCAGACTAACAACATTTTCGAGCCGCTCTTCATACCATTTGCAGGCAATCATAACTTCAATCGTTACATTTTCCATATATTCAGTATTTTCAACTTCCTGACCTTCACTTTTAAAATAATTCAACACTTTGCCGGCATCTGTATAATTCAGCGTCATTTTTACATGATATCCCTCTATCAGTGTACCACAAACACAGGATTTAATGCCCTCCTTCACTGCCTGGGAATATGCGCGAACCAGTCCTCCTGTTCCCAGCAGCGTTCCGCCAAAATATCTTGTGACTACAACCACCGTATTGTGGAGTTCATAGCCCAAAAGCACCTCTAGCATCGGTCTTCCTGCGGTTCCTGACGGTTCACCATCATCACTGCATCTTGTGATTTCCTGATGCTCTCCCAGAACAAATGCGCTGCAATTATGCCTGGCATCCCAATATTTCTTTTTCATCTCATCAATAAAAGCTACAGCCTCTTCCTGCGTTGAGATTGGTCGCAGTGTCGCAATAAAGCGAGACTTCTTCTCAACGATTTCACTTTGGCCGCCTTCCAAAATAATTCTATATTTTTGCATAAATTTATCATACCATGTACACATTCTGAAAGAAAGCAATTGTTTTATGGAAAATGCTTTCTTTCGTGATTGAATTTTGGTATAATCTTATAGGTTATCGGTAATTATCAGTAAATGAAAAATGGAGTTATAAATTATGAATTATAGCAGAACTGGTGTCCGCAAAAAACAACGGGCCCTGAATTCAAAAGGAACAAAAATTAAAAAAATGTTTGGAATTACCTTTTTAAAGGCGTTCCTTATTTGTGGTATTTCCTTATGCGTCATCGGACTCTGCCTTGGCATCGGAATGTTTCAGGGAATACTGAATACCGCTCCGGACATTTCCACTATTGATGTTACACCTTCCGGCTTTGCTACTGTGGTATATGACTGTGAAGGCCATGAAATGACCAAACTTGTGGCCGCAGATTCCAACCGAACCTATGTTACGATGGACAAGATTCCACAGGACCTTGCCGATGCATTCGTTGCGATCGAAGATGAACGATTTTATGAGCACAACGGTATTGACATCAAAGGTATCATCCGTGCATTTGCTTTAGGTATTAAGGAACGTGAATTTTCTCAGGGTGCCAGTACCATTACGCAGCAGCTGATTAAGAACAACGTATTCGACAGCTGGGTAACAGAAAGTACCTTCATGGAGAGTTTTAAACGTAAGATCCAGGAACAATATCTTGCCTTGGAGCTCGAGAAAATCATGAGCAAGGAAGATATCCTTGAACTCTATATGAATTCCATCAACTTAGGGCAGAATACACTTGGCGTTCAGGCTGCTTCCTTACGATATTTTAACAAGCCTGTATATGAATTAAATCTTTCAGAATGTGCTGTTATAGCAAGCATTACGCAGAATCCTTCTAAATATAATCCGATTACTCATCCCGAGTACAATGCCGAGCGTCGCGCAATGACGCTGGAATACATGCGCGATCAGGGATATATTACACAGGCAGAATATGAAGAGGCTATGGCCGATGACGTTTATGCAAGAATTCAGGAAACCAATCTTGCCATTGCCAATACAACGGTCTATTCCTATTTCGTTGATGAAGTAATTGAATCTGCAGTTGAGGATTTAACGAATATGCTGATTGAGAATGGTTACACGGAATCACAGGCCTCAACCATGGCATATAATATGCTTTACAGCGGTGGCTTAAGTATTTACACTACGCAGGACCCTCAGATTCAGTCACTATGTGACGGCATTTATGCAGATGAGAGTAATTTCCCGGACGGCACCAAGTGGTACTTAAATTATCAGCTTACGATTCAGAAACCAAATGGTGAAATGCAGAATTTCAGTACTGAGATGTTTAAACAGTATTTCAAGGAACAGAATAGCAGCTTTAATCTGCTATATCCATCCCAGGATGCTGCATATGAGGCAATTGCTATTTATCTTGACGCTGTAACTGAACCTGGAGATGAAGTAATTGCAGAAAACGTATCTCTGACACCGCAGCCGCAGGTATCACTGACTGTTGAGGATCAAAGTACCGGTTATGTTGTTGCCCTTATTGGCGGTCGTGGAGTCAAAGAGTCCAGTCGTTCGCTAAACCGTGCATCTAACACAACAAGACAGCCTGGATCTACATTTAAGATTCTGTCAACGTATGCTCCCGCACTGGATAGTGCCGGTATCACACTCGCTGATGTCTATCTGGATGCTCCATTTAACTATTCCAATGGCCGTCCTGTTTCCAACTGGTATTCAAGTGGATATAAAGGAATCTGTACCGTTCGATATGGTATTGAGCAGTCTCTTAACATTATCGCAGTTAAGGTTCTGACACAGATTACCCCACAGCTTGGCTATGATTATCTGCTTGATTTTGGTTTTACTACCTTAATAGAGCGTCGTGTAGAGTCAGACGGTTCGATTCATAGTGATATCACCCAAGCTCTTGCTCTTGGCGGTATTACAGATGGTGTCACCAATATGGAGTTAAATGCCGGATATGCCACGATTGCCAATGGCGGCGTCTATATGGAACCAATCCTCTATACCAAAATTATTGATCATGATGGTAATGTTCTGATTGATAAGGTTGCCGAACAGGAGCAACACCGAGTTATTAAGGAAACCACAGCATTCCTGCTTACAGATGCCATGATGGGCGTTGTAACAAGCGGTACCGGCGGTTCTGTTAACTTTGGCGGTATGGCTATTGCCGGTAAAACAGGAACCACTTCTGATTATAAGGATGTTTGGTTTGCCGGTTATACCCCTTATTACACTGCTACGACCTGGACCGGATATGACAATAACGCGAATCTGGAATCCAGTTCCGAAAAGAACCTTTCCAAGACCTTATGGAAAGCTGTCATGATGGCAATTCACGAGAATCTGGAATATGAGTCCTTTAATATACCGGGTGGTATTACAACCGCGACAGTCTGCAGCCGCTCCGGCAAATTACCAATTGCAGGAATGTGCGATGCATATCTTAGAACGGAATACTTTGCGGATGGAACTGTTCCTACAGAGACCTGCGATGTTCACTATTCCGGTATGGTCTGCGTTTACAGCGGTTTATGCGCAAGTGATACCTGCCCCTTTAAAGTACCGGGAACTCTGGAACTTCTTCCGATAGAAGATATTTCCATTCAAAGCGGTTCAACTGTTGTTGACAGCAATGGCAATATCACAGCCTCCACACGTACCACAAATATGTGTCCTCATGATGCCACATTTTATGCTAATCCAGACTATATGAGCATACTGAATCAACAGCTTGCTGAGCTTCAGGCGAGAGGGTATAATTTCTCTCTGGAAGGATACTAAATACAGTCGATAATATATCAAAAAGAAAATGCACACCAGCTGATAAAAATCAGCCGTGTGCATTTTTAATATTACTCCATCTCAGCTATTGCGTTGTAACTGCATTGTCCGATGTTGTTTCATTCTCAGAGGTCGAAGGAACCGGTTCACTTCCCTGATACTCGCTCATCATAAGCTCTGTAATCTCGACTGCGTTATAACTCTCATTGCCCTCAGAATCTACTGTCTTATAATTATACTGTAGATACTCACTGCTAATATAGCCTTCCTGATCGTCATACTTCAGTTTCGTCCACCCATTGCTGTATACTTCAATTACTTCATACTCATTATTACTGTATGCAGATCCCAAACGTTCATAATCGGTTCCCGGTCCGGAACGGACATTCACACTGCTGCTTGTATTGGGCACTGCAACTAAAATTTTAACTTCATCCACCGTTTCTGCTGCGTCAGGCTCATCTTCACTAACTGTGTTCGTCTGCTCAACAATTGTATTCTCTGATGCAATCGCCTCTTCTTGCTTCGGTCCTCTCGCCGCAATTTTTATTACCAAAACTACGATAAGAATAACTAGCAGTATCATGAAAGCCGTTAACAAAGCACTTATTGTTTGTTTTTTCATTTACTCCACCTTAGTTCCGCAACTGGCACAGAAAACTGCACCTGGTTTTAACCTTTCACCACACTTGGAACATTTTGCAGCACTTTCAGGTACAATTTCCTTTTGTTCTTCCACTGTATTGATTATACTACTGCCATCAATCTTAGCTCCACAATTCGGGCAAAATACCGTATCAAAAGGTACTTCTATTCCACAGCCACTACAAATCTTCACGCCCTTTGCTCTGCAAATAGAAAGCTGCAAATGTTCAATTGCTTCCTTTGCTTCCTTCACTTTGTCAAATTGCTCCTGCAACTCAGGTTCAGGATTCGCTGCAAATCTCTCGTAGTAAATCTTACCGATCTCAGCGTAATAGCTTTTCAGTGAATCTTCGCAATTCTTCAATTGACCGGAAAGATTCGATACTTCCACCAAACTCTTGGTTTTACTTGAAACATCATTTCCAATACTGGAAATCGTTGCTCCTACCTTATCAAAAAATGCCATGATTACCTCCGCCCTTTCTTTGATTCGTGTTGCCAATAAGACAAGCACAATAAATATTATAACGTAAATACTCTTCTTTTTCAACACACCACTGGCTGATTTCCCTATTTTTATGAACCACTGGCTGATTTCCCTATTTTGTGCTATGCTTTAAAGCAAACGTTTATAAAGGAGACCTATTATGTTATATCCAACTATTGTCCGCCTGAAAAAGGGCGAAGGACGACTGCTCAAATCCGGTGGAATGTGGATTTATGATAATGAAATTGCTGAGATTACGGGAGCACATAAAAATGGTGATCTTGTTTCTGTTCTGGATTTTGATGATTACTTTTTGGGATACGGATTTATTAATCACAATTCCAAAATACGAATACGCGTACTAACGAGACAGGTTACTCAACCAATTGATTACGATTTCATAAAGATGCGTGTTCAAAATGCCTGGGATTACCGCAAGACCTGTGTCGATACTTCCAGTTGTCGTTTGATTTTTGGCGAAGCTGACTTCCTCCCCGGAATTGTTATTGATAAATTCGAAGATATTATTGTTGTGGAATCGCTTGCACTTGGCATTGACCGATTAAAACCAATGATCCTGGATTGTCTTCGCGAAGTGCTTCTGGCCGATCAGATTCCTATTCGTGGAATCTATGAACGAAGCGATGCCAGTGTACGGTTACAGGAAGGCATGGAACGTTTTAAAGGATTTTTAAGTGATGAATTTGACACTCTTGTTAAGATTACAGAAAATGGAGTTCGTTATGAGGTAGATGTTCAGGATGGGCAAAAAACCGGTTTCTTCCTGGATCAGAAATACAACCGCGCAGCAATCGGAAGACTTTGCAATAACAAAAAGGTCCTGGACTGCTTTACCCATACAGGCTCTTTTGCGTTAAATGCAGGTATTCAAGGTGCCTCTTCTGTTCTTGGTGTAGATGCTTCTGAGCTCGCGATCCATCAGGCACAAAAAAATGCCACTCTGAATCAGTTAGATGGCAGAGTAACATTTCAGTGTGCAGATGTTTTTGAGCTTCTTCCTCAATTAATTGAACAAAAGGAATCCTTTGATGTTGTCATCCTCGATCCGCCAGCCTTTACCAAATCCCGCAATTCCATCAAGCAGGCGGTAAAGGGATATCGTGAGATTAATCTACGCGGTATGAAGCTGGTACGCGATGGTGGTTATCTGGCGACCTGTTCCTGTTCCCACTATATGGACCCGACACTCTTCTTCAAGACAATTCAGGAAGCTGCCAGAGGCGCCCATAAGCGTCTACGTCAGGTAGAATTCAGAACACAGTCTCCGGATCATCCAATTCTTGTTGCCGCCGAAGAATCCTATTATCTTAAATTCTATATCTTCCAGGTTGTGGATGAAAAATAAGCGCTAGATTTCTTGGGATTCCTTATTTAAGAGGTTATCCCGGCAAGCATGAAATCTGCTGCAATCATACTCTTGAGAGTAAAGTAGATTAGATTGTCTCTTTTTGCTCTTTTTTCTACGGAGAACCTCTTCCCAAGAGGCCAAAAGAGTAAGACGTTGTTCAATTTGGACACTTACTCTCTTTTACGCACATTTTGAGAGCAAGGCGATGTTCAACTCCATTCCTTACCCTTTTTCGCTAAAATGTAAGGCATATATGATGTGCAAGAGAGTAAGGAGTATGGTTACTGGACTCCTTACTCTTTGAATGTTATCAATTTCTGATTTCTTATCAGCTTTACAGTTTGGAATTTAGCGTTCTGATTTCTTATCAGCTTTACAAGTCCCGATTTGCACACTAGTTCATTTGCTCGCTAAACAGAAATTGAACAAAATCGCTGCGCGATGGCCTACCAAGGCTGTGGCGCAGTTTTTATTTTCTCTACAATAATTAAAAAAGGCAATGGAAATTCTTTCTGACATTTGATATCGTAAAGTTA
>JAKQFQ010000413.1 GCA_029558315.1 Bacillota bacterium
AGAAGATAGCTGCACTAAAAAATCATATTTGGGGATTGTAAAAGAAAAATAAAACAGATAAAATAAAGGCAGTCAAAAAATCTGAAACACATCAGGGCAAGTCTGTCTATTTTATTCCTACAATAAACTTACACTATCACATTTTTTTTGTGTATAGCAAATAAATAAAGTTGGTGCTATAATAGGACTGTTTTAAGTGAGCGGAGGTGACAGAGATGTTTTTACTTTTTCTGGCAATTTGGATAATTTATAATGGACAGCTGACGATAGAGATCCTTCTTTTTGGTCTTGTGATATCTGCGGCTGCATATCTGTTTATCTGTAAATTTCTGGGTTATAGCGTGAAGAAAGACCTTTTCTTTATGAAAAGTGCAGGGCTAATCCTGGATTACATTTTTGTATTGATTATTGAAATTATTAAGGCAAATTTTGTGGCAATGAAATATCTGACAACGAATCGATATGAGTTGGAGCCGGTTATTGTAACCTTTCATACTGATCTTCAATCCAATGTGGCAAGAGTCATTCTTGCCAATTCCATTACACTGACACCTGGGACGATAACGGTATCGTTAGTTGGGGATGAATATCAGGTACATTGTCTGGACAAAGAGCTTGCGCAGGGCATGGATTCGTCGATTTTCGTGAAGAAACTTAGAAGAATTGAAGGATTGGAGGCAGGTAATAAATGACTAAGGAAGCATTGGAACTGATTTATTCGAATATTTACTATGTTGTATTGATCGTTCTGGCACTGATGCTGTTTGTTTGCCTGGTTCGGGCAATCAGAGGACCTAGAATTGCAGACAGAATTGTAGCTGTTAATATGATGGGAACCATGGTAATGGTGGGAATTGCTGTTTTGAGTTTATTGTTAAAGGAAGGCTTCCTTGTGGATATTTGCCTAATTTATGCCATGATCAGTTTTCTGGCAGTTATTGTAATTACGAAGATTTATGTTCGTGAGTATATCAAGGAACATCAAAAGGAGGTGGAGGAAGATGAGCATCATTGAGCATATTCGCCTGTTGACAGGCGGCGTATTTCTTCTCGGCGGACTGGTATTGTTTGCATTGGAACTTTATGGAATTTATCATATGAAATATGTTCTCAACCGTATGCATGCAGCGGCAATCGGTGATACACTGGGTATCAGTTTCTGCCTGATTGGATTGATGATTTTTAGCGGCTGGAACTGGACAACGTTAAAGATGGCGTTGGTTGTCCTTTTCTTGTGGTGGTCTTCGCCGGTTTCCTCTCATCTGATCTCACGACTGGAGGTTGAGACGAATCCTGAGCTTTCCAAACACTTAAAAAAAGGCACACTTGAGGAAATAACAGAATCAAAGGAGGAACAGTCATGACGATTTTTCAGATGATACTGCTGGTATTTCTAATTGTATGTGCAATTGCGGTAAGTTTTTCCAGAAATCTATTGAATTCAGTATTGATTTTTATGTCCTACAGTCTGATTATGTCGATCATCTGGATCTGTCTGGAGTCACCGGATCTTGCGATTACGGAAGCTGCTGTTGGAGCGGGTGTTACTACAATTCTGTTTATCACAACCTTAAAGAAAATTCATGCCATGGGTGCTGAAGATAAAAAAACGAAAACGAATGCACTTGAAGTAGAGAGGGAGGCGGAAGAACATGAGTAAATTAAAACAGACTCAAGATTATGAGAAGACCGCATCCTTTAAATTTTTCCGTTGGATATCAGGAGAGAAGGATCCTTATATCGGTACCATTGAGATGCAGGAGCAATCAGAACATCAGGTTGAAGATGATACCATAACAGAACGTATGTGGGAAAAGCAGATGATAATCGATGAGATTTACGATGTTGATCATAATCGAATTCTCACAAAATTTCATAAATTGTATAAGATTGCAGCTGTCTTATTCTGTGTGGCACTTACTTTTTTCCTGTTACTGACGGTTTCTTATTTACCGCGTACGGGTAATGCTGCCAACCCCGATAATAATGAGGTGGCACAGCGTTATATTGAGTCGGGGCTGCAGGAGACCGGAGCTGTAAATATTGTATCCGGGATGATTCTGACTTATCGTGCGTTTGATACCTTTGGCGAGACGAATGTTTTATTTATCGCGACGGTATGTGTCATGATTCTTCTGATGGTAGATGAAAAGACATTAGAAGAGCGTTCTGAGGCACGTCTTAATTCCGGAAGAATTAAGGATGATATAATCTTGCAGATGACAGCCAAATTCCTTGTACCATTTATTCTGATTTTTGGAATCTATGTCATCCTGAATGGACAGAATTCTCCGGGAGGCGGATTTTCAGGAGGCGCAATCCTGGGCGCAGGACTGATTCTCTATGCCAATGCATTTGGAATAAAACCAACCCAGCGTTTCTTTAACGAGAAAGTTTATCGAATTGCAAAGGTTTCTGCACTGTGTATGTATGGCTGTATTGGACTTTACTATTATACGATGGGAGCCAATCACCTGGCTGATCATATTCCGAATGGAATTCCGGGACATATCCTAAGTGGTGGCATTATTCTGCCGATTGATATTTGTGTAGGACTGGAAGTGGCATGTACAATGTATGCCTTCTATGCATTATTCAAGAGAGGAGGATTATAAGATGGGCGCTAATTTATTATGTAATTATGGGGAGTCTGTTGCAATGCTCCTTTTTGGAATCGGCTTTGGGAATCTGCTCTTACAGAGCAATCTGATTAAAAAGATTATTGGTCTTAATATTATGGATACAGCAATCTATCTGTTCCTTGCCGAGAAAGGTTATATTTCCGGAAGAGTCGCTCCGATTATTACGGATGGGGTACAGGATGTTAATAAGTATATCAATCCGATCCCGAGTGGCCTGGTCCTTACCGGTATTGTTGTTAGTGTGTCAGTTACTGCATTGATGCTGTCTTTGTCCATTCGGCTCTATCGCAGATATCATACCCTGAATCTGGATAAGGTAGCAATGATCCTGAAAAAGGAGGACAAGTAAATGGAATTTGTTCAGAATTTCCCGGCATTTTCCATCATGCTATGCCTGTTTGCGGGAATTGTTTCCTCTGTTCTTAAGAAAAATGCTGCCAAATGGTTAAATACGATTCTGATTATTGTTGTAGGTGCAATGTCCGTTGCTGTGCTGTATTATACGGCAAGCATGAACACGGTGTATGTATATCAGATGGGCCGTTTTTCTGCACCATGGGGCAATGAACTACGCATAGGATGTCTGGAAGCCGGTACGGCACTTTTCTTTTGTATTATCATGCTGCTGTCGTTGCTTGGTGGACGCACTCATCTGGAAGAAGATGTGGAGAGCTCAAGACATAATCTATATTATGTTCTGATTAATCTTCTGTTGAGTTCACTTCTTGCATTGGTTTATACCAATGATTTATTTACTGCCTATGTTTTTGTCGAGATTAATACAATAGCAGCCTGTGGTCTTATCATGGTAAGGCAAAACGGACGAACGATTGAAGCCGCAATCCGGTATATGATTATGAGCCTTTTGGGTTCTGGTATGCTGCTTCTTGGAATCTGTATGCTTTATGATCTTACGGGACATTTACTTATGAGTAATATCCACGAACAGGTGCTGTCGATTGTGGCAGAGGGAACCTATAAAGTTCCGTTGCTGGTTGCGATAGCTATTATTTCTGTAGGTCTGGCTATTAAGAGTGCATTATTTCCATTTCATGCATGGCTTCCGGATGCATACGGATACTCAACGGTTTCGTCAGCGGCGATTCTGTCAAGTCTGGTATCCAAGGGATATATTTTCTTATTAATCAAGATAATTTATCGTGTTCTCGGATTTGAAGTATTCCACGACAGCGGAATCATTAATGTATTTTTTATCTTTGGCTTGTGCGGAATGATTTTTGGCTCGTTTAGTGCAATACGGGAAAATGATATTAAGCGTATGATTTCATTTTCCTCAGTAGCGCAGATTGGTTATATTTATATGGGATTTGGACTGGGAACCAAGGAGGCAATGATTGCGAGTATCTATCACATCTTTGCACATGCAGTTTGTAAATCACTGTTATTTATTGCTTCGAGCGGTTTGACAGATGTTTCTAATAGAAGCAGACATTTTGTGGATCTGACGGGTGCTGCATACCGAAATAAGATTGCAGGAGTTGGTTTTACAGTGGGCGCCTTATCCATGGTAGGAATCCCACTGTTTCCGGGATTTATTTCCAAACTCTTATTTGCGCAGGCATCAATTCTCAATCATGGTAAAATGCTTCCGGCATTGATTGTTTTGGCAATTAGTACTATTCTAAATGCAATTTATTTCCTCAAAACGGTGATTCGAATCTATATACCGGTAGAAAATGGAAGAAATCTGACGATTACATTCAGACAGCAGAGACTTTTTGGTGTGACACTGCTTCTGTTTATCGTATTCAGTCTGGCCTTGGGATCCTGCTCACAGCCAATCGTGGATCTGATCAGGCAAGGTCTGGAGAGTGAGATCATATCTTCAATTCCGAACACAATTTATCAACTGGCCCAGAGCCTGATGATTTAGAAGGGAGAGACAGTGATGATAGATTATGTATTACCAATTGTTTTACCGGTCATATGCGGGGTGATGCTCTTAGTCCTTGGAGTACCCCAAAAGCGGAGCAATCTGCTTTTGCTGGTGTCTGTAGCAATGACAGCAGTTCTTGGAATCGATGTTCTTCTGCTGACGAAGGTGTCAGGAGTAAGGCTGAATCTGTTTGAACTGACGCATAATGTTGCGATTTCCTTTGCACTGGATCGTATCGGAACGATTTTTTATGTGTTGATTCTTGTAGTCTGGTGTCTGGTCATGATCTTCTCATTTGAATATATGAAACATGAACAAAATGAGAAACGTTACTATGGCTTTTTCTTCATTGTTTTGGGAGTGTTGACAGGACTGTGTTTTGCAGGTAATCTGATCACCTTTTATGCATTTTTTGAATTGTTGACACTAACTTCCATGCCATTGGTTCTGCATAACCAGTCACATGAAGCAGTGATGGCTGGATTAAAATATTTATTCTATTCTTTTGCCGGAGCCTATCTGGCATTGTTGGGCTTGTATTTTCTGTTCCAGTATGGCAATACACTTGATTTCACCGCAGGCGGAGTCCTAAATGAGCAGATGGCAGCACAACATCAGCCCTTATTACTGGTTCTTGCACTTCTCATGATTTTGGGATTTGGTGTAAAGGCCGGTATGTTTCCGATGCATGCATGGCTGCCAACGGCGCATCCGGTTGCACCGGCACCGGCAAGTGCATTTTTGTCTGCAATTATTGTAAAAGCGGGTGTGCTTGCGCTGATTCGAGTGGTTTATTATATCTTTGGTGTTTCGTTCCTAAGAGGTACCTGGGTACAGACAACCTGGATGATACTTGCATTACTTACGGTATTTATGGGATCAATGTTGGCATACCGCGAGAAAATACTGAAAAAAAGACTGGCTTATTCTACGGTTAGTCAGGTTTCTTATATTTTGTTTGGCTTATCTTTGATGGAGCCGGTTGCATTCAGTGGAGCAATTTATCATGTCATTGCTCATGGACTAATTAAAAGTACGTTATTCTTATGCGCAGGTGCAATTATCTATCAGACAGGCAAGATTAGAGTGGAGGAACTAAACGGTATTGGGAAGCAAATGCCTGTTACAATCTGGTGTTATACCATTGCCTCACTTGGTCTGATCGGTATTCCGCCAACCAGCGGATTTATTAGCAAGTGGTATCTGGCAAGTGGAGCGTTGAATTCAGGAAATCCGGTATTTGCGTGGCTGGGACCCGTTATTCTTCTAATTAGTGCCCTGCTCACGGCAGGGTATCTTCTCCCGAGCACAATGCATGGATTCTTCCCTGGCGAAGCATTTGATTATAAAGCCATGAAAAAAGCAGAACCATGTAAGAAAATGGTGATACCGCTCCTGATTCTGACAGCACTGTCAGTTATATCTGGTGTGTTTACCAGTCCCTTGTTAGCACAACTGCAAATGATTGCAGATACAATTTTTTGAAAGGAGGAGATGAGAAATGCCTGAATATATGTTGTTTATTGTAATTCTTTTGCCAATGCTGACAGGAGTTGTGTTCCCAATCCTCCCGATTAAAAAGAGGAGTTATCGTCTCCTTTTTCTGGAAATACTGGTAGTTCTTAATTCGGTGTTTGTATGGATGCTGTTGTTGAATCGCCCTGAAAGTGGATTTACACTGGCTCATTTTACCGGAGATCTGACGATAACATTTAAAATGGATGGAATGAGTATGGTATTTGCAGGACTTGTTTCTGCTTTATGGCCTTTGGCAACGCTCTATTCCTTTGAATATATGACAAAGGAAAAAAGAGAGAACATGTTCTTTATGTTTTACACTGTTTCGTATGGTGTCACCCTTGGTATTGCACTGGCAGGGAATCTGCTGACTATGTACTTTTTCTATGAACTTCTGACACTGGTTACTGTACCACTTGTAATGCATACAATGACAAGGGAAGCAATTCTGGCAAGCAGGAAATACCTTTATTATTCCATTGGTGGTGCAGCCTTTGGATTTATTGGAATGATTTTTATGATTATCTATGGAACAACGCTTGATTTTGCACTGGGTGGTGTGTTGGATTTGGTCAAAATCGGAGACAGAACCAATATTTTACTCCTGGTGTATGTCATGGCATTTCTTGGATTTGGTGTAAAGGCTGCAATCTGTCCGTTTTCTTCCTGGCTTCCGCAGGCGGGTGTTGCACCTACGCCTGTAACTGCATTACTGCATGCGGTTGCGGTTGTTAAGGCGGGAGCATTTGCCATATTGCGTCTGACTTATTATTGTTATGGTACTGATTTTCTTCGTGGCAGCTGGGCACAGTATGTGACAATGGCAATCGCGATGTTTACCATTGTATATGGTTGCAGTCGTGCAGTTAAGGAGACGCATCTTAAGAGACGACTGGCTTACTCCACTATATCCAATCTGTCCTATATCATTTTTGGCGCAACGATTATGACCCCGCTTGGAATGGTGGGAGCATTGAGCCATATGGTTTTTCATGCAGTCATGAAGATATGTTCCTTTTTCTGCGCTGGTGCCATTATGCATCAAACCGAGAAACATTATGTTCATGAATTAGATGGACTGGGCAAACAAATGCCTATGGTTTTTGGGATATTTACAGTCTCTTCATTGGCGCTTATGGGCGTTCCGGGGCTGGCCGGGTTTATCAGTAAATGGAATCTGGCATATGCAGCAATTGAAAGTGGGAACCCACTGGCATTTGGTGGCGTTGGATGTCTGCTGATCTCGGCACTCCTGACGGCAATCTATATGTTGACAATTGTAGTACGTGGTTTCTTTGTAAAGAGCAAAGTTACAGAAGCAAACGAGAAACAGGATTATCATGATCCTAACTGGATGATGCTACTGCCTTTGGGAATCTTTGCAGCAGCAATTGTCTTATTTGGTCTGTTTTCCACTCCATTGGTGAACTTCTTAACGGATGTAGCCAGTGGATTGTACTAGAAAGGAGCAGGAAATGTACGGTAATATATGGATTGGAATATTGATTCTGTTTCCGATGGCAGGTGCAATAATCTCATATCTTTTGGGGCGGAAGAATAAGCTGCTTCGAGATATCTTTGCGGATATGATTGTGATTGCTGAAATGGTACTCATGGTGTGTCTGTGGGTAGCCTTTGGCAGTGGAAGCCTGAAAGCGGACTGGCTTACGATTCCTGACATATGCGGTATGGGATTGTCCTTTACACTGGATGGATTCAGAGTAATCTACGGCTCTGTTGCTTCACTGATGTGGATGATGGCAACGCTGTTCTCAAAGGAGTATTTTAATCATCATCACAACAGAAATCGGTATTATCTCTTTTTATTGTTGACCCTTGGTGCGACAATGGGAGTGTTTTTATCCGCAGATTTATTTACAACATTTATCTTTTTTGAAATGATGTCCTTCACCTCTTATGTGTGGGTTGCCCAGGAAGAGAAGAAGGATGCACTTCGTGCAGCAGGAACCTATCTGGCAATTGCTGTTATTGGCGGACTTGTGATGCTAATGGGACTTTTCCTTTTGTACCATGAACTTGGAACCTTACAGATGAGTGATTTAAAGAGTTACGGGATGGCGGGGAATCCACATAGTCTGATGGAATACATTGCGGGAGGCTGTCTGCTTTTTGGATTTGCAGCCAAGGCGGGGGCTTTCCCTTTGCATATCTGGTTACCCAAGGCGTACCCGGTGGCACCGGCACCGGCAAGTGCACTTCTGTCCAGTATTCTGACTAAGGCCGGAATGTTTGGAATTTTGATTGTGAGTTGCAGCTTTTTCTATCAGGATACCAACTGGGGAACTTTGATTTTATTAATTGGAGTGGCAACTATGGTGGTCGGTGCTGTGCTGGCGCTGTTCTCAATTGATCTGAAGCGTACCCTGGCATGTTCGTCTGTATCACAGATTGGTTTTATTCTGATTGGAGTGGGAATGCACGGCTTGTTAGGAGCAGACAATACTGCTGCTGCACATGGCGCATTTCTTCATATGGTTAATCATTCTTTGTTTAAACTGGTTCTGTTTATGGCAGCAGGTGTTGTGTTCATGAATCTTCATCAATTGAACCTGAATGAGATCAGAGGATTTGGAAGAAAGAAACCGATGTTGAACTTTATATTTCTGATGGGCAGTCTTGGAATTGGATGTATTCCGCTATGGAGTGGATATGTCAGCAAGACACTTCTTCACGAAAGCATTGTAGAGTATACGAATCTGCTTGGCAAACAGGAAATAGTTCCTTCGCTTCTTAGTATTTTTGATATGAAAATCATTGAGCGGATATTTCTGCTTAGTGGTGGTATGACAGTTGCATACATGTTAAAACTTTATGTGGTACTGTTTGTTGAGAAGAACAGGAATGCTAAGGTTCAGGAACAATTTGATGCACAGAAGGGACATTATATGAAGCCGGTTTCGGCAGTGGCGTTGCTGATTCCTGCTTTACAGTTCCCGATTTTGGGAATTGGTGCTTCCTCATTGATGAATCGGATTGCTGATATGGCGAATTCATTTTTATGTACATCTTCGCCTAGAGAAGCAGTTGCATATTATAGTATCGAGAACCTGAAAGGCAGTTTGATTTCCATTGGAATCGGAGTGATTCTCTACTTCGTAGTTGTCCGTCTGTGTCTGATGAGAAAGACACAGAACGGAACGGAATATGTCAATTGCTGGCCACGTTTTATGGATCTTGAGGATTATTTCTATCGTCCTGTTCTGTTGGTAATCTTTCCGGCAATATTGGGTTTTTGCTCAAGAATTTTTGATGCTTTCATAGATACGATTGTAGTATGTTTAAGAAAGACTCTGTACCGCGATAGTAAGTTGCCTTATGAACTGGATGAGGGGAATGCGCTGACGCATACTGCAGGAATTCTGGCTAATTGTCTGCAACATCTGCTAAATATAATTCTGCATCGAAGCGAAAAGAAAAATGTTGATTATGAGCATCTGTTTGCCTTAAAGTACAGTAAGATCAGAGAGAACTCTACCTTAATCAGCAGGAGTATGTCCTTTGGCCTTGTTCTATTCTGTGGAGGACTGATTCTAACACTGGTGTATTTGATTTTGTGGTAGAAAGATGATCTAAGGATTGCATTATTAAGAAAAATATGCTATCTTTTTTTTAATCATATTTGTGGGATAGGGGGCAGGAAGATGGAAAATAATTATACCTCAGAGGAGATTAAAACTTTACTGGATGCATTAACAACAGGCGAGATTGATGATGTGGGTCTTAAATCTGCACCTGCAACAACGGTGATGCGTCAGCAGGATATTGATTTATTGGTTAATCTTATTATGCAGCTTCAGGTTTATCAGAAAATTGGTACTCCGGAGGAATGCCAAATGTATAAGAAGAAAGCACTTGGTGAAGAATAGTGAAGCGTAGCCGGTATCTTTGGATACCGGTTGTTTTTTGTGAATAAATGTTGATTGATTCTTGTAAGGCAGACTTGTCACTTCATGGAAAGTGGCGTAAGATAAATAGGATAGAGAAACTGTTGGGAGATAACTATGTCGGATAAACTTAAAAAATCACTTGTCATACAGGGGAGCATTCTTGCGATTGCAGGTCTGGTGTCCAAAATCATCGGTTTTTTATATCGAATTCCAATGGCCAATATTATGGGAAATACCGGGAACGGAATTTATTCCGTCTCATTTGGAATCTATAATATTGCATTGACACTGTCCTCCTATAGTATGCCGCTTGCCGTATCAAAATTGATGTCTGCACGTCTGGCGAAGAAAGAGTATAAAAATGCGCATCGCTTATTTCGGGATGCGTTAATCTTTGCAATCATTGCAGGAACGATTGCCTGTCTTGTCCTTTTCTTTGGCGCAGAATTTCTGGCCAAAATGTACTGTAAAGAAGGACTGGAACGTCCGCTTCGGATTCTGGCTCCGACTACATTTGTTGTCGCTATTCTGGGCACCTGCAGAGGTTATTACCAGGGACATCGTAATATGGTGCCAACTGCGATTTCACAGGTGATTGAACAGATTGTCAATGCAATTGTCAGTGTGGTAGCAGCCAGCTCGTTTGTAAGGGCCGCATTATCAGAGCAGCCGGATCTGAGTGCTTCCTATGGAGCAATGGGAGGAACGCTGGGAACATTTGCAGGAGCAGGAATTGCACTGGTTATGTTCTTAATTCTCTTCTTTTTGCAGAGAAAAAACCGACAGGAGGAAATGCTGCAGGATGATCTTGCGAGTGAAGACCATAAGCTTTTATATAAAGCTTTATTTTTGACCATTATACCGGTCATTCTAAGTCAGTCCATCTATCAGCTTGGTTATACACTGGACGATTTTATGTTTGGTAATTTGATGACACTGAAGGGATTGGAAGAAAATGTCGTTACAGACTTACAGGGTATTTTTAATACACAATATAATCAGATGATTAATCTGCCAGCGGCAATTGCAACAGCAATGGCTTCGGCATCCATTCCCAGTATTGTTGCATCGTTTACAAGAAAAGAAATGGAAGGAGTCAAACAAAAGATTGATGTAGTCTTAAAGATAAATATGTTAATTGCGATTCCGTCCGCAATTGGTCTTGCCGTTCTGGCAGATCCAATTATGAGTGTTTTATTTCCGGGACTGGAAGCATATCATTCTACTGCTGTGCGATTGCTGCAGACGGGTTCCAGTGCTGTGATTTTTTATACACTATCGACGATGACGACTTCCGTACTGCAGGGGTGTGACCGGATGCGAATTCCGGTAATTCATTCCGGTATCTCCTTAGCAATTCATGTGGCTGTTGTTGCGGTATTGGTATATTACACTGATTTATCGGTGTATGCACTGATCATTGGTAATGTGACCTTCCCGCTGATTGTCTGTCTGTTGAATTGCAGAAGCGTCAGCAAACTTTTGGGGTATCGATTTGACTGGAATAATATTTTGATGAAACCAATGTTGGCAGCTCTGATTATGGGAGCAGCTGCCTATGGAACTTATATACTGGTACTAATTCTGGTGAAGAGTAAGCTGATTGCCATGATTGGTTCCATTCTTGTGGCATTAGTGATTTATTTGGTACTGTTATATCTTTGGAAAGTATTGACCAAGGAGGTACTTAGTCGCTTTCCATTGGTTGGAAAGCGTTTTCGTTAAGAGGAGAGGGCTATGTCAAAGAAGATTAGAATCTATGCTATGACACATAAGGATTTTACTCCGCCACAAGATGCGATATACATTCCCATGCAGGTGAGGAGTGATCGACAAATAGAACGAGAATATCCTGTGATGGATGCAGAAGATATTTCGGAATTCAATCCGTATTACAGTGAACTGACCGGAATGTACCGGGTGTTCAGGACGGACAACGAATCAGATATCATTGGAATCTGCCATTATAGAAGATATCTGCAAAATGCGGCAGGACGATTATTTAACGCACAACAGATTGAACAGATTCTAAGTCGCTATGATGTGATGACAACGAAAAAGGTTATTCTGGATCACTCGTATTTAGAGGGATTTGGCGGAAAACACAATCGAGAGGATTTGCTTCAAACCGGCAGAGTGATTTTAGAACTTACGCCGAATTATTACGAAGAGTTTGAGCGTGTAATTCATCAGAATACGACATATTTTGGCAACATGATTATTACAGATCGTAAGCATTTTATGGAGTATTCCTTATGGTTATTTACTATATTATTTGAGGTACATAAGAGAGTTGATATGACCGGATACAATGATTATCAGAAAAGGTTATTTGGATTCCTTTCTGAGCTGTTGCTCATGGTTTATATCAATGTAAACAGGCTCTCGGTATATGAATGTGATGTTGCTGTAATAGGAGAGAAGAAAGAGACGGCGGAAACCAGAAAAGTAATTGAAGAATTTTTCTTAAAAAGAGATTTGGAAGGTGCCAAAGCGTATTTTATGGAGGTGTATCGGAAACGACCGGATATTCTGATGGAAGCGTCTGATACTTTGGGAGAACTTAAACTGTGTACACAGATGCTTGCAACATTTGCAGCGGAGACGGAGCAGACCGGCAAGAATTATCTGGAGCATGAGAATCGACTCTCTGTGCTGCTTTTGGAGTTTAGAGAGCTGAACCGTATTCTTTTACAATATGACACAAGTGTCAGCGTGAGCGATTTTACGATGGAAGAGCAACAATGGCTGTTAAGCAACGGACGCAGCCCCATTGCTGTTGATATTGCACGAATGATTCTGTATCCGAAGGAGAAAATACAATGAAAGAGAATATCGTCCTTTTTATGACGAAGAGACTGGCAGTTCGAAGGTTGCATGCAGATGATGATTATCTGCTTTATCAGTATTCAGGCGAAGAATCGAACAGGGAATTGCCCAATGAGGTTTTTGACAGTATTGATGATGTGAGAAAGCATTTGGATCTGGTCATTGCCAATTACAGGAGAATGCAGTATCCGCTTCGCTATGCAATCGTGTTGAAAGAGAAAAATCTTCTCATTGGAACCGTAAGCTTTAAACGAATGCCGGATTATAATATTCAGCTCAATATCATGATTGCAAAAGAATATCGTAATATGGGGTATGCCACGGAGGCGGTTGAAGCAGCAGTGGATTATATTAAAGATCATCGTGGAGTAGAAGAAGTCTATGCACTTGCGAGAACAGAAAATATGGCTGCCCGTAACGTAATGGAAAAAGCCGGTTTTTTACTCCTTACGGAGTATGAAGCCGACTGGTTTGGGATGGTTAGTACCTTTTGCAAATATAAAGTCTAAGCCTGTTTTTGTGTGATAAGATTATCACGAGCATTCTTAATATGATCAGCAGTGAGACGTTCGGCAAGTTCTCCGTTCTTTGAACGAATCGCATCTAGTATCGCGCGATGCTCAGCAACTGATTTTTCAGCACGTCCCTCTGCCTTAACAGACAGATCACGTGCTCTTTTTATGTAATTATGAAAGCTTGAGAGCATGGTCCGCAGCGGACGGCTCTTGGAACTGTCGTAAATAATTTTATGAAAATCACCATCCAGACTCCATAACTGGTCCAGATTATTCTTAAACAGATAGAACTCCTGAAGATCTGTTATCTTCTCAAGCGCCTTTAAATCTTCATCAGTTATATTCTCAGCACATAATCGGGAAGCAAGCCCTTCAATACGGATACGAATGGCATAAATATCGTCGATATCCTTTTCTGAGATTCCCACAACAACCGCTCCTTTGTTGGGAATGTTCTTAACAAGACCTTCCAATTCTAGCTGCATCAGAGCTTCTCTGATCGGTGTACGACTAACGCCAAGATCCTTAGAGAGCTTAAGCTCAGTAAGATTGGCACCTTCCGGATACTCTCCATTCAGAATGGCGTTTTCCAAGGCATTAAAAACTCGAATACGAAGTGAACCGTTATCACTTTCCAATGTCATAACTGACTCCTTTCTAGATAATATCTCGACCAAATACCTGCATCAAATCTTCTAACTCTTCATCACTGATGACCGTGATTCTTCCGTTTTCATATTCATTGTCTATCCATTCCTTGATTTTCTGGACACAGATGTCTTGTTTTGTGACCTGTTGATCGGGACTTAAACGATAGAAATTATTAATCCAGCAGGCAATTCCGGCAAGACCAGAGGTAGCACTGACAGCGACCATTGGTGGCCGGTTCAAAATCTTTTGTGTGTCAAAAATATTATAGATTTCCTCGTCCTTTAGTAATCCATCGGCATGTATGCCGGCACGGGTCAGGTTAAAGTTACGTCCGACAAATGGTGTCATAGGTGGAAGCTCATAGTCAGTCTCCTTTACTATGTAATCGGCAAGTCTGGTAATTGCGGTGGTATCCATGCCATCTAGGGTTCCTTTCAGTGAAGCATATTCAAAAACCATTGCTTCCACGGGAACATTACCGGTACGTTCGCCGATGCCGAGTAAAGAGCAGTTGACAGCACTGGCACCATAGAGCCAGGCGGTTGTTGCATTGACAACTCCCTTATAGAAATCATTGTGACCATGCCATTCCAATTGAGCACTGGGGACACCTGCATAATGCTGTAAGCCGTAGATAATGCCGGATACGCTTCGCGGTAATGCTGCACCTGCATAGGGAACACCATAGCCCATGGTATCACAGGCACGGATTTTGATCGGAATGCCACTTTCTTCTGATATTTTCATTAATGCTGAGGCAAATGGAATCACAAATCCATAGAAGTCAGCTCGTGTAATATCCTCAAAATGACATCTTGGTACCAGATCAGCGGCAATTGCTTCTTTGACAATGCCAAGATATTGATCAAGTGCCTGACGTCTGTTCAGTCCCATCTTATTAAAAATATGATAGTCGGAGCAGCTGACCAGAATTCCTGTCTCACGAATTCCAATATTTCGGACCAGTTCGAAATCTTTTTTATTGGCACGAATCCAGGTAGTGATTTCGGGAAAATCATAACCGAGTTCCATACATTTCATCAGTGCGTCACGATCACTTTTGGAATAAACGAAGAACTCAGTCTGACGAATAATTCCTTTGGGGCCACCCAGCTCATGAAGCATTTTGTATATTTCAATCATCTGTTCGGTGGAGTAAGGTGCACGGGATTGCTGACCGTCACGAAAGCTGGTATCAGTAATGAATATCTCCTCGGGCATGTTCATTGGAACGCGACGATAATTGTAAGCAATCTTGGGAACTTCTGAGTAGGGAAACATCTCACGGAACAGTTCTGGTTTCTCTACGTCATGAAGTTCATACTCATAAGGGTCCAATTCCAGTAAATGCGTTGATGCACTAGGTTTAATCTCGGTCATCATGTTGTCCTCCATACCTGTATTTTTGCATAATTGTATAATTGCATACAATCATGCAGCAAGTTTCTTATTTTGTCAATAGAAAAGGAGATATTAATGGAAAAATAATGGTGGTATATGATATAATAATGACTGCCGAACGAAGTTCGTGTAGATAACGATCATGAACGAAGTTCGTGATATAATAATGACTGCCGAACGAAGTTCGTGTAGATAACGATCATGAACGAAGTTCATGATAATTTATCGTTGGAAATTCTGCGAAGTATAGATGATGAATACGGACAATTGAGAAAATAATGGTTACACAAGGAGGAGAGCAATGCTATCGGAACAGGAAATAGCGAAATTAAATACAATCATGGAACAGCATGCATATGATAAAACGCAGGTAATTGCTATTATGCAGGCAATTCAAGAGGAATACAGATACCTTCCGGAGGACGCATTAAGGTATGCGGCAAAGGAATTGAAAATTAGTGAAGCCAAGATTTATGGAGTGGCGACCTTTTATGAGAATTTTTCTCTGCAGCCCAAGGGGAAATATGTCATAAAGGTTTGTGACGGAACAGCTTGTCATGTAAGAAAATCCATACCTATATTGAATGAATTTAGAAATCAGTTAGGAGTTAGCGAGAGTCAGCCAACAACTGAGGATATGATGTTCACTGTAGAAACGGTATCCTGCCTTGGAGCTTGCGGCCTCGCACCGGTCTGTACGATTAATGATGAAGTACATCCTTCCATGACTCCGCAGAAGGTGAAGGAACTTGTGGCTGCGTTGAAGGAGGAGAAGGCATGAGAATTAATACACGGGAAGAATTAGTAAAAGCAAGAGAACGTTATCTTGCATCCTTGAATAGTCAGAGAAAGAAAATATTAGTCTGTGCCGGTACAGGATGTGTTGCCGGGGGATCGTTAAAGATTTATGAAAGACTCAAAGAAATCATGGATGGACTGGGCGTGAAGAATTGTGTCATGCTTGAGAAAGAACCGCATGACAGCGTCGGCTTAAAGAAGAGCGGATGCCATGGCTTCTGCGAGATGGGACCATTAATTCGAATTGAGCCGATGGGATGGCTCTATATTAAGGTCCGGTTAGAAGACTGTGAAGAGATTATTCAGAAGAGTATTCTGGGTGATGAGTGCATTGAACGGTTGATCTATTGTGATAAAGAAGGAAATACATACGAAAAGCAGGAAGAGATTCCATTCTATAAACAGCAGACCAGATTGGCACTCGAACACTGTGGGCAGATAAATGCAGAATCCATAACGGAATATATTGCTGTTGGTGGATATCAGGCTGTTGCCAAAGCTTTGTTTGATATGAGTAGTGAAGATATTGTAAATGAAGTGATAAAAGCATCGTTACGTGGTCGTGGAGGCGGAGGCTTCCCGACAGGCAAGAAGTGGCAGCAGGTATTGAATCAGAAAGAGGAAGTCAAATACATTGTCTGCAACGGAGATGAAGGTGACCCTGGAGCATTTATGGATCGATCCATGATGGAGGGAGATCCACACAGGGTGATTGAGGGAATGATTATTGCCGGTATTGCTACCAGGGCACATTATGGCTATATCTATGTACGTGCAGAATATCCACTGGCAGTATCCAGACTTCAGACCGCCATTGACAAGGCAAATAAGAGAGGTTTACTTGGTAAGAACATCCTGAATTCAGGATTTGACTATGAACTAAAAATCAGTCAGGGCGCCGGTGCCTTTGTCTGCGGCGAAGGAAGTGCCTTAACGGCATCTATTGAAGGTAATCGGGGAATGCCCAGAGTAAAGCCCCCAAGAACCGTAGAAAAGGGACTTTTTGGCAAGCCAACAGTTCTAAATAATGTTGAAACATTTTGCAATGTACCATCTATTATTTTAAATGGAGCAGATTGGTACAACCAGTATGGACCGGAGAATAACCATGGAACAAAAGCATTTGCCCTGACAGGTAATGTCAATAATACCGGACTGATTGAAGTGCCGATGGGAACTCCTTTACGAAAGGTCATCTTTGATATCGGAGGTGGAGTAAAAGGCGGCGAATTCAAAGCAGTACAGATCGGAGGACCGTCAGGAGGATGCCTGTGCTACAATGATAAAGATAATCATCTGGATCTGCCACTCGATTTTGATTCACTCAAGAAAGTAGGAGCAATGATTGGATCCGGTGGTCTGGTTGTCATGAATAATAAGAGCTGTATGGTGGAGGTTGCCAGGTTTTTTATGAATTTTACGCAGAATGAATCCTGCGGTAAATGTGTTCCCTGCAGAGAGGGTACAAAACGAATGCTCGAGTTGCTCGATGATATTGTTGAAGGCAGAGGAACCCTGGAGCATCTTGAACTGCTGGAGGAGCTTGCAGAGACGGTGTCTGAGACTGCACTGTGTGGCCTTGGCAAAACAGCGGCGTCTCCGGTAACCAGTACTTTGAAGTATTTTAGAGATGAATATATAGCACATGTGGTTGAGAAGAGATGTCCGGCAGGACAGTGTAAGGCTTTGGTGAATTTTACGATTGATGCAACGCTCTGTAAGGGATGTACCAAATGCGCCAGAATGTGCCCGGTTGGTGCAATCACAGGCAATCTCAAAGAAGCACATACCATTGACACAACAAAATGTATTAAGTGCCGTGCCTGTATCGATGGATGCGCATTTCATGCTATTCATGAGGTATAAGCAAAGAGAAGTAATTAATGTACAGAAAACAGCGAAGAAATGAGGATTTTATATGTCTAACTATATGATTGTTGATGGAATTCGTGTTCCCTATGAGGATGAGAGAAACATCCTGCAGGTCATTCATAAAGCGAATATTCATGTGCCGACTTTCTGCTATTATTCAGATATGTCCATTTATGGTGCATGCAGAATGTGTGTGGTTGAGGACGAGCGTGGCAACATTCACGCAGCCTGCTCTACGCCACCGAGAAATCAGATGTCAATTAAAACCAATACCCCGAAGCTTCATCAGCACAGAAAATTGATATTGGAGCTGTTACTGGCTTCGCACTGCAGAGATTGTACTGTGTGCGAAAAATCCGGTAAATGCCGACTTCAGATGCTTGCAGCCAGGTTTGGACTGATGGAAGTGAGATTTGAAAATAACAGTGAGGCAGCTAAGATCGATAACAGTTCTCTTTCTGTTGTACGCGATCCTAACAAATGCATTCTTTGTGGAGACTGCGTCAGAATGTGTAATGAGGTGCAGAATGTTGGCGCTATCGATTTTGCCGGTCGAGGTGCAGGAATGATTGTGTCTCCTGCATTTGGCAGGAAATTAGCAGAAACTGATTGCGTTAATTGTGGTCAGTGTGCGGCGGTCTGTCCGACAGCGGCTATTACTGTGAAGAAAAATACCAAGGAAGTATGGCGGAGCTTGTATGATCCTAAGAAGCGAGTGGTTCTTCAGGTCGCACCGGCTGTGCGTGTTGCAATTGGAGAAGAGTTTGGGTTGGAACCAGGCAAGAACACAATGGGAAAGATTTATACAGCAGCGAGAATGCTTGGATTTGATGCCGTGTTTGATACTGCATTGGGTGCAGATCTTACGATTATGGAGGAAGCGAGTGAGCTGCAAAAAGCCATTCAGACACCGCAGGAAGAGAAAACGCATTATCCGCTTTTTACTTCCTGTTGTCCGGCTTGGATTCTATATGCAGAGACGAAGCATCCGGAATTGCTGCCGCATATCTCTACCTGCAAATCACCAATGGAAATGATGGGGGCGGTACTGAAGGAATATTACAGACCATATGATGAGAAAGAGGAAATGGAGACGATTTCCATTGCAGTAATGCCATGTGTTGCCAAGAAATATGAGGCGGCCAGAGAAGAATTTAAGAGAAATGGAAAGCCGGATATTGATTATGTTATCACAACTACCGAGCTGGCACAGATGATAAAGGAGATTGGTATTCAGTATAATGATATTGAGCCGGAAGGACCGGATATGCCATTTTCCATCAACTCTGGTGCCGGAACGATTTTTGGAGTTACCGGTGGTGTAACAGAGGCTGCTATACGCCGTGTGGTTGAGGAGAAGACATCTGCTGCAATTAAGGAAATAGAATACCTTGGACTTCGTGGAATGGAAGGCACTAAGGTTGCA
>JAKQFQ010000462.1 GCA_029558315.1 Bacillota bacterium
TCCCGACCTGGCCGAGAAGATGAAAGCCGAGGTGGAGGGTATTCTGCTCTGGGCTTTTGAGGGGTTGCAGCGGCTGGCCGCCAACAACTTCAAATTCACCGAAAGTGAGCGCACCAGAGGGAACCGGGAGGCAGTCAAACGAGACAACAACAATGTGTATGATTTTCTGGATTCTGACGGGTATGTTCGCCTGAAAGCCGATCTATCCGCCAGTTCCAAAGAGCTGTACGAAGCATACCAGATTTACTGCACCGAGAACAACTTGCCTGCCCTGAAACCCCGCAGCTTCAGCGAAGCCCTGATCGCCTGCCAGAGCCGCTACAATCTGGAATACTGCAACAATGTGACCAACGCAGCCGGACGGCGGGTGCGTGGCTTTCTGGGAATTGAGGTACTGGTAAGAAATCATATATCAGTGTTTTCCGGTGATTCGATGCGTACGTACGTACCGGAAGATGTGCCGGAGGAATGGCGGCGCTGAACCGTGTACGTACGTACGCTTTGATTAACCCTTGTTCTACCTTTTATAGCAATTCGGCGGCTATGGTAGTCAGAATCACCGGTCAAATCTCCATGCTAAATCAAGGCGAGTGGGAATCGAAAAATATTTGACGGTTGGAAGAAATCATTTTACGAAACCGTGCTTCTCGTCCCGGTGAACCGGGTACATGGAATCATGGGAAAATGCACGGTTTCAAGCCAAGTCACACGGAACGGAAAAGTCGGAAGGTGCGACCTATGGGCAGGACATCACACCGGCAATTCTGAACGGATTTGGTAACAAGGGAATTTTTACGGCACAGCGAAGCAGTTATGCCATAGGGCGTACCGGCTTCGCTTTTTTATCAAGTAAATTTAGGAGGATTTTTTATGATGACGGTACGCAACGAGATTAAGGCACAGATCGTCCGGGCGGGATATACCATGCAGGAGGTAGTTGACCGGCTCCATGAGGAATACGGCTGGTCGGACAGCGTTTCCAACCTGTCGGCCAAACTCCAGCGGGAATCCATCCGCTACAAGGAGGTTGTGGAGCTGGCCGATGTGCTGGGCTATGACCTGATCTGGCAGAAACGGAGGTAAACCTATGACAAGTGAAGAAAAGAAACTGTTGCAGGCAAAGCACCGCTTGGAGGAAGCCCAGGCACGGGACCGGGTGAAGGAGCGAAAAGCCCGGACAAGGCGGCTCATTCAGGAGGGCGCTGTGCTGGAAAAAGTGCTGCCGGAAGTACAGGCGGTAGGGCTTGACAATCTGGAAGAATACCTGCGGCGAAAGCTGGCAGCACACGATTGAAAACGGCTGGGAGGTCTCCGGGAAACCGGGGGCCTTCCTCTTTTTTATCCCGAAGGGCGCACTTACTCACCACCTGCTAAAGCAGGCGGTGGTAGCCCTCCCGGTGGTCGGGCACGTGCGCTCTCCGAGGGGGATTGCGGCTCCTGCGGGAGCCGCTGGACAAGGCTGCATTTCTGCCAAACTGCCAGCCTTATCCATGCAGTCGGCGCAGGGGTGGTATATTGCCACCCCATCCCGCCGCCTGCCTGCATCAACCTGCCGCCGGCAGCTTGACACAGATACAGGGGGGAACGAATCGTTCCGCCCCTGCTGGTGGTGCGTCGTATTTCACGACACACTGAGCGAAAACAAGGGTGCCCTGTTTCGGGGCACCCCTTTCAGAAAGGACAAGGTGATTTATGGCGATTTATCATTTGGAGGCCAAAATAGTCAGCCGTGGAGCCGGACGCTCCGCCGTGGCTGCTGCGGCCTATCTGAGCTGTTCCCGGATGCTCAACGAGTATGACGGGGTACAGCATGACTACACCCGCAAACAGGGCCTTGGGTGGCGGCAGGTTTTTCTGCCAGCCACCGCCCCCGCAGAGTGGCAGGATCGGGAAATCCTGTGGAACGCTGTGGAGGAAACCGAAACCGCAAAGGACAGCCGCCTTGCCCGTGAATTTGTGGCGGCGCTGCCCATAGAACTGAGCCGGGAGGAACAAATCCAGCTCCTGCAAGATTTTATCAAGGAACAGTTTGTTGCAGACGGAATGTGCGCCGATGCTGCCATCCATGACCTGTATCCTCCCGGACACAATCCCCATGCCCATATCCTGCTGACGGTGCGCCCGCTGGATGAAAAGGGAAAATGGCAGTACAAGACCGAGAAAGAATATCTCTGTGTCAAAGACGGCGAGGAACGGGGCTTTACCGCCGCTGAGTTCAAACAGGCACAGACCGATGGATGGGAGAAACAGTACCAGTACAAGGTGGGCAAAAAGAAGGTGTATATGGCCCCTTCCGCAGCGCAGGCACAGGGCTATGAGCGGGTGTCCAAGTACCCCAAAAGCACCAAATATGGCAGGCAGAATCCCATCACGGAACGATGGAACAGCGACGAGCAGCTTGTCCTGTGGCGGGCTGCATGGGCGGATGTGGCAAACCGCTATCTGGAGCGCACCGGGCACGAAGAACGCATCGACCACCGCAGCCATGCCGAGCGTGGTCTGCTGGAGCGGCCTACGGTCCATGAAGGCGTGGTTGCCAGAGCCATGGAGAAAAAGGGTATTATCTCTGACCGGTGCGAACTGAACCGGCAGATCAAGGCGGACAATGCCCTGCTCCGGGAGCTGAGGGGACAGGTCAAAAAGCTGACGCAGGCGGTCAAGAATACTCTCCCGGCGCTTGCTGAGGCTATGGAGAATCTGTGTAAAAATCTGCTGCTGTTCTGCTATCAACTGGGGTATCTCCGCAAGGGCAAGGAACGCCTGAATGCTTCGCTGAATACGCTGCGCCCTGCCCTCACGCAGTACAATCAGCTGGCAAAGGACATCCGGGATAAGACGAAAGAGCGCCGCAGCCTGCTTTCCGAGAAAAAGGCGATCTCTGCTGTCCATGTGTTCCGACACCGGGAACTGGCGGCAAAGATTGCGGCTCTGACAGAGGATTTAGAGGAACTGCGCTCGGAGAAAAATATGCTTTTGGCATCGCTGGCATATACCGAGGAAGATGCCGCCGATAAATTCTCTAAAGACATCGCTGCCATGGAGCAGAGTCTGAAACGGTTGGAAGAACAGGAACAGAAATATTCCGCCGAGCTGGACGCTGCCCTGAATGAGTATGCCGGGCTTCGGGAGCAGGCACAGGGCTTCGACCCGGTGCAGCTGTATGAAGCAAGGCAGGCCAGCCGCCCCAGCAAGGAGCAGGAAGCGGAGAACCGGGCGCAGGAGGTTTACGGCGAGAAGTACAGCCCGCTTTTGATGTTTGACAGCAAAAAGGCGGTTTCCCGTATGCTGCATGAGGATATGGAGCGGCAGGCCGTGCGGAGGATGGTGCGGCAGGCGCAGCAAAGCGTTTATAAGAAAAAGAGTAAGGAGCAGGAACGATGATGATTTTGAAGGACATTTAATGTTTACATTTGATTTATTGACTATACGGTCTATTTGCTCTATAATAGACCGTATGGTCAATAATATGTGACAGGGGAGGTAGAGGATGAAAAAACAAGAGAAAACTCAGAAAACCAAAGAACGTATCCTTGCTGCTGCTCTTGAAGAATTCGGAAGCAAAAGTTATGATGCGGCCTCGGTCAATAGTATCTGTGAAGCAGGCCAAATTCCCAAAGGTCTAATTTACCATAATTTTAAGGGTAAAGATGAACTGTATTTACTTTGTGTGAAATCTTGCTACGATGAAATGATGGCAGCTTTGGAGGTGCATTCGTTTGAAATCCTGGATGCAAAAGAGAGCCTACAGAACTTTTTGATGGTAAGGCAAAGATTTTTTCAAGAAAACCCGAACTATGCAAACATTTTTTTCAATGCAGTGTTACAACCTCCAAAGCATCTGGCTCAGGAACTTGCTCAACTGCGAAGAGGGTTCGATGAGTATTTCAGTCAATGCTATCTTGCCGTTTTGAATTGTCTAACCCTACGGGATGGAATCACAAAAGAACTGGCATTGGAATATTTTCTGGCTGCCAGTGAAATGTTCAACAGTTATTTTCAAAAAAAGCCGAGCAAAACGGTGATTACCGGGAACTGATTGACGACCACGAGGGCAGATTGTCTGCTATCTTTGACATCATGCTCTATGGTGTCGCAAAGGAACCAACAGGAGGAGCATCATGACGATTGAAGAAAAAAGGGATTATTTAATGGTGCAAGCAAGTTTGAATAGTTCCTGTCAGGAAAGGTCAGGTGAAACAAAATGATATTGTTATTTCTAAGATTATTGCTTACCATAGGAACTGCTTTCCTTGTAGGTAAGCTTGTTTCAAAAGTGAAGTTACCGTCCATATTGGGATGGTTGATCACTGGAATGGTTTTAGGTCCTCATGCACTGTCGCTGATGAACCAGCAGCTTCTGGATACACAGTGGTATCAGACAGTTGTTCACATTCTTGAGTGCGGCGTTGGCCTGATGATTGGAACAGAACTTGTCTGGAACAAAATAAAGCGGTCGGGAAAAGCCATTGTCATTACCACACTAACACAATCACTCGGAACATTTTTGCTTGTTTCGCTGGTTTTTGGTATTGTATTTTATGTATCGAACATACCAGTTTATTTAGCGTTCATTTTTGGAGGAATTGCGCTTGCGACAGCACCGGCTCCGGCATTATCTATCGTTCGGGAATTTAAGACCACAGGACCGGTTACTAAAACTTTAATTCCTATGGCAGCATTGGATGATATTGTAGGCTGTATTGTCTTTATCACAACGATTGCGATTGTTGCAGGCAATCTCTCTGCTGGCGATTTACCCGCATATATGATTGCTCTTGTTGTTATTCTCCCTCTGCTCATTGGCGTTGTAACGGGTCTGGCAGCTGGCTTGGTGTTGAAAAAAGAGCGAAGCAAATCGATCACGCTGATGCTGCTGATTGTCATGATTATAGTAGCTTCTGCTGTGGGCTTTATTTTTAATACATTGGTGTTGCCCCGCCCTGTTTTGAATTTTATGCTGATCGGCATGGCGTTTTCGGCAACTTTTTCCAATATGATTTCAGAAATGCGTCTGGAACAAATCATGGATGGTTTTAATCCTATTTTGGGCGTTTCCATGATTGTTGTGATTTTGAATTTGGGCGCACCACTGGATTACCACTTGATCCTTGGTGCTGGCTTGTTTACCGCCATTTACATTCTGGCAAGAGCGGCAGGAAAATATTTCGGCGCTTATTTTGGAGCAAGCATCACAAAGAGTCCCGAAACGGTGAAAAAGTATCTCGGCCTTACATTGCTGCCACACTCCGGCGTTTCCCTGGTGTTTACTGGCATCGCTGTTTCTGTTTTGGCTGCACCGGCTCCTGAATGTGCAAAAATTGTGCAGGGAACCATTGCGGCGGCAGCTGTAATCAATGAAATCATTGCTGTAATCACAGCAAAAAAAGGATTTGAATGGGCTGGCGAGATGAATAGCGCAACGAACAGGAGCGATGATAAGATGCAACACATCATTATTACAATTAGCAGGCAACATGGAAGCGGCGGACGAGAAATCGGAAGAAAGGTGGCTCAACAACTGGGATTACCTTTCTATGACCGAGAGATTATTGAGCTGGCAGCCAAGGACAGTAATATTGACATCAGCTTTTTTGAGAACAGTGAAACGAAAGATGCCGGCAGTTTGATTTATGATCTTTCTGCAGGTAGCCATGTTATGCTTCCGATTACCGACAGGGTATATTTGCAGCAAGTGAAAACAATTCGTGACATCGCTAGAAATGGAGGGTGTGTGATTGTTGGACGTTGTGCGGATGCAATCTTAGCGGACAATCCACATATTCTCCGGGTGTTTGTATATGCAGATGCCGATACAAGGCGAGAGCGTGTTGAAACTTTATACCATGAACCGGCAAACGAACTGGAAAAGTTAGAAAAGAAACGTTGCTCCTATTATCAGCACTATACTGGGAAACGATTTGGTGATGCACAGAATTATGATATGTGTTTGAATAGCGGTTCCCTTGGGCTGGATGAGTGTGTGAAAACAATTTGCTCTGCCTATCACAATCATGTGGGAGAATCAACTGAGGAGGAGTGAATTTGTATTTTAGAGAATTTCAACAAAGCGATTCCACTGAGATGATACAAATTATCCGAGAAACTTGGGGATATGATCGCTTTTGTTCTCCCCCAATAGCTGAAAAGTTGGCAAAGGCGTATCTGTACAGTTGTTTAGCAGACCAGACCTATACACAGGTTGCGATTGTAAACGATATACCCGCAGGCATTATCATGCCAAGGATGTTTCAGTCCATCGTTGTCCACCATCCCTGCGCATCAAACAATGGATTGCAGTGCTCGATCTGCTCCGCACCCGTGAGGGGCGGGCGGCATCCCGGGTTTTTGTTAAAGTAGAGGCCATTGACCGGGAGCTTCTGCGCTGCTGCCCGCCCTATATGGGGGAACTTGCATTTTTTGCCGTTAGCAGTTCCTATCGAGGACAGGGCGTAGGCAAGCAATTGTTCCAAAAAGCAGTCGAGTATTTGCGGAAACAGAAGATTTCATCGTTTTATCTGTTTACAGATACCAGCTGTAACTACGGATTTTATGAGCATCAGGGGATGCAACAAAAAACGAAGAAAATATGCAGTATGAAAATCGGAGATCATACAGAAGAGTTTGAGTTTTATCTGTATGACTACCATTTTTGAAACTTGCCAAAAGCGTTTTATTAAACAATTCCATCCAAAGCATTACACAAAATCGCTGCTCATAGGAATGTGTTCTATGAGCAGCGATTTTATATTCCCAAATAATATTAGGTAAAACACCCTTGACAAATCTCTTTCCAAAAGCGACTTTTGGAAGATTACGCTAAGAAGCATGGATTTGACAATTTCCGACACTTTACGGATGACGGTATCAGCGGTACAACCTTTGAAAGAAAAGGCTTTAAGGCAATGATTGAAGAGGTTATGGAAGGAAATATATCGACAATCATTGTAAAGGACATGAGCCGTTTTGGACGAGATTATCTGAAAGTCGGTTACTATACAGAGATTATGTTCGTGGAAAATGGAGTGCGTTTCATTGCTATCAATAACAACATTGATAGTGCCAATCAGACGGACAGTGATTTCACTCCATTTCTGAACATTATGAATGAGTGGTATGCAAGAGATGCCAGTAGAAAAATAAATGCAGTATTTGCAAGCCGGATGGAGAGCGGTCTTAGGTGCAGTGGTGCAATTCCATACGGTTATTATCGTAAGCCGGATGATAAGCAGACCCTTTATGTGGATGAAGAGTCAGCAAAGGTGGTAAGGCGAATTTTTGATATGGTGGTTAAGGGATATTCCTATGCAGAGATTGCTAAGATTTTCAGTGAGGAAAAGGTCTTGTGCCCGACAGAATACAACAGACTGCATTATCCCGAAGATTGCAGGCACAAGCCAATGGATGACCCTTACAGATGGAACTCCACAACATTGGGATATATCATTCATCGGCAGGCGTATTTAGGACATACAGTTTTGAAAAAGTCCAAGGGATTATCCTACAAGTCGAAGAAGCGTGTTAAGGTTGCGGATGAGGACAAGATTATTTTCAAGAATACGCATGAGGCAATTGTTGACGAGGAAACATGGAAAATTGCCAACAAGGTAAAGGCATACCGCAAAAAGACACCATACAGTGTAGACCCATTCAATCTTACCGGACTTCTCTATTGTGCGGATTGTGGTGCAAAACTTATCAGAAGAAGTTATAATTCCGGCACCGGAGAAAGATATGAAAGCGACCAAGCCTATTGTTGTAGCAAATATCGGCAGATTACCAGTGATTGCACCATGCACTTTATCAAGCGTTCGGACATATTGGAACTGATAAAAAAATCCATCCAAAGAGTCAGTAAATACACGATAACTAACGAGAAAGAATTTAGGGAACAGATACTTGCCGAGTTAGCGGTAAGGCAGGAAGTTGATACTTCCCAAAATGCGGAAGTTATCGCAAATGCAGAGGCAAGGATGAAGGAGCTTGATACTTTGATAGGCAAGCTGTATGAAACCTATGCACTGGAAAAAATATCGGACAGACAGTATCAGCGACTTATGAACCAGTATGAGGACGAGTACGGAGAACTGGAAGCAATGGTAGAGGAACTTGTGCCGGATGAAGAGGAACAGACACCGAAGAGTGCCATGGACTCCTTTATTGCATTAGCAAAGAAATATGCAGATTTTGAGGAACTCACACCGACCATGATACATGAGTTTATTGATAAAATTGTAGTCCATGAGTCAAATGGTGTGAGAGGGTTCGGGCGAAAGCAGAAGATTGAGATTTATTTTAATTTTATCGGGCAATTTATACCGCCATACAGCACAGCAGAGCTGAAAGCAGAAGCAAAGGAGCAGGCTGTTAAGAAAGCGGAAAAGGACAGAATAAGAGCAGAAAAAAGGGCAGAAACCGTGAAACGGTACAAGGAAAATAGAGCCAAGAGACTGGCACAGCTTAAGGCAGATGCAGAAGCCGGTGACCCTAAAGCGATTGCAGAATATGAAGAGTATTGTAGGAATGAAGAGAAAAAGCGGGAGCAGAGCAAGGCATACTTCAAGGAGCGTTATCGCAGGGAGCAGGAGAAATATAAGGCTACAAAGGCACTGGCAGAGCAGGGAGACAGTCGGGCAGTGGAACTATTGACGGAATATGACCGAAGAATTGAGCATAAAAAGCAAGTGGCAAGTGAGCGTGAGAAAGCAAAGCGCAGAGCAAAGAGGAAAGTGTCATAGCTTAAATGCTACACGATAATTATTGTATGGATGGGAGCTGAAATAGGGCAGCCCGGGAAATTATCATCAAGAGAATAGGGGAATGATTTGGTGCGGTAGTTATCGTATGAAATCAGCAAAAAAGGGCATTCAAAACGGACAGTTGGAACTGTGTGTTGCGGATGTCTTTTCTGTTGGTATGACCGGTGCAACCTTCCCTTCCCCTTCCTTCTCTTTCTCTTCCTAGAGAAAAAAGAGAAAAAGAAAAGCAGAAAAGAAAGAACCAAAGAAAAGAATAAAATAAAAAGATAAAAAAGAGATATACCATCTCTATCTTATCCTATCCCATCCTATCCGCCTGCCGTAGGCAGGCTTTATTATTTGCCCGTCAAAAGTACGAGTCAAGAGACGTAAAAAGTACGAGCCTAGTAGAAAGGAGTGATTTCATGGGCAGTTTATCCAAGTACGAGCAGGAAACTGTTATCAATTTCAATGCAGGGGAGCAGACAGCCATTGTTTACACCAGAGATAAAGCTGTTATGAGGCGAATTGATGCGTTAGTTATCGAGTTCCCTAATGTGTATAGGCTTGTTAGTGAAACTGATATTGATAAGACATATTCAATGCCAAAATCACACATTAGTTATCGCAAGCCGAGAAGATTAAGTGATGAATGCAGGGAGCATAAAAGGGAGCAAATGACACGATACAATTCAAGAGATAGTTAGTTGAGAAAATGTATGTTCTGTGATATAATCGATTTGCTACAAGGAGAGCGAAAACTTGAATTTTACGAATACTTTATGTTCTTGTCAGTGCACATATCGGAAAAAATATTTGGTCATTTAAAGGCAAAGGTTCAATATATGATGTGTTGAACCTTTTATCATACCTATATGGTTGATAAAATAAATAGTTGACAAACACAACTAAATGAGATATTATTCCTTTAAAAGGGAGGAATGATTATGAATCAAGCAAAGCTACTTAGAGAAAATACAAGAATTTTGGAATGTCACCTGGGAAACATCAATAAAACAGATTCCTGCTGTTGTGGAATAAGTGAACCAGAGTGTTTTGTTTTGGTTGAAATTGGTAGAAAACCAAATATTTCAGTAAAAGAATTGGCAGAGATATTGAGGTTAGATAAAAGTGGTGTCAGCAGAACGGTTGAAGAACTTGTTCAGAAGGATTATGTAGAAAGAAAACCATCTACAGAAGATAGAAGATTTGTGGTTTTAAATCTTACACTCAAAGGAAAAGAGCGTTTTGAAAAAATTGAGAATGATATGAATCGAAAATTTAAAGAAATACTAGATAAAATTCCGGTTGATAAAAGAGAACAGGTGATTGAAGCACTTGAATTATATAATGTCGCTTGCGGTGAACTTGAAAGGATTAAAAGAGGGTGTTTGCAATGAATCATGTAGAAAAGGCGGTAGAATACTACAATAATAATTTTAATTGTTCGCAAGGAGTATTTACATCATTTGCGACAGAAATGGGAATGGATGAAAAATTAGCACTCAAGTTAGCTACAAATTTTGGTGGTGGTGAAAGAAAAGGCGAATTGTGCGGAGCCGTAGCAGGTGCTTTGATGGTTCTTGGACTACGATGTGGACATTGTGATAGCGAAGATATAGAAGGAAAATCAAAAGCTTATGCGGTATCAACTGAATTTATGGACCGATTTATTAAGAAAAATGGTAGTGTAGTATGTCGTGAATTGTTGGGATATGACCTTACTAAGGCAGAAGATAAATTGCTTATTGAAGAACAGAAACTTTTTAAAACATTTTGTCCGAAAATGGTAGAGAGTGCCGCTGAGATAGTGAATGAAATGATTACTGAGGGGATATGTTAAGGAGGATTAGACGATGAATGAGCAGAAAATATATGAATTGATGAATAGTAATTTGGGATTTTACCTTGCAACAATGGATGGTGACCAGCCAAGAGTAAGAGGAATGATGTTATTTAAAGCAGATAAGGATGGAATTATTTTTCATACAGCATCTACAAAAGATGTGTACAAACAGCTTCAAAAAAATCCCAAAGCGGAACTTTGCTTTAATGCTAACGGTGTTCAGATTAGAGTGACAGGCGAAATAGAAGTTTCGACAGATGAAAAATTGCGTGAAGATATTTTTTCGCATCCTACTAGAAAGTTTTTGCAAGCGTGGAAGGAAAATGGAATAGATAATCTTCTTACTGTTCTTGTGATGCGAAAATGTGAGGCTGTTATGTGGACAATGGAAACAAATTTTGAACCTAAAAAAGTAATAAGTATATGTAACGGATGATGATTAAATATTACTGTACATTCATTACAACAATAAGAGTGAAACTTTCAGGTTTCACCGCACTTTAATTTAATATCGAACACCAAAAGGTGGCATGGAAAGTCAAAACCATGACCGCCTTTTTTGTTGCCCAAAATGAAGAAAAGGAGAATGAAAAACATGATTAGGAACAACGAAAAATCAGCAGAGATTTTAAGAGCAGAAGAGCAGTTGGCACAAGCCAAGGCGAGACTGGCAGAAGCTAAGAGGAAAGAGGGAGCAAGGAAGAGAAAAGAGGAAAATCAGCATAAGTACATGATGGGCGGTATTGTTCACAAATATTTTCCCGAGTGCTACCAGTTTGACGAGTTGGAGCTGAACCGCATTATTGCATCTGCAATCAAGTCAGAGCAGTGCCAGCGCATTATTGAAATCGTGAAAAAGGAAAGTGCTGAAAAGAGTGGCAGTGCATTTGTAAAATCTGAAAGTGAGGTGGTTAATGATGAAGGTGCCGGCAAGGGCGAAAGTGCCTAAAACCATTCAACGAAATTTTTTCGTTGCGCACAGATATACCATCTGCGATGGTATGTGCGCTCTCCGAGGGGTCTTGCAGACAGCCATTGCCTGCCGAGGGCAGTCAAAAGGGAACACTGCGTTTTCCCTTCGGTGCAGAGGGCGCACCTACCCATTTGCATACTTTGCGTTCAGTGAAGCTCTAAAGAGCGGAGCTGCACTGCCCACAAAGTCAGACGATACCGCAAAGTCCACAGTATCGGTCAGCCATAGTCCACGCAGAAAAGAGGTGTTGCTATGGCTGTAAAAAGCCTAAGTACCCGTATTGCTATCATAGGCAGGGGAGCAAAGTGTAGTGGTGGCTCATCCGCAGTTGATAGGTCAGCGTATATCAGCCGTACCACCATGTACTCTGAATATGACGGAACCTATTATTATCCCAAGTATAGTGAGGATTTGGTGCATAGTGAGGTTATGCTACCGGAGAATGCGCCGGAGGAATATGCAGACCCATCTGTATTGTGGAACTCAGTGGAAATGCGTGAGAAAAATAATTCCAAGGCACAGCTTGCGAGGTCATACAAGATTTCTATTCCAAATGAATGGAGCTATGAGCTTGCCACTGAGGTAGTGAGGGATTATGTGAAGCGTAATTTTGTGGATGAGGGAATGTGTGTGCAGTTTGCTATCCATGATTCCGAAAATCCGGTCACGCATCAGAGGAACTTGCATTGTCATATTATGATGACCATGCGCCCGATTATGGAAGATGGAACATGGGGAGAAAAGCAGAAAAAGATTTATATACTGGATGCAGATGGGAACAAGATTAGAACCAAGAAGGGGAACTATAAATGCACCACGCAGGATGTGACCGGATGGAACAATAAGGAGAATGCAAAGCGGTGGCGCAGGAACTGGGCAGATACAATCAATGCAGTTAATGAGAAGAACGGATTGACGGAGAACTTTTGGGAACACCGTTCCTTTGAGGAGCAGGGGCTTGATATTCTCCCACAGATACATTTGGGAGAAAAAGCCAGTGCGCTTGAGAGAGCAGGCATACAGACTGAGAGGGGAAATATCAACCGTAGAATTATGGAGCAGAACAAGGCTATTCTTACTGCCAAAATGCTTGTGGCAAAAGCAGAGGAACAGTTGCAGAAGCTTGTTAATTCCAAGCCGGTCGAAGCAGTGCGCAATACTGCCAATGAAGTGCTTGATATGATAAGGGCAGTTGTCGGCAGAAAAGGCAGACTGGATATTCCGGTTGTGGGTAGCAAGTATCTGAAAAAGATTTCCCAGAGGCAGGCATTGCAGGAGCAGGACAGAATGGAGCAGTTTGTTGTTTCAAATCGGATTGAGAGCTTTGAGCAGTTGCAGGGATTTATGGAACAGAGGGTGCCGGCGTATGAAAAACTGGCACAAGAAAGGCAAGGCATAGCGGAGAAGATAGCAAGACTGGAGCAGTTGCTTTATGCGTACAGTGAATTACAGCCTTATATGGAATATCATAAGACGAGCAATTCCATGAAAGGATTTGCTAAGCGTAATTATGATAAAGCCCATCAAACGGAGCTTGAAATGTACGATAGTTATCGGGCAGATTTGAAGAGAATGCTTGCACCGGATGAGAAGATAACACCGAAGAAGTGGACGGAGCAGAAAGCCCGGCTTGAAGCGAAATTGCAGGAGAGCAATCCAGGCTATGCAAAGGTTGTTACGGAGCTTGCATCCGCAGAGGTTATAGAACATAACAGAAAGATGTATGCTTTGACGAGAGAGGCAGAGCAGAGGCAAAGAAACAGAGTGCCGAAGCACAAGAAAAATGAACAGTCATTATAACAGCGAGAGGGCAGTTTACAGACAGTGGTTTGTAGCTGTCCTTTTTGCGTGAAGGGAGAAGCATGGAAGAAAGAGAGACAAAGTACAATGCCGGTGGGAGCTTTGAAACCACCATAGGCAATACAAATTATGAGGTGGTGATGAATTTTAGGGATGAGGGTATGAGTATGCAGGAAAAGGCACTCAGGGCGGTAAAAGAGGATATTCACAAGGAAAGTGCGTGATGTGTTATTTTGCAAGTGACACAAATACGGTCTTGACAAAACGCTCCCAAAAGGCACAGTGCTTTTAGAGGTTGGTAATGCCTTAAAACACGGTGGTTACAGTATAAAAGTGCTGAACACAATCAATTTTGCAAAGTCAATGCACTACAATCCCCTTGCGTATATTCGTTCTGAAAAGGATATTTTGAAGCTTGTAAACACGATTATTGCCAACACCAAAGGCGAAGGCAACCAAGGCGGAGAGGATTTTTGGGTAAAGGTAGAACGTCTTTATTACTCTGCACTTATCGGATATATCTGGTATGAAGCCCCCGAGGAAGAAAAAAATCTGAATACGCTTATTGAGATGATTAATGCAAGTGAGGCAAAGGAGGAAGATGAGGACTTCAAAAATCCTATCGACTTACTTTTTGATAAGCTTGAAAAATCAGACCCTGAACATTTTGCTGTGAGGCAATATAGAAAATATAAGCTTGCGGCGGGAGCGACTGCTTTGCTATGGCTTTTTTGTTTGCTTCCCTGTTCATTGTGATTCCTCCTCATTTTCGATAAAACTATTGTACCGTAGATGAGGAAAAACTATATTGACATTTGTTAAGAGCCGAGTATGCTTGCTTTGAGTATAACCCCATTATACCACAGATATTAGCGGCTTGAATCGCGATAATGAAAGAATCTTCTCGACTACCGTTATGGTACTTGAGATAAGGGCGAACCTTAAATTTCACGATTTGCCTGACGTCGTGAAACATGATGTTATGGTTACAGAAGTACGCAATATGAAATTAAGGGAGTCGCATTTTGCGACGCCCTGTTATAGGGCGTATTAACAAACCTATATAATATCATATTACCCCCCAAGACCTCCGTAATCCGAACACATCGCATTTCAAGCAGTCAAAATGATACGCAAGACCTTTTTGCTACTCTCTAACATTAAAGACCTCGGGCATCTGACGGCAAAAAAACACCCCGAAAAGCACCACAAAAAATATTTTCAGAAAAAATAAAGTAATCCCTAACATCTTTCCAGTATCCAATCGTTACAGGCACTTTTCTTCAAATCCCGATATTATGGGGAAAACAGAATAATCCCTATTAACAACGCAACATCCATGTCAAAGAAAAGCCCGATTTCAGACGGTTTTATCGTCATTTTGACATATTAACAAGGCTCGAAATATGTTACACCAGAAGTACAGATGGTAAAATCGCAGAATCCGTGTATGAGGTCTTTGAAGAACCACTGTTGCCTGACATGTGGGTACGAAACGTCCCCACGTTTCAAAGCAGAGATTGTACACCTGTGTCGGATTTTTCTGCGTTGGATAAGCCTACGTTGGAAAATCCACAAACGGTTTTACCGTCGCCGTGAAAACAGTCGATGGTATTGTAGGCGGGTTACTAAGTATTAAGTAAATAAATACGTAAAAACAAAGTATGTATTTAATCAAATCCATATCAATCTAACAGGATGATGAGATGGATACAATGGAAACTTATCACAAGAATATCTGTGATAATATCGACGATGACATCATCTCTGAACAGTTTAACAGGGAAATGCTTGATGAAATCATTGAGATAATGCTTACAATCAGCAAGTACTCTTCGACAGGGGACATCACGATTTATATGGGACGGACTGATCAGAAATTGATAGCATTAAAGGAGTAAAGGAGTTCAGTAACCATACTCCTTACACTCTGGCTCATCATATATGCCTTGTATTCTAGCGCAAAAGGGCAAGGAATGGAATTGAACATGCACCTTGCTCTCAAAATGTATGAAAAAGAGAGTAAGTGTCCAAATTAAAACAACGCTTTACTCTTTTGACATCTTGGGAAGATGTTTTCTGTAGAAAAAAGAGCAAAAGAGACAATTCTAATATGCCTTACCCTCAAGAGTATGATTGCAGAAGATTCCTATTTATTGAGCAGGTATCATTTCCTGTCGGTGTGTCTGCACACACTTTTCTCGAGATGAAGAGGGATAGTCAGACAGAAAGATGCGATGTGGAAGCGATACCGATTCTGGGTTTTACATTATACGTTGTTATAGTGAACAATTGCACATATTATTTATACACTCTGAATGAAATTCGCTATATTTTGACATGAAATTCAGTATTAATATAGTTTTACAAAAGTTGGAAAATCGTTTATTATAAAAAAGATGGACATTGGTGTAATTAAAAAAATGTTAATAAGAGAATGATGAGAGGAATTAATGATGGAACAGAATAAAGTAAATGAAATTAGTCAGGAAGAATTAGCAAAAGCGATTACAATTACAAGTCGCATCAGTGAATATTTTAACAGTAAGGTAGTTGGACAACAATGGTTAGGTTATTCACTGCTTGTATCACTTGTTACGAATGGACATATCTTATTAGAATCAGTTCCGGGTCTTGCTAAAACAACAGCTGCCAAGGTTATGACAGATGCGGTACATGGAGAATTCTCCAGAGTACAGTGTACACCGGATCTGTTACCAAGTGATATTATCGGAACGCAGACATTTAATATGACAAGTAACAGCTTTGAGACAAAATTAGGACCGGTATTTGCGAACTTTGTATTACTTGATGAAATCAATCGTTCCAGTGCCAAGACTCAGAGTGCCATGCTAGAAGCAATGCAGGAGAAAGCAGTCAGCATTGGCGGCGAATCATTCCAGTTGCCGGAAGTGTTTATTGTTATTGCAACGCAGAACCCAATCGAGCAGGAAGGTACCTATGTTCTTTCAGAAGCTCAGTTAGATCGATTTCTGTTAAAAGAAAAATTATATTACCCGAATGCAGAACAGGAAGTAGAAATCCTTAACCGAATTGAAGCTGATGTGTTCTCCAATATTGAGAATGTGGCATCTATCGAAGATATTGAATATTTACAGAAGCTTTGCAGAAAAGTCTATATCGATCCTTCTATCAAAAAATATATTGTAGATATTGTTCAGGCTACACGTATGACTGAGAAAATCCTTCCACCGGAACTGTCACAGTATGTTGCTATGGGAGCTAGTACCAGAGCTGCAATCGCATTTATGGAGGTTGCAAAGGCTGTAGCAGTTATCAATGGACGTGCATATTGTACTCCGGATGATGTAAAAGCATTTCGTTACAGTATCTTGAGACATCGTATTATGCTGAATTTTGCAGCTGTTGCAGATGAGGTAAAGGAAGAAACAATTATTGATGCAATTATCAATTCTGTTATTGCACCGTAACCTGTCATTAACAGCATTCGTTGGGAGAATACGTAACTATGAAAATGAATTATATTTCTAAAATCAAGGCCAATATGCGGCGTTATAAGACGATTCATACAACGCTTGCAACCAGCCGGGTTTTAGATGGATCTTACAATTCGATTTATAAAGGTCGCTCCATGAACTTTGATGAGCTTCGTGAATATATTCCCGGAGATGATATCAAGGATATCGACTGGAAGGCGACTTCAAGAAAACAAAAGGTCATGGTTCGTCAGTATATTGCGGAGAAGAAACATAACATTATGCTGGTAATGGATACGAATCACAGAATGTTAGCAGACACGGCAGAGGCAGAAGAAAAGCGGGAAGTGGCAATTATGAGTGCCGGAACGCTTGCTTATCTGATTAACAGTAATGGAGACTATATCAGTGCAATCTATTCTACGGAAAAATCAATTCAACATTTTCCTTTCCGTACAGGGCTGCCCAATATTGAGAATATTCTTAATTGTTATCATAAAGAGGTAACGAAGGATAACGATTCCAACCTGGAATTTGCATTACAGTACATTGCTAAGAATATTCATAGAAAGCTGATTCTGTTTATCGTAACAGATCTTCATGGTATCTCCAAAATATCAGATAAAACATTAAAGCAGCTTTTGCTTAAGCAGGATGTACTTGTCATGAATATCAGTGATACGAAAATGACAGGCAAGAAAGTATTTGATGTGGAAAATAATGACTATGTACCGGCATTTATCTCAGAGAACAAACAACTTTCACGAATTGAAGATGAAAAACAGAAGAAGCTGATGATGGAATGCGAGAATAAGTTAAAGAACAATGGAATTGCTATGACAACCATCGACAATACCAACGAGATTGATACACAGGTAATCAGTCTGTTGGAAATGCATAAATCGGAGAAACAAAAATAATGGAGACCTCAGTAAAAGTACAGGATATGTTTTCTTATTCACTTATGCCCATCTACATTGTAGCCGGTGCCATGGTGCTTGTGTTATTAATCATACTCCTTAGAATATTACTTAAAAACAGAAAAAAGAAGACTGCAAAGAAAAACACCCCGGTTGTAGTTACGAAGCCTATTGCTGTTAGGGGAAATGTTTCCAAAGCAGATTATCTCAACAAATTAGAGCAGTTGAAACTTCAATATCAACAGGGAGAATGCAGTGTAAGAGATGCATATCAGCGAATGAGTGCGATTATTCGTGGATTTGTTGAAGAAGCAACAGGAATAAAAGTACCTAATTATACCTTACAGGATATAAAAGAACTGAAAATGCCGGTACTGGAAGAATTGATTGAAGAATATTACTCCCCTGAATTTGAAAGAGAATCAGAGGGTGATGTAATTACTTCTATTGATAAAACGAGGGGAGCAATTGAGCGATGGAATTAAGAAATGCTTATGCAATCTATATTTGTCTTGCAGTAGTGCTGGTTCTTGTGTTCCTTTCTTTCTTGAAATTACACAGGAAAACGGCGTTTAGTAAAGGAAAGAAGGCGGTTGTCCCAGATTATTTGGCAAAAGACCGTTACTATAAAAGCAGAGTAATGGCATATCGTTTTATGAAGATTATTACGGGTATTGTGTGCATTCTCAGCATTTGCGTAACTTCTTTATTGATTGCAAGACCATATACTAAGAAGATGGTCGTGGAAGAAGCCTATAGTAGAGATATTTTCCTGTGTATGGACATTTCGACTTCTGTTGATATGTTAAATGAACAGCTTGTAAGTAAATTGAAAGGCGTAGTTGAAGATCTTTCCGGAGAGAGAGTTGGAATTGTTATCTTTAATACAACGCCGATTATACTGTGTCCATTAACAGATGATTATGAGTATGTAATCAGTGTTTTGGACAAGGTTGGAGAAGCTCTTGAAATGCGTAACAAGGTCTATGCGGATTATTCTATACTGGATAATGCAGATTATGATGAGTATGCAGAATATATAATGTTGGATGATTATATCAGTAGTGGAACGCTGGTGGGTAATGAGAAAAGAGGCAGTTCCATTATCGGTGACGGTCTTGCAGCAACCGCATATGATTTCCCGGATTTGAAGGAAGATAAAGATCGTGTTAGAATCATTATTTTCACAACGGATAATGACCTTCAGGGCGACCCGCTCGTTACACTTGATGAGGCAGCGGATATCTGCAAGGAGAATAACATTATTGTTTATGGTATTGGCACAGAAGAGATGTATGACGAATTTCGTGATGAAATGAAAGCGGCGGTAGAGAGAACCGGTGGAAATTTCTATATGGAAGAAGAAAGCGGTTCAATGAAACAGATTGTCAGTGATATTGATGAACAAGGCAGAAATCTGATTAAAGTTGAGCAGCACAGTGTAGAGACGGAACATCCGGAATATCTGGTGATGACTTTGACTGTATCGTTGGCCTGTATGTATATATTCTTAAAATTATCTAAGAGATAGGAGCATTATGATAAGTAATTCATTTGTTGAAAGTAAAATCATTGAATTAATGTCGGGAAAAATCGCTATCTATCCGGTGATTCCAATTACGACAATGGCAATTATCTGTGTTGCCATTCTATTGTTTAAAAGAAGAGGAGTTTTCCCATTTATCCGGCAGATTATTGTTGTCCTTTTATTATTTCTGCTGAACCTTAGAATCCTAATTCCGGATGCGAACATGACAGTTACACAGGATAATCTTGATGCTTATGTACTGTTTGTGGTAGATGATACAATCAGTATGGTTGCAGAAGATTACAATGGTGGTTCCCGTATGGACGCAGTAAAAAATGACTGTGCGCACATTATTGATGAATTGCAGGGAGCAAGATTCGCAATTATTTCCTTTAATAATGATTCACAGGTAATGACACCATATAGTGATGATACGACATTTGCCAAAAGTGTAATTAATTCGATTCAGCCTTTGCAGGAGTTCTATGCGACAGGAACAACACTGAACGTATGCAAGGATGATATGATCGATATGCTGGTACGTGCCAAAGAAAGTGATTCCGGAAATGTATATGTCTTTTTTATCAGTGATGGAGAGATAACTTCTGATGAGGAACTGGACTCTTTTGATGATGCGAAGGAGTATGTTGATGGCGGTGCGGTACTTGGCTATGGAACAGAAGAAGGCGGTAACATGCATCTTCTGAATTATATGGATGAAATGGAGCTTGTTATGGATAACCGTGTCTGGTCTAATCCACAACCGGCAGTATCTAAGCTTGATGAAGATAATCTAAGGGATATCGCAAGAGATCTGGGTGTGGAATACATTCATATGACAAAGCAGCAGAAGGTGAATGACGTCCTGGATGAAATCAAAGATTCTGCGATATCGCAGACCGTTGAGAAAGTTGAAAAGAATTATCATGAGACGTATTACTGGTTTGCGATACCGATTGCATTTATGATGATTTGGGAATTTGTATTATTAAAGAGAAAGAAATAATAACTATAGAATCTATACGAGGGAATGAATTTATGAAAAGAGTACTTTGGGGAATTGAAGCGGTTCTTCTACTTGCACTGGTAGTACTTCTTACCAATCAAATATGCAATGAAAATATGCTGAAACGGTATTCTCATAAGGATTATCAAGAGAATAGTTTTGCTTTTCTTGGCTTTTTGCAGCCGTATATTGCGCCTTATAATCTTGGAAATGTTTATTTTCAGAGAGGTGATTACGAAGGGGCAATCGAAAAGTATCAGGAAGCTTTGAAATTTAATCCGCCAAATGAATATGATTGTCAGATTCGAATTAATGAAGTGTTGGCTATGGTTACGCCAATTGACACGACAACGATCACGGTAGATAATTATGACGAGACCATTGAATTCCTGAAATCAGCGCAGACGATTCTATGTGAAAATGGTTGTGCAAGCATGGAGGGTAGTGCAGGTCATAACGAGGATGCTCAGCAAGTGAAGGAAGATATTGACAGACTCATCTATGAACTTGGGGTAAAGGTATCCTTTATTAAAAATGATGAAAATGGAGAGCCGCTTTCAGGTGCTTCATTACAGATTCTTGATGAAGGGGAACAGGTTCTCTATGAGTGGACCTCTAATGGTGAACCATTTACCCAGATTAGATTCCAGGTTGGAAATACCTATATATATCATGAGGAGAAATCTCCGGAAGGATATATAGAAGCGCAGGATATTTCATTTACAATCAACGAAGATGGAACAGTAAACTATGACCGTAACGGTGATGGTAATGTAGATGATGCTGATATGGCTGAAGTAGCAGATGTCTCTGAAAATGAAGTGATTATGGTTGATCAGAAACCACAGGATCAGAGTGGTGGTGGAGGATCAGATTCACAAAACCAGCAAAATCAAGACCCTCAGGATCAATCCGATGAGGGGGAAGAAAGCGCTGCACAAGATTATGAACAGCAGCTTCAGGAACTTCAGGATGAAGGACAGTCACAACGAGTAGAAGAGATGTCTGAGGACGAATACATATTTAACTATGATTATTATGACGGAGCAACCTGGTGATGAGGTTACTTCTAGGAGAAGTGTATTGAACAAGCGAAGTACGAATATTGAAGTGATGCGTTTCCTGTCAGCGGCATTGGTAATATTATCGCATGCGTATCCAATAGTAACCGGAACAAAGGAAACGGAATTATTATACAGATTGACTTATGGCCAGCTCACATTTGGTGGACTGGCTGTTTCGTTTTTCTTCTTTGTCGGTGGATATTTTGCTGCAGGTAGTGTGCAAAAAGAAGAGAAGAGTCTGGGATATATAACGAAGCGGCTGAAAAGATTATTGCCTTCACTTGGAATTGTTGTACTATTATCCATAATCATGGGAGGATTTCTGACAGAACTGTCAATAAAGGAATATCTGACATCAGGCAAAACCTGGTTATATTTATTAAATACAATTATGTTACCGGTACATAACCTTCCGGGAGTCTTTGCGGGTCAACCCTATGCATCGACTGTCAATGGTGCTTTATGGACACTGCCGGTAGAAATGGCATGCTATATGGCCTGCCTTCTGTGGTATCGTCTTGGGCTATCAAAGCCAAAGAAATTATGGATTTCCATCGTATTCGCAGGTTTGGTGAGTGCTATGGGCATTATACTAGGACCAAGATATGAGATTATTATAAGCGTGACGAGACCGTGTATTCTCTTTTATATGGGAATGCTGTATCGACTTTACGGGGAACATATCAGAAAAAGCATATGGATTGCACTGATATGTATAGGCGCTTTGATTATAACATCCATCTATGGAGGCCTTTATATAGCAATCCTACTGACATTACCATATATGATCAATTATTTCGCATTTCATGATAGCATCAATATGCCTGAGCTGTTAGCACAAGGCGGAAAGATTTCTTATGCAATGTATCTTGTCGGATTCCCAATTCAACAAGCGTTGGTTGCACTGAAAATCACAGATACCCACACGGGCAATTTTGTACTTGGATTATTACTTGATATAGTGATTGCCAGTGGTATTACCTGGATAAATAACAAAATTACGCAAATTAGATTTTTCTCGTAGTCCACTTGGAACAATCCTTTATAGAGGTCGCAAACGCTTGATAGAAATCAGGTTCATGGCATACCATCAGTATACTGCCTTTATAGGCATTTAAGGCACGCTGAAGTTCTGCCTTGGCATCTACATCAAGGTGATTGGTTGGCTCATCAAGTACGAGAAGATTGCTCTCACGATTCATCAGTTTGCAGAGACGGACCTTGGCCTGCTCACCACCACTTAGTACACGTACCTTACTTTCAATGTGCTTGGTTGTTAAACCACATTTGGCAAGTGCAGAACGAACTTCATATTGTGACATCCCGGGGAATTCTTCCCAAATTGCTTCGATACAGGTGCAATCGATTTCTTGCGACATTTCCTGCTCAAAATATCCGATCATAACATTTTCACCAAGACTCACTTCGCCCATAAGAGGAGGTATTAAACCAAGAATGCTTTTGAGCAATGTAGTCTTACCAATTCCATTAGCACCTGTCAGAACTAATTTTTCGCCTCGTTCCATTTGCAGGGTCAGAGGACTGGATAATGCTTCGTCGTATCCAATAATCAGATCTTTGGTCTCAAAGAGATAACGACCCGGAGTGCGGGCTTCTTTAAAATGAAATTCCGGCTTGGGTTTTTCTGAAACCAGTTCAATAACATCCATCTTATCCAATTTCTTTTTTCTTGCCATAGCCATATTTCTTGTGGCAACACGGGCTTTATTTCTTGCAACAAAATCCTTCAAATCAGCAATTTCTTTCTGTTGTTTGTTATAAGCGGCTTCTAACTGCATCTTCTTCATTTCATAGACTTCTTCAAATTTCTCGTAGTTACCTACATAACGGTTTAATTCCTGATGATCCATATGATAAATAATATTGACTACACTGTTGAGGAAAGGAATATCATGAGATATTAAGATAAATGCATTTTCATATTCATTTAAATACCGCTTCAGCCATTCAATATGTTCCGCATCAAGATAGTTGGTAGGTTCATCAAGAAGAAGAATATCGGGCTTGGCAAGCAAAAGCTTACCTAAGAGAATTCTGGTACGCTGACCACCACTTAGTTCTGTGACATCGGTATCAAGGCCAAGATCCAGAAGTCCAAGAGCGCGGGCAACTTCATCAACTTTGGAATCTATCAGATAAAAATCATGCATGGTGAGCAGATCCTGAAGTGTTCCTAGCTCCTCCATATATTGCTCAAGCTCTGTCTCATCGGCACTACCCATAGCATCACAAATTAGATTCATGCGTTGTTCCATTTCATAGAGGAAATCAAAAGCAGAGGATAGAACAGCGCGGATACTCTGCCCTTTTTCCAAGACAGTATGCTGGTCAAGGTAACCAATTCGTACATCTTTGGCCCATTCTACTTTGCCCTCATCCGGCATGAGTTTATTCGTGATAATACTCATGAAGGTAGACTTACCTTCTCCATTGGCACCAATCAGTCCAATATGCTCTCCCTTTAACAGGCGAAAGGAAACATCCTGAAAAATAGCACGATCTCCAAAACCATGTGATAAGTGTTCAACATTTAATATACTCATTTTTATCCTTCCGTTTTTACTACATTATGTAATTTATTTCGTTAATTCTGATTCTTATTTGGGTTGCATTCATCGTATTCTTTCGCCATTATACATAATACCGATGAAAATGGCAACATTTAGGAGTATAATGAAGCAAATGTAAAATGTGGGTAATATTGTATAGAAATGCGGATTAATGAAATAGAAATGAATCAAAAATGAGGACAAAAAGATGAAGAATGAAACAATGATGCAGTATTTTGAATGGTACCTTCCTGCTGATGGTTTGTTGTGGAAACGTGTGAGTGCGCAGGCAGATAAATTAAAGGCTGCAGGAATCACAACACTGTGGTTGCCTCCGGCTTATAAAGGAATGAATGGAAAGAAAGATGTCGGGTATGGTGTCTATGATATCTATGATCTTGGAGAATTTGACCAGAAGGGGAGCGTTGAAACCAAATATGGTAATCGCGAGGATTATCTGAAAGCAGTAAAGACGTTACAGCGGAAGGGGATTCGCTTTCTCTGTGATATCGTGCTGAACCATATGATGGGAGCGGATGGACTTGAAAGAGTAATGGCTGTGAAAACTGCCGAGAATAACAGACAACAGATGCTGAATGCATCGGAGGAGATCAGTGCATGGACAGTGTTTGACTTCCCTGGGCGTAATGGCAAGTATTCTGGATTTACATGGAATAAGAGTCATTTTAGTGGCTCTGACTGGGATGAGTCTAAACAAAGCAAAGGTCTGTATCTGTTTGAAGGAAAGTGCTGGAATCATGATACTGATGATGAGAAAGGTAATTATGATTACCTCATGGGCGCAGACCTTGATATGGATAATGAAGAAGTCAGAGAACAGTTACAGGAATGGGGAAGTTGGTATGAGAACACAGTACATATGGATGGATTTAGACTGGATGCAGTAAAACATATATCTGCTGATTTTTATAAAGACTGGCTGAATAATTTGAGAAAGCAAACAGGAAAGGATTTATTTGCCGTAGGTGAATATTGGCATACTGATTTAACACATTTGACGAAGTATCTGGATGAGGTGGATCAGGAAATGTCACTGTTTGATGTTCCGCTACATTTTAACTTTTTTAATGCATCACGACAGCAGGGAACGTACGATATGCGAGGATTGATTTCTAATTCATTATTATCGGTCAACGCAAAGCATGCGGTAACCTTTGTTGATAATCATGATACGCAGCCTGGACAGGCGCTACAGACCTTTGTAGAAAGCTGGTTTAAGCCAATTGCTTATGCAATGATTCTTTTATGGGATGGTGGTATTCCCTGCGTATTCTATGGGGATTATTATGGAATTCCATCTAGGAATATTGCTCCCGTGTTGGAATTGCCAAGGCTGATTAAGATTCGTGAGTTGTATGCATATGGAAGACAGGAGAGTTATTTTGATCACGACAATGTTGTCGGTTTTGTAAGACGTGGAGACGATGAACATGAGAATTCCGGGCTTGCGGTATTGATGAGCGATGGTGCTGGCGGGGTTAAGAAAATGTTAATCGGAAGAAAAATGGCCGGAATGCAATTATATGATGTCACCGGAGATTGTTCAGAACCGGTGACCATTGATCATAAGGGCTATGGAGACTTTAGGGTAGAAGGTGGCTCTGTATCCGTATGGGTAAGAAGAGAAGCCTACGAATATTTAGAGACGATGGTATAGTTCATTCGTCAACAGTACATACTGATTAAATTATATTGACGAGAAGAATGAGAACAGCAATTGGAATAACAGTTCCACCAACTAATTGTCCAAAAGTATGCCTTTTCATAGAGATACTTGCCCAACATACCAAAGCTAATAATAGAATACCGGGAATCAATGCAGGTACTCCAAGAGTGACCATAAGTGCGATAGGACCTGCAACACCGCAGGAATGTCCGCTTGCTTTACGATGAAAAAATTTGGTGAATGCAAAAATCAAAAGTCCTGATAAGAGGTACTCAAGATAGATAATCCACATAGTAATGGGCGCTTTGGAGAAGAAGCAGGAGATACAGCCGAACAGATAACCTAAAACAGCAAAAACAATTGCGAGGTTACGCTGGCCTTTTCTTCCCTGATCTTTATAATGAGGCATAAAGCGCTGGAGTGGGTAGGCTAATAATGGCAATACCGTCAAAAACAGTATGGATAAAAACAAATTGATGGTATTACCAAATATGCTTTTACGGTAAAAGAACAGAAGCAACATCGTTAGCAGTGCCATGATTGGAGCAACAGTAGCAACACGAATAATTTTCATGATTTTTGATTTCATAATAATCTCCTTTAAATACATCAAACTATAACACATAGTATATTATACCACGTTATATGGCATTTGTATTCATAAAAATGTAAGATTCTTCAAAACCTTGAAAGATAAAGGAAAATGTGCAATACTTGATAATGATGTTGACCTGTAGAACTTAATAGAATCAGTAAATCCTGTTAGGAGGTTCTTCGTGATTAGATTTCTTATTCAAAGTAATTATGCTTGTATTGTTATGTGTGTGTTGATGCTGGTTTATCTTGGGATCGACAGATCTTTTGAGCGTAAAGTTAGAAATCTGTTTGGGATTGCAGTTTGGGCTGTCCTTGCCCTGACGCTGGTTGATGCAGTTGATTTATACAATACCAAACAGGATTGGAATGTTATTGCCGGAAATTGTCTCAATGCAATAGGTATGGTGTTACGTCCATTGCCTATTTTTTGTATTGCACTGATTATCTGCAGATACAGAGACAAAAAGTACTATGGAATGATTTTGCCTTTTTGCATCAATTGTCTGCTTGCCTTATGTATTATTCCCAGTGGAGTCTGTTTTATTTTTTCCAAAGAAAATTTTTTCTTATACATTTTACTGAATTATTCGCCTTATCTGGTGTGTTTCTTCTATATGTTTGTTCTTGTAATCCTGACACTTCTGGAGTATCGTCAGAATGGAATCCCGGAAATGCTTACAATATTTATGATTGCGCTGATTACAATCGTTGCAACGGTGCTGGAGAGTGTGTTTGAGTTTGATTTTTTCCTCAATGTATCCTTTATCATCAGCCTCATGTTTTACTATTTGTTTTTGCATGTTCAGATCTACAAAAGAGATTCGCTGACGAATCTTTTGAATCGCAGAAGCTTCTACCTTGATGCATCGGATAACCTGGAATATCCAATGACAATTGCAGAAATTGATTTGAATAACCTTAAGAAAATCAATGATAGCGCAGGACATAGTGTCGGAGATAAGGCAATTCTTACTGTAGTAGATGCAATGAAGACAGGAATCATCAATGGATATTCAATCTATCGTACCGGTGGAGATGAATTTATGATGCTTGGAATTAAGAAGAGCAGAAGTGAGAGCGAAAATATTATGAAGCAGATCATGGAACACTTGAAAGATACTCCATATCAGATTTCATATGGTATTGCAGAGTATGATCCCGGAATGTCTCTTGAGAAGGTGGTAAAGAACGCCGATGAGAATATGTATCAGATGAAGCGCGAAACGAAACAGGGAAGAAATGATTCTGAAAAGAAATCTTGAAAATAAGAATCTGTTATGCTACCATAAAATCCATATTTAACAAATCGTAAAAAGAAAGGCTGGGAAATAACATGGCACAATTATGGGGAGGTAGATTTACCAAAGAAACAGATCGAGATGTGTATCTGTTCAATGCCTCTATCAATTTTGATAAAAGATTATATTTGCAGGATATTGAAGGCAGCATTGCACATGCAATCATGCTGGAAAAGCAGGGAATTCTCACATTAGAGGAGAAGGATGCAATTGTGAAAGGTTTAAGTACCATTCGCAGCGGGCTGGAAGAAGGTACATTAGAGATTACCGATCAATATGAAGACATTCATAGCTTCGTAGAAGCAACACTGACAGCTATGATTGGTGAAGCCGGTAAAAAATTACATACCGGCAGAAGCCGTAATGATCAGGTCGCTCTTGATATGAAAATGTATGTACGTGCAGAGATTATTGAGATTGATCATCTGGTAATGGAGTTTCAGAAGATACTGCTTCGTATTATGGAAGAAAATCTGGATGCCTATATGCCTGGATTTACACATTTGCAGAAGGCACAGCCGGTTACACTGGCTCATCATTTCGGAGCTTATTTTGAGATGCTTCGAAGAGATCGTTCCAGACTGGATGATATCTATAAAAGAATGAATTACTGTCCGCTTGGTGCCGGAGCGCTGGCGGGAACGACATATCATCTGGATCGTGGATACACAGCTTCTATGTTAGGGTTTGAATCACCAACATTAAACAGCATGGATTCTGTGTCAGATCGTGATTATGTGATAGAATTGTTAAGTGCACTCTCTACAATTATGATGCATTTGTCCAGATTCTCAGAGGAAATCATTCTTTGGAATTCTAATGAATATGGATTTGTGGAAATCGATGATGCCTATTCTACCGGAAGCAGTATTATGCCGCAGAAGAAGAATCCTGATATCGCAGAACTGGTTCGTGGTAAAACAGGACGTGTCTATGGTGATCTGATGGGTATGCTGACGACCATGAAAGGACTTCCGCTTGCATACAACAAGGACATGCAGGAAGATAAAGAAGGAACATTTGATGCAATTGATACCGTAAAAGAATGTGTTACAATGTTTATGCAGATGGTGGATACGATGAAATTTAACAAGGACGTAATGAGACGTAGCGCAACCAGAGGATTTACCAATGCGACGGATGCGGCTGACTATCTTGTGAAACATGGAATGGCATTTCGTGATGCACATAGTGTCATCGGACAACTTGTATTGACCTGTATTGAAAAGAATAAGAGTATCGAAGAGATGACGATAGAGGAACTAAAAGAAATCAGTGATGTTTTTGAGCCGGATCTCTACGAAGAAGTGTCCATGGAAACTTGTGTTGAGAAACGACTGACTACCGGTGCACCTGGAATTAGTGCAATGAGAAATGTGATTGCAGAATACCATAATTATTTGAAAGCATAACTGGTATTCTTCAATATATTAAAGATTCACAGTAATCTTAGGAGGAGAGATATTATGAGCAACAAATTAAAAGCAGGTATTTTAGGCGGAACAGGAATGGTCGGACAGAGATTCATTTCCTTATTAGAGAATCACCCTTGGTTCGAAGTGACTACCATTGCTGCCAGTCCTCGTTCAGCAGGGAAGACATATGAAGATGCTGTTGGTGATCGTTGGAAAATGACAACACCTATGCCTGAGGCTGTTAAAAAAATAGTTGTAATGAATGTGAATGAAGTTGAAAAAGTTGCAGCAGAAGTGGATTTTGTATTCTCAGCAGTAGATATGACAAAGGAAGAGATTCGTGCCATAGAGGAAGCTTATGCTAAGACAGAGACGCCTGTTGTCAGCAATAACAGTGCACATAGATGGACTCCTGATGTTCCGATGGTAGTTCCCGAGATTAATCCGGAACACATGAAGGTAATTGAGTTCCAGAAGAAGAGACTTGGAACCAAGAGAGGATTTATCGCTGTTAAGCCGAACTGCTCTATTCAGAGTTATGCACCTGTACTTACTGCATGGAAAGAATTTGAACCTTATGAGGTTGTTGCTACAACTTATCAGGCAATCTCCGGTGCAGGCAAGACATTTAAGGACTGGCCTGAAATGGAAGGCAATGTCATTCCTTATATTGGTGGTGAAGAAGAAAAAAGCGAGAAAGAGCCTCTTAGAATCTGGGGTGAGATTAAAGATGGCGTGATTGAGCCGGCTGCTTCACCGGTAATTACCTGTCAGTGCATTAGAGTTCCTGTATTGAATGGACATACAGCAGCTGTATTTGTTAAGTTTAAGAAGAAACCAACCAAAGAGCAGTTGATTGAAAAGTTAAGAAGCTTTAGCGGTGAACCTCAAAGACTTGGTCTTCCAAGTGCTCCGAAGAACTTTATTCAGTATCTTGAGGAAGACAACAGACCTCAGGTTGCTTTGGATGTTGACTATGAAAACGGTATGGGTATCAGCGTAGGCAGAATCCGTGAAGATTCTGTATATGACTGGAAGTTCGTAGGCTTATCTCACAACACAGTACGTGGTGCTGCAGGTGGTGCTGTCCTTTGCGCTGAATTACTCAAGGAAATGGGATATATTGAAGCAAAATAAGTGATTTGGTGGTTACGATGTTTGTAGGAAGATTAAAGGAACTGGAATATCTGGAAGATAATTATCATAAAGAAGGAAGTAATATCCTTGTCATTTACGGACATAAGGGAGTTGGTAAAACCTCCCTTATGTTCCGTTTTGTGCGGGGAAAAGAGGTAAGCTACTATTGTGCAAGACCCTGTTCCTTTGAGGAACAGCAGAATATGTGGCTGCAGGAACTGAATCTTAGAGTCGATCGTGATGAAGATGGTCTTGGAAGAATTCTAAATGCACAGCAGAATACAACGGAACAGAAAAAAGTTCTTATTATAGATGAATTTCAAAATATTGTGAAATACTCGGATCAGTTTATGCTATGGCTGATTCGCTTTTTAAAGGAACAGTCCAAGGAATATCTTGTTTTATTATGTTCTTCCTCCATTAGCTTTGTGGAGAATGGTTTTGTGCCAAGAATCGGTGGATTGGCTCTTGGAATCAGCGGATTTTTTAAAGTGCCTGAACTGGGATTTGTTGATTGCGTTACATATTTTAAGAATTTTACCACCAGGGACTGTATGGAGGTCTATCATATTCTTGGAGGAATGCCTTCTTACTGGGCAAGATTTTCAGATAAGTTAAGTGTTGAAGAGAATATCAAGAGATGTATTCTTCATCCGGATTCCTTTCTTTATGAGGAAGGACAGCGCATTGTTGCGGAAGAACTTCGTGAATTAAATGTTTATAACACAATTCTTTTCTGCCTGGCCAATGGCTTGAACAAATTGAATGATCTTCATGTACATACCGGTTATTCAAGAGCAAAAATCAGTGTTTACATTAAGAATCTCATGGAAAGAGAATTGGTAGAGAAGGTATTTTCTTTTGATAATGCGAGCAGTATCAATGCCAAAAAGGGCGTATATCGGATAACCAATCGATATTTACATTTCTATTTTCAATTTATGTTTCAAAGACAGAGCCAACTGATTATGCTTGGTTCCAAACGTTTCTATGAAGATTATATTAAAGAACCAATCGCTTCATTTCATCAAAATGGATTCAAGAGAATTTGTACAGAATACCTTACAATCCTGAATGAGAAAGAAATGCTGCCAATCAAAGCCAGTAAAACAGGCGAATGGGTCGGCAAGGATGGAACGATAGATATTGTAATGCAAAATGAAGAATGGGACAGCCTGTTATGTTTTTGCAATTGGGAAAAGGAAATTCTGACGATAGATGATTACAACCGATATCTTGGGATTATCGAAAGTGCAAGACTGCATCCTGATCATATCTATATATTCTCGGCAGGTGAATTTGACGAGAATCTGAAATTAAAGGAAAGATTCTCTGACGAATTAAATCTAATAGATATCAATACGCTGTAAAGGAAAGAAAATATGGGAAAATCCCTCTATATTGCTGAAAAGCCTTCTGTTGCCAAAGAATTTGCGAAGGCTTTAAAATTGAATATGAAGAGTTATGATGGATACCTTGAGTCAGAGGAAGCTGTTGTTACCTGGTGTGTGGGACATTTGGTAACCATGAGTTATCCGGAGGTTTATAAACCGGAATTAAAACGCTGGAGTTTTCAGACGATTCCATTTATACCAAAGGAATTCAAGTATGAGGTGATTCAGAGTGTCCGTAAACAATTCATGATTGTCAGTGGACTTCTAAACAGAGAGGATGTAACAACAATCTATGTATGTACAGACTCCGGGCGAGAAGGAGAATATATCTATCGTCTGGTAGAACAACAGTCCGGTGTTCATGGCAAAGAGCGCAGAAGAGTCTGGATTGATTCACAGACAGAGGAGGAGATCCTTCGTGGTATCAGAGAGGCCAAGGACCTGTCGGAATATGATGCGTTATGTGCATCTGCCTATCTTCGTGCACAGGAAGATTACCTGATGGGGATTAATTTTTCAAGAGCCCTGACGCTTAAATATGGAGGGTTTGTTAAGAATTACTTAAAGGCAGATAAGGGTGTTATTTCTGTTGGACGTGTTATGACCTGCGTTCTTGGAATGGTAGTAAACAGAGAACGCGAGATAAGAAATTTTGTTAAAACTCCTTTTTACAGGGTGATGGGTAGTTTTGATATGGACAAAACAACGATTCCGGGAGAATGGAAGGCGGTTGCCGGATCGAAGTATTTTGAATCCCCTAAGCTGTATAAAGAAAATGGATTTGCGAAGGAAGAGGATGCCCAAGAGCTGATTGCCTACCTGAAGGAGAACAATGCCATTGCAGGTGCAGAAGATAAGATTCATGCTTCTTTGCTTAATTCCGAAAAAAAGACAGAGAAGAAAAATGCACCTTTGCTTTATAATCTGGCAGAGTTACAGAATGAATGTTCCAAGCTGTTTAAAATCAATCCGGATGAGACATTAAAGATTGTTCAGGAACTCTATGAGAAAAAGCTGACAACATATCCCAGAACGGATGCCAGAGTATTGTCCACAGCTGTCTCCAAAGAGATTGATAAAAACATTCGCGGATTAAAAAATTATGGCTATGTGAGCAGCTATTGTGATGAAATTCTAGATTCCGGTTCCTATAAGAAGATTGCAGGCACGAAATATGTCAATGATAAACAGATTACGGATCATTATGCAATTATTCCAACGGGGCAGGGATTGAGCGCACTTAACAGCGTGTCCGTGACGGCACAGAAGGTCTATGAGATTATTGTAAGAAGATTCCTTGCGATCTTTTACCCACCGGCGATATTTCAGAAAGTGGCTTTGACAATTGGAATCAAGGAAGAATCATTTTTGGCAAACTTCAAGGTGCTTGCAGATGAAGGTTATCAGAAAATAATGAAATATTCCTTTTTTAAAGAAAAAGTTGAAACAGAGGATAAAAATGTCTCCGGCAAGGATGGAAGCGATGAGGGGACGAATGAACTAAAATGTGATCCGGAGTTTTTAAAACTCTTAGGGACCTTGAAGAAGGGAGCAGAGCTTCCCTGCGATGCACTTGAAATTAAGGAGGGTGAGACAACACCACCCAAGAGATATAATTCCGGAAGCATGATTCTGGCAATGGAAAATGCAGGTCAATTGATTGAAAACGAGGAAATGCGTGCACAGATTAAAGGAAGCGGTATTGGAACTTCTGCCACAAGAGCAGGAATTCTAACCAAGCTGGTCACGATAAAATATCTTGCACTGAATAAAAAGACGCAGATCATTACGCCAACACTACAGGGAGAGATGGTCTATGATGTGGTCAATCATTCCATCAGGCCATTACTAAATCCACTCTTAACGGCAAGCTGGGAAAAGGGCTTGACCGGTGTTGCAGAGGGGACGATTACAGAGGATGAGTATGTCATGAAGCTGAGCGATTTTGTCACCAGACATACGAATAATGTGAAGACCCTGCAGAATCAGAATATGCTTTATGGATGCTTTGATCAGGCTGCAAAGTATTATAAATAGTGTGTTATCACAGGCAAAGAGAAGAGAGGAAAAAGAATTAAAATGGAAAAAGCAAAAATATGTAATCTTTATGATTTGCAGGAAACAATCGCATCGAAGCTGTTTGAAGGCATCGAGTATCCATGGGAATTATTGCCCAGAATCAGCGACTTTATTGTTGAACTTGGAGCAACTTTGGATGCAGCACAATTTGACAAAAGAGGTGAGAACATCTGGATTGCCAAAAGTGCAAAGGTAGCACCAACAGCGTGCCTGAATGGCCCGCTTATTATTGATGAGGAAGCAGAAATCAGACACTGCGCATTTATCAGAGGCAATGCCATTGTTGGAAAGCATGCAGTTGTCGGCAATTCCACAGAGCTTAAAAATGTTATTCTGTTTAACAATGTTCAGGTTCCTCATTACAACTATGTCGGAGACAGTATCCTGGGATTTAAGTCTCACATGGGTGCCGGTTCGATTACCTCCAATGTAAAGAGCGATAAGACGCTTGTAGTTGTGAAGGATGCAGAGGAACAGATCGAGACAGGAATGAAGAAGTTCGGAGCAATGCTTGGAGATTATGTTGAAGTTGGATGTAATTCTGTATTAAATCCAGGTACTGTCATTGGAAGACACAGCAATATCTACCCGACTTCCTGCGTTCGTGGTGTGATCCCGGAGGAATCTATCTACAAAAAGAACGAAACTATTGTGAAAAAACAATAAAAACCACTGGATTTTTTCGACATAATATGAGAAAATAAAGCCGGTGTGTTATAACATGAAGTGTTATAAAGAAAATCAACATACATTTGAAAGGAGAACTACACATGATTATTTCTAAGGAAGTTCAGGAAATGTGTACAGTTGCACAAGGCGTTCATCATGGCGCAGCGCCCATTCCCGAAGAAGCAAAATGGGTAAAAGCAAAAGAGGTAAAGGATATTTCCGGTCTTACACACGGTATTGGCTGGTGTGCACCTCAGCAGGGAGCTTGTAAGTTAACATTAAACGTTAAGGAAGGTATTATCCAGGAGGCATTGGTTGAGACAATCGGTTGCTCCGGAATGACACATTCGGCTGCTATGGCATCTGAAATCTTACCGGGCCTTACTGTTATGGAAGCATTAAATACAGACCTTGTATGTGATGCAATCAATACAGCAATGAGAGAATTATTCTTACAGATCGTTTACGGACGTACTCAGAGTGCTTTCTCTGAGGAAGGTCTTCCCATTGGAGCCGGACTTGAAGATCTTGGTAAAGGTCTTAGAAGCCAGGTTGGTACAATGTACGGAACTCTTCAAAAGGGACCAAGATATTTGGAAATGGCTGAAGGCTATGTAACAGGTATCGCTTTAGACAAAGATGATCAGATTATTGGATACAAATTTGTCAGCCTTGGCAAGATGACTGACTTCATCAAGAAAGGTGACGATCCTACTACTGCATACGAGAAGGCATGTGGACAGTATGGACGTGTTGCTGATGCAGTGAAGATTATTGACCCTAGAAACGACAAAGAAGTAAAATAAGGAGGAGACGAACAATGGCTTTATTTGAATCATATGAAAGAAGAATTGACAAAATCAATAAAGTTCTCGGTGAGTATGGAATCTCTTCCATTGAAGAAGCTGAGAAGATTACAAAGGATGCCGGCTTAAATGTCTATGACATGGTTAAGGGTATCCAGCCTATCTGCTTTGAAAATGCATGTTGGGCATATACAGTTGGCGCTGCCATTGCAATCAAGAAAGGTTGCAGAAAAGCTTCTGAAGCAGCAGAAGCAATCGGTGAAGGACTTCAGTCTTTCTGTATACCGGGTTCTGTAGCTGATACACGTAAGGTTGGTCTTGGACATGGTAACCTTGGTAAGATGCTTCTTGAAGAGCAGACAGAGTGCTTCTGTTTCCTTGCAGGACATGAATCCTTTGCAGCAGCTGAAGGTGCTATCGGTATCGCTGAGAAAGCAAACAAAGTACGTCAGAAACCGCTTCGTGTTATCTTAAACGGACTTGGTAAAGACGCTGCACAGATCATTTCCCGTATCAATGGATTTACCTTCGTTGAGACCTTATATGATCCATACACCAACACTGTTAAGGAAGTTTCCAAGACAGCATATTCTGAAGGCCTTCGTGCTAAGGTTAACTGCTACGGAGCAAATGATGTTTGTGAAGGTGTAGCAATTATGCACAAAGAAGGCGTTGATGTTTCCATTACCGGTAACTCAACCAATCCTACCAGATTCCAGCATCCTGTTGCAGGTACCTACAAAAAAGAGTGTATCGAGCAGGGTAAGAAATACTTCTCTGTAGCTTCCGGTGGTGGTACAGGCCGTACACTTCACCCGGATAACATGGCAGCTGGTCCTGCTTCCTACGGATTTACAGATACTTTGGGACGTATGCATTCCGATGCACAGTTCGCTGGTTCTTCTTCCGTTCCTGCACATGTAGAAATGATGGGATTAATCGGAGCTGGTAACAACCCTATGGTTGGTATGACTGTTGCTGTAGCTGTTTCGATTGAAGAAGCTGCTAAGGCTAACAAGTTCTAAGAACCGTAAGCTTCATTTTGAACTAATTTTAAGAGTATTACAGAAGTGTACAGAATTTGTACGTCCTTTACTGTAATACTCTTATTTTATTTGAACTATAAAGTGAAATAGATTGATTATTTACAGAGTGCATATATAATATAGTTATATTTGACAGGGGATATGATCATGACTGAATTAGAATTATACTATAACAAATTTTATGAAGAACGTAGATTGGATTCAAGACATGGACAGGTGGAGTATATCACATCCATGAAGTATATTCATGAATGCCTTGACCGTTTAGAAAGTACGGAAACCAGGGATAATATTAAGATACTTGACTTGGGAGCCGGGACCGGAAGATATTCCATTGCGCTTGCGGAGGAAGGCTACGATGTTACGGCAGTGGAACTGGTTCAGCACAATCTTGGAATATTGAAATCAAAGCAGAGTACGGTAAAAGCATTCAAAGGGGATGCCAGAACATTATCCAGATTTGATAATGATACATTTGACCTTACACTCGTGTTTGGCCCGATGTATCATTTGTTTACGTATGAGGATAAATTAAAAGCATTACAGGAAGCTATCAGAGTTACAAAACGCGGTGGTTTTCTGCTGGTTGCCTATTGTATGAATGAGTATGGTGTGATTACTTATGCAATGTCATTTAGATAAGCATTTCGTCTGTTAGGAAAGGTATCTCACAGGTTAC
>JAKQFQ010000036.1 GCA_029558315.1 Bacillota bacterium
AGAAGATAGCTGCACTAAAAAATCATATTTGGGGATTGTAAAAGAAAAATAAAACAGATAAAATAAAGGCAGTCAAAAAATCTGAAACACATCAGGGCAAGTCTGTCTATTTTATTCCTACAATAAACTTACACTATCACAAATAAGTTAGGACTTTTTTCGAGTAGGTATTTATGTTAAAGTAAAGAGTGAATATGCCATAGTATTTCGGAAATATTCTGTAGGACAGGATATTTCCAAAATATTATGAGGAGAGAGGTAACCATATGGAACAAACAGCCATTTCCCTGAAAAATGTAACCAAGACTTTTGGCGATGTGTACGCGAATAAGGATGTGACCATGGAGATCAGAAAAGGTGAGATTCTGGCACTTCTTGGTGAGAATGGTAGTGGAAAAACAACACTTATGAATATGATAGCCGGAATCTATTATCCAGATGCCGGAGAAATACTCGTTGATGGTGAACCAGTGGCCATCCGTTCTCCGAAGGATGCATATGAACTTGGCATCGGTATGGTGCATCAGCATTTTAAGCTTGTTGATGTTTTTACTGCTGCAGAGAACATGGTGCTGGGAATGGATGCAGGAAGTAAACTGAATCGAAAAACAGTTGCTGCAGAGATTTCGGAGATTTGTAATAAGTATGGATTTGAAGTGAATCCGGATCAGAAAGTTTATGATATGAGTGTCTCTCAGAAGCAGACATTAGAGATTGTTAAGGTTCTCTACCGAGGGGCAGATATCCTGATTCTGGACGAGCCAACAGCAGTTCTGACACCACAGGAGACAGAGAAACTGTTCCATGTAATTCGTAATATGAAGAAGAATGGTAAATCTATCATTATTATTACGCACAAACTCCATGAGGTCCTTTCCTTATCAGATCGAGTTGCGATTCTGAGAAAAGGAGAGTATATCGATACTGTTGAGACTGCAAAGGCAACGGAGAGTTCTTTAACGGAGATGATGGTTGGTAAAAAAGTTGAGCTTAATATTGACCGTCCGGAAATAAAGAATAAGGTAAAGCGTTTATCTCTGAAAAATATTTCGTGCTTAAGTAAAGATGGAGTGGAAGTGCTAAAGGATATCAGCTTCGACGTCTATGGCGGTGAAATCCTCGGAATTGCAGGTGTTTCAGGAAACGGACAGAAGGAACTGCTGGAAGCAATTGCGGGACTTCAGCTTGTCAAAGAGAACGGAAGCATAGAGTATTATGAGCCTGAAGACGGCAAAGTGAATCAGCTAATTGGAAAAACTCCGAAGCAGATCAGTAATCTTGGAGTGCATCTGTCATTTGTTCCGGAAGACCGACTGGGGATGGGACTGGTTGGTTCCATGGGAATGACAGAGAATATGATGTTAAAGAATTATCATACCGGAAGAACCTTTTTTACAAATAATAAGGAGCCTAAGGATCTTGCTGAACGAATTAAGGAGGATCTGGACGTTGTAACGCCGGATATCTCAACCCCTGTCAGAAAGCTTTCTGGCGGAAATGTTCAAAAAGTACTGGTAGGACGTGAAATTGCAGCCCAGCCGACAGTTCTGATGACCGCATATGCAGTTCGTGGTCTTGATATTAATACCTCTTATACGATATATCATTTGCTGAATAAACAGAAACAGAAAGGTGTTGCTGTCATTTATGTTGGAGAAGATCTGGATGTTTTATTAGAGCTTTGTGACAGAATTGTTGTCCTTTGTGGCGGTAGAGTGAATGGTGTATTAGATGGAAGAAAAACAACCAAGGAAGAAGTTGGATTGTTGATGACCAATGAACAGGAAAGGGGTAACGACAGTGAAGAATCCAAATAAAAAAGTGCGAGAGCCATTGCTTAGAATCGCCAGGAGAGATACAATGCCACTCCCAAAGAGAATTGGTATCAGAGGAATCGCGATAGTTTTATCCCTTATTGTAAGTGCGATTGTAATATTTGCAATTACCAAGTACAATCCCATCGTGGTATATGAAGTAATGTTTGAAGGCGCATTTGGAACCAAAACAAGATGCTGGTCTACGATTAAGGAAACATTGATGCTTACATGTATCGCTGTAGGCCTTTCTCCGGCATTTAAGATGCGATTCTGGAATATTGGTGCAGAGGGGCAGATCCTGGTTGGAGGAATTGTGACCGCAGGATGTATGATTTATCTGAAGAATCTGCCTACCCCATTGTTGTTCCTTGTTATGTTTGTCACCAGTGCACTTGCTGGTGCTGTATGGGCGTTGTTTCCGGCAATTTTTAAGGCAAAATGGAACACGAATGAGACATTATTTACGCTGATGATGAATTATGTGGCGATTCAGTTGACTTCGTTCTTTGTCTCAAAGTGGGAGAATCCATTTGGCTCAAATACAGTAGGTATCATTAACCAAAATGGCAGAGAGGGATGGTTCCCGTCCATTTTTGGACAACAATATTTGCTAAATGTTTTCATTGTTTTGATTTTAACGGTATTTATGTTCATCTATTTAAAGTACACGATTCATGGATATGAAATCTCTGTTGTTGGAGAATCGGAGAATACGGCAAGATATGCAGGCATTAATGTTAAAAAGGTAATTATCCGAACAATGTTATTATCCGGAGCAATCTGTGGAATGGCAGGATTTATTGCAGTAAGTGGAGCGAGTCATACTATTTCTACCAGTACTGCAGGTGGAAGAGGTTTTACCGCAATCATAGTAGCGTGGCTGGCGAAATTTAATTCATTTACGATGATTTTGATTTCACTGCTATTGGCATTTCTTGAGAGCGGAGCCGGTGAAATTGCCTCAAAATGTAAGCTTAATGATTATGCATCCGAGATGGTGATTGGAATTATCCTGTTCTTCATTCTTGGAAGCGAATTCTTTGTGAATTACAGACTGATATTTAGAAAAAAAGCAGCAAAGGAGGAGAAATAAATGCAATCGTTAATCACTCTTTTTCAAGCAGCTGTTTTCTTTGGAACTGTCATCATGTTTGGCTGTATAGGAGAAATTATTACCGAAAAGTCAGGCAATCTGAATCTTGGAGTACCCGGGATTATGTATCTTGGCGGTATTGCGTCACTTGCAGGTGTATTTATTTATGAAGGTAAGGTGGAGAATCCCAATCCGATTGTCTGTGTTGTGATTGCTTTGATCTGTTCTTTTGTAGCCTCCGCGCTTGGCGGACTAATCTATGCTTTCTTAACGATTACACTTCGTGCGAATCAGAATGTTACAGGATTAACCCTGACCATCTTTGGATCGGGTGTGGCCAATTTCTTTGGCGGATCGCTCAACACACTGGCAGGACGTTTTGAACAAATCTCCGTTCCTGTTACCAGTGCTGCATTCCGAGCAGTAATCCCGGGATTGTCCGGTCTTGGAGCAATCGGAAAGATTTTCTTTTCCTATGGATTTATGGTGTATTTTGCAATTATTGTTGCCATTCTGACCCATTATTTTATGAATCATACGAGAAGAGGACTGAATCTTCGAGCTGTGGGTGAAAGTCCGGCAACAGCTGATGCGGCAGGAATTAACGTTATCAGGAACAAGTATATTGCAATCTGTCTGGGGGCAGGTGTCAGTGGTTTTGGCGGTGTCTATTATGTCATGGATTATATTAAGGGAACCTGGGCCAATGATGGCAGTATAGAGAAGCTGGGATGGCTTGCGGTTGCATTGGTAATCTTTACAACCTGGAAATCAAAGAATACAATCTGGGGTGCATATCTTTTTGGTATTCTATACTGGATGTATCTCTACATTCCGGGACAGACGAGAAGTTCACAGGAAATCTTTAAAATGCTACCATATCTGGTAACGCTGATTGTACTGATTATTGTCAGCTTAAAGAACAGTAAGGAGAAACAGCCTCCGGCAAGTCTTGGACAGGCGTATTTTAGGGAAGAAAGATAGTTACATTATTGGGTAGATACAGAAGAAATCAGCATTTGACGGAGGACAGAGGGATGAAGCTGTTAGAGGAAAGAATTCAGAGGGATGGAATTGTGAAGGAGGGAAATGTCTTAAAGGTAGACAGCTTCCTGAATCATCAGATGGACATTACGTTATTTAATGAGATGGGAAAGGAATTCAAACGGATATTTACTGATTGTACAATCAACAAGATCTTGACGATTGAGGCCTCCGGTATTGGAATTGCCGCAGTTGTTGCGCAATACTTTAATGCACCGGTTGTATTTGCAAAGAAGTCACAGTCTATTAATCTCGATGGCAGTGTCTATTCGACCAAGATTGATTCCTTTACCCATAAGAGAACTTATGATGTTATTGTATCCAAAAAATATCTTAGTGCTAATGACCATATCCTTGTAATTGATGATTTCCTTGCCAATGGATGTGCAGTGAATGGATTGGTAGAGCTGATTGAATCTTCAGGAGCTACCCTGGAAGGTGTTGGCATTGTGATTGAGAAAGGATTTCAGGACGGTGGAAAGAGCTTACGAGAGCGTGGCGTCAGAGTGGAGTCACTTGCAATCGTTGATGGTATGGATGCGGCAACCGGGCAAATTACTTTTCGATAAAACATAAACTTATTTAGAACCATCAAAAATAAAAACTTCAGTAAACTCAAAAAAGAAATTCCAGACTCTCATGATAGAAACAGCAATCAAAGTACGTTTCCTGTAACTGACAAAAGAGGCAAAGAATTTCTTTTTTAATTTTGAATTAAATCCAAAATTATGACTGGTTCTGTGCTGCAACCAGATGATCGCCACCATACATTCGGCGAAGCTTGGGCTTCTCAATCTTACCGGTCGGATTTCTTGGAACATCGGCGAAGATAATAACGTGTGGACGTTTGTAACGGGGAAGCTTGGTACAGAAGTCATTCATTTCTTCCTCTGTAGCAGTAACATCGTCCTTTAGTTCAATGACTGCGGCACAAATCTCGCCAAGTCGTTTGTCAGGAAGACCGATTACGGCAACATCCTTGATCTTGGAATTGGTTCTTAGGAAATCTTCAATCTGTACCGGATAAATATTTTCTCCACCGGAGATAACGACATCCTTTTTACGATCTACCAGGAAGATAAATCCATCTTCATCCTCCATCGCCATATCACCGGTATATAGCCAGCCATCTTTTAAGGTCTCTTCGGTAGCCTTGGGATCATTGTAGTAGCAGGTCATAACGCCAGGACCCTTTAATAAGAGTTCACCAACTTCACCGGAAACCACCGGAGTACCATCCGGGTTGGCAATCATGACTTCCCAACCATAACCGGCCTTGCCAATGGCACCAACCTTGTGAATATTATCAACCCCCAGATGCACGGCACCTGGTCCGATTGACTCAGACAGACCATAATTGGTATCATACTGATGGTTTGGAAATACTTCTTTCCAGCGCTTGATCAGACTTGGGGGTACCGGTTGTGCACCAATATGCATAAGTCTCCACTGAGAGAGCTCTAATCGATCTAATTGGACACTGCCACGTTCAATGGCATCCAGAATATCCTGAACCCAGGGAACGAGAAGCCACACAATGGTGCAGTGTTCCTGCGAAACAGCATTTAATATTACATCCGGTTTCGTCCCTTTTAACAGGACGGATTTTGCTCCGACCAAAAAACTGCCAAACCAATGCATTTTCGCTCCGGTATGATAGAGGGGAGGAATGCAAAGGAATACATCATCCTTAGTCTGGGAATGATGGTGTTGTTCCACCTGACAGGAGTGCATGAGACTATGGTGTTTGTGTAAGATTGCTTTTGGAAAACCAGTGGTTCCGGAAGAAAAATAGATTGCGGCATAATCCTCATCGGTTAATGGGATATCAGGAGAGGTGCTTGGAAAATTTACGGTCAATGCAACATAATCCTCGGCAAACGAAGGACAGCTGTCACCTACGAAGAAAAGAAGACGATTTTTACTGATGGTTTCGGCAATTTCTTCGACACGACCGATAAATTCAGGACCAAAGATCAAAATATCTGACTCTGAGAGATTCAGACAGTATTGAATTTCATCAGATGCATAACGAAAATTAAGAGGAACAGCGAGTGCACCGGTTTTTAGGATTCCAAAGTAGATCGGAAGCCATTCCAGACAATTCATCAGAAGAATTGCAACCTTATCCCCTTTTTTTACACCGCGGCTTAACAGCATATTGGCAAAACGATTGGCCTTTTCATTAAAGACATTCCAGGTAATCTCGCGACGATAGTGAACCGTGGGATTAGGCTCGATTAATTCATATTCTTTCCAGGTAACACGACGAACTTCCTTTACTTCGGGATTGATTTCTACTAAAGCTACATCATTACCATATTTTCTACAGTTCTCTTCCAAAATCTCTGTAATAGGCATTTCTTTGGTTCCTCTCTTTCATACTTTATCGCTTTAAAGCAAATAAGCAACGACGGACTAATTATGCCATTTTTCAACACAAATGTAAAGACAAAACACGAAACAATAGTGTATAATTACAAGCAGAAAATGCTGTGGGGTGAGTGATGATGGATAACGAAGAGGAAATGACAGAACTTTATAAAAAGAGAGTACAGGATAAACAAAAAAGGATAGAAAATATTCTGCTGTTGATATGCATTTGTCTGGCAACAGTTTTTACAATCATGCTGAGTGTATTTCTTGTAAGACAGCCACGAAAGGGATCAATAGCAGCATCTGGTAATATTAGCGAAAGTGTGAATGAAACTACACAGGGCAATGAGAGTACTGCACTAATCACGGTGAATGGAACGACAGATTCATCTGCGATACAACAGGAGGCAGAGGCGGTTGCAACGGATTCGTCAGCATCCGGGGAACCGGTCGTGTTTACTTTTGGAGAGGATCAGTCCATGGAAGGCGACTGGCTGTTTGCACAGGGCAATCAGCTGGTTGACCGCGAAGGAAAGCCGGTGTGGCTGACCGGAATTAACTGGTTTGGATATAATACGGGAACCAACTGCTTTGATGGTCTGTGGGCCTGTGATTTAAACAGTTCCATTAAGGCAATCGCAGATCATGGTTTTAATCTTCTTAGAATTCCTATTTCAACAGAACTCTTATTACAATGGAAGAATGGAGAATATCCGGCTGCCAACTTTAATCAGGCGACCAATGATTATCTGGTAGGCATGAATTCTCTTGAGATATTTGATTATGTATTAGCGCTGTGTGAAGAAAATGGAATTAAGGTAATGCTGGATGTTCATTGTGCCAAGACTAATGCTGCCGGTCATAATGTGAATCTGTGGTCAGACCAGGACATTACAGAAGAGGATTTTATTGATGCATGGGTATGGGTTGCAACACGTTATGCAGATAATGACACTCTGATTGCTTATGATCTGGAAAATGAACCACATGGGAAACCGGCAGAATCACCAAGAGCAATGTGGAATGATTCCACAGATGCACAGAACTGGAAATATATTGCGGAAAAGACAGCAGCAGCGATTCTTGCAGTGAATCCCAACGTGCTGATTGTTATTGAAGGAATTGAGATTTATCCGGTGGATATAGCGGCCAACGGAGATTATCATTCTACCAGCGAAGAGGATTACTATTATTCCTGGTGGGGCGGCAATCTGCGTGGAGTTGCAGATTATCCAATTGACCTTGGTGCATATAATAATAAACTGGTTTATTCCCCACATGATTATGGACCGACTGTTTTTGCACAGCCCTGGTTCGAGGGAGATTATAACTATGACACATTGATGGCCGATTGCTGGGAAGAGAACTGGTTTTTTATCTATGAACAGGAGATTGGACCGATTCTAATTGGCGAATGGGGCGGCTTTATGACAGAACCCAATCTGACCTGGATGACACATTTAAGGACACTGATTCAGAATTATCATCTGAATTACACTTTCTGGTGCTTTAATTCCAATTCCGGAGATACCGGAGGACTGGTGCTGGATGATTTTACAACATGGGATGAGGAGAAGTATGCTTTTGTAAAGGAAGTCCTCTGGCAACAGAATGGAAGATTTGTCGGACTGGATCATGAGATTGCACTTGGAAGTAATGGAATTACCTTATCAGATGCTTATGTGGAAGATTTCTAGAATCTTAAGTGGTTGACAGAATAATATTATGTCAAGCAGGTGTCATTTGAATTAAAATAATGTATAAAAATAAATACAAAGTGAATAAGGATTGCAATTTTACAGGAATCATAATACAATACGCTTGATATTTGCAATAAATGGCAAATATCATACAATTAAATACATCTTAAGGAGGATGAAAGCATGAAAATGAGCAGGAGGCTGTTAAGCCTGATACTTGCAGGAATGCTTATGACGACGACTATTGCACTGGGCGGATGCGCAGGCGATAAGGCAGAGGGCACTTCTTATGATTCAATTACCATTGGTATTCCACAGGATTTGGAAGACAGTCTTGACCCGCATATCGTAAGCGCGGCAGGAACAAAAGAAATTCTGTTTAATATCTATGAGGGGCTGGTTAAATATGATGCCCAGGGTAATTTGAATGCTGCCATAGCCAAAGACTACGTGATAAGCGAAGACGGACTGGTTTATACCTTTACCCTAAGGGATGGGGTGAAATTCCATGACGGAAGTACGGTTACGGTGGAGGATGTAATATATTCTATCAATCGCTGTGCCGACACTTCCAATGGGGATCCATTAGTGCCGGCTTTTTCTAATATTGCATCAGTGGAAGCACCGGATGCATCTAACGTGGTAATTACATTAAATGAGCCTGATTCAGAATTCCTTGCTTACATGACTACAGCAATTATTCCGGCATCCAACGAGAATCCGGAGAGTGTTGCGATTGGTACAGGTCCATACAAATATGTGACACGTGTTCCGCAGGAATCCATCACATTAGAGGCATTTGATGAATACTGGGGTGAACCGGCACATATTCAAAATGTCAATCTGAAGATCTGTGCGAATCCGGATTCAATTGTAATGGAATTAAAGGGCGGCTCTATTGATATGTATGCACGTATTACAGATTCACAGGCTGCAGAATTGGAAGGAAGTAATTTTAATGTGCTGGAAGGAACCATGAACCTGGTTCAGGCATTATACTTAAATAATGACGTGGCACCTTTTGACGATGTCAGAGTCAGACAGGCACTTTGCTATGCGATTAATCCTCAGGAGATTATGGATTTTGTCTCAGGAGGACAAGGAACAGAGATTGGAAGCAGTATGTTCCCGGCATTTGCCAAATATTACTCAGAGGATTTGAATCATGTGTACGATCAGAACATTGAACGTGCCAAAGAATTACTTGCAGAAGCCGGTTACCCGGATGGATTTGCATTTACGATAACTGTTCCTTCCAATTATCAACAGCATATCTGGACAGCACAGGTCCTGGTTGAAGAATTGAAACAGATCGGTGTAGAGGCAACAATTGAGACTGTGGAATGGGACAGCTGGCTTTCGGATGTCTATGTTGACCGCAATTATACTTCAACTGTTGTTGGTGTTGATGCACCACAGCTGACTGCAAGAGCATTATTGGAAAGATTTACATCAGATAGTGATAAGAATTTTGTGAATTTCTCGTCAGCAGCTTATGATGAGGCATTTGCCAATGCTATTGCTACAACGGATGATGCAGAACAGACCGGATATTACGAAGAATGTCTCCGGATACTGACAGATGAGGCTGCCAACGTCTATATTCAGGATCTTCCGACGTTTGTAGCAATCAATGATTCTATTGGTGGATATGAATTTTATCCGATCTATGTACAGGATTTTGCAAGCCTGTATTATATTGATGCAACAGTAGAACAATAATGAAGAGTTGAATAGGAGGATACTGCGAGATGAAGGTAAAGTACTATTGCAAAAAATTCATAGCAATGCTGCTTACGCTTCTTGCGGTATCCTTTTTTGTGTTTGCGGCATTTGAGATTATTCCGGGAGACCCGGCAACCTCCATTCTTGGAACGAATGCCACAAAAGAAAGTGTGCAGGCTCTTCGTGAGGAAATGGGACTCAATGCACCGTTTCTTTCGCGTTATTTTTCCTGGGTACTGAGCTGCTGTAAAGGCGATTTTGGAATATCATATAGTTATCATATTCCGGTCCGGGAGATGATTGCTGATAAGCTGCCAATCACCTTGACGATGACGGTACTTGCCATGTTAATGACCATGATAGTGTCGGTGCTTTTGGGAGTCTTTCTCGCCAAGCATACCAGGAGTGTGTGGGATAAATGCGGTTATGTAGTGAACCAGATTGCAATGGCAATTCCGGCGTTCTTTTTGGGAATTCTGTTTACTTATTTATTTGGCTTGATTTTAAAATGGTTTACTCCAGGCGGATACATTTCCTATCAGAAGAATTTTGTCGGTTTCCTGGGCTATCTGATTATGCCATCCATTGCAATTGCGATCCCAAAATGTGCCATGTCTGTGAAACTGTTGCGTAGTTCCATCCTGACAGAAGCCGGTAAGGATTATGTAAGAACGGCTTATAGCAGAGGAAACAGTACGAGTCAGGTATTGTACCGTCATGTACTGAAAAATGCAATGATACCGGTTATTACGTTCTGGGGAATGGCACTGGCAGATATGAGTGCAGGCTCTATCGTGGTAGAACAGGTTTTTAATATTCCGGGATTAGGAAGAATACTGCTTTCTTCCATTTCAAACAGGGATTATCCAGTGGTCGAGGCAGTGATTGTTTTGATTGCTTTTCTGGTAGTGATTACGAATTTTCTAGTGGACTTACTCTATCGCAAAATGGATCATCGGATGCAGGATGGGGAAGACCTGAAGTAGCAGGAGGCGCTTGTGAAGAAATATAAGAATTTCAATTTTATAATGGGTGTAATTCTTACCGGTCTTGTTGTGCTGATTGCCATTATTGGATGTTTTTATACTCCGTATGATCCGGATGCTATGGATGCTGTTGCCAAGAATAGTGGAATATCCATGGATCACTGGATGGGATGTGATAATTTTGGCAGGGACATTTTCAGCAGAATTATGGAAGGAATCCGTAATACTTTTCTGATCTCGTTATTTACCGTAGCAATTGGAACAATAGTTGGAGTCCTGATTGGTGCGGTTACCGGTTATTTTGGCGGATGGCTGGATGAGATTCTAATGAGAATCAATGATGCGTTATTTGCATTCCCAAGCGTACTGCTGGCATTGGTTGTGATTAGTCTGTTGGGAACCGGAATGTTTAGAGTTACGCTGGCTCTTGGAATTGCCTTTATACCAAGTTTTGCACGGATTGTACGCTCGGAGATTAAGAAACAGGTAACACAGGACTATGTGGAGAGTGCAAAGCTAATGGGAGCAGGTAATTTTAGAATTATCTTTGTGCATATATTACCGAACATTCTGCCGGTTTTATTATCTTCCATTATGATTGGATTTAATAATGCAGTATTGGCAGAGGCTGGGTTATCCTATCTTGGAATTGGTGTTCAGCCACCGGATGCATCTCTTGGAAGAATGCTGTCTGAAGCGCAATCATTTCTATTTTCCATGCCATGGTATGCACTTTTCCCGGGAACGGTTATCGTCATCATGGTGCTTGGATTTGCGCTCATGGCGGAGGGAATCACACAGGCGCAAATGAAATAATATTGCAATCTTAGGAGGATGACATGCTTCTTGAAATAAAACAACTGACAATTGAATTTCACGATCATCTGGTTCCTGAAACAGTAGTAAAAAATGTTACGATGTCGATGGAGGAAGGCGAAATTGTTGGAATTGTTGGTGAATCAGGCTCAGGTAAATCCATGACAGCCTTGTCAGTGGCAGGCCTTTTACCACGTAAGGATATGAAGAAAAAGGGGGAAATCTGGTTTGAAGGTCAGGAGCTCCTCTCACTTCCGAGAAAAGAATTACGATTGCTTCAGGGCGATGAGATTGGGATGATCTTCCAGGAACCGATGACTGCCCTGAATCCGACAATGAAGATAGGAAAACAGGTGGAAGAAAGTCTTTATCTGCATCGGGATTTATCCAGAACAGAACGCAGAGAACTGGCTTTGTCATGGCTTGAGAAAGTGGAGTTAAATGATTCCGAACGGGTTTATGAATCCTATCCGCATGAATTGTCAGGGGGTATGAGGCAGCGTGTCATGATAGCAGCGGCAATGGTCGCTGGTCCGAAGCTTCTGATTGCTGATGAGCCTACTACAGCACTGGATGTTACGGTGCAGGCACAAATCATACAGCTGTTGAAGAAGATCAATGAGAAAAATAATACTGCGATATTATTTATCAGCCATGACTTAAGTCTGGTGAAGGATCTTTGTGACAGAGTCTATGTTATGAAGGATGGAGAAGTGGTGGAACATGGTAAAAGTGAAGATGTGTTTTACCATCCCATGGAAGATTATACGAAACAGCTGATAGCAGCAATTCCTGTGATTGATTTAGAGCAGGATTAATGGAGAAATTAATGGAAGAGATTCTGAAAGTAGAAAAGTTGAACGTATCATTTGCACAATCCTTAAAGAAAAATAGAAAACAGGTGCTTACGGATGTCAGTCTGTCTATGAAAAAGGGTGAAATTCTGGGATTGGCAGGAGAAAGTGGAAGCGGCAAAACGACAATTGCCAAAGCAATTCTTGGCATGATTCCAATCGATCAGGGTACGATTACATGTAATGCCAGGACACCGCAGATGGTGTTTCAGGACCCCTATAGTTCGTTGAATCCTGCGAAAACGGTATCCTGGATTCTACAGGAACCGCTGAGAATGAAAACAAAAGAGACGGCTGCAGGCAGAGTAGAAAAAGTCAAATCGGTATTGCACCAGATCGGCTTAGAAGAGAATCTGATGAATCGTAAGCCATCCGAACTTTCGGGAGGCCAGCGGCAACGAATCTGTATCGGTACTGCATTGATGTCTGAACCGGAGCTTTTAATTGCAGATGAACCGGTTTCAGCATTGGATGTGACAATTCAGGCGCAGGTTCTTCAGCTGTTAAAATCGATTCATGAGAAAAAGCAGCTTGCGATTTTATTCATTTCTCATGACCTTAGGACAATGTATCAGTTTTGTGATAGAATTGTTATACTTAGGAATGGACAAATCGTTGAAGAAGGAAAACCATCCACACTCTATGCATCACCGAAGGAAGAGTATACCAGATTATTGCTTCAGAGTGCGGGAATTCGCTGAGAGAACAGACTGATGAAATGAGGAAGAATCAATGTTTCAAGCATTTTACCCGGGAGAGTATATCGACTCAACCTATCATATTGATTTTCAGGAACTCTATCGTAAAGGGTATCGGGGAATCATTTTTGATATAGATAATACACTGGTGCCACATGGGGCTTTGGCCGATGAACAAAGTATTGCATTGTTTCAACAATTGCGACAGCTTGGGTTTCATACCATACTGTTATCGAATAATAAGGAACCAAGAGTACAACCCTTTGCGCATGCAGTAAAGAGCAGATATATTGTAAAAGCAGGGAAACCTGCAGTCAGGAATTATCGGCGGGCTATGAAGCTTATGAAGACGAATTATGAGACGACTCTATTCATCGGAGATCAGTTATTTACAGATATATGGGGAGCAAATCGAACTGGTATAATGTCAATTTTGGTGCAACCGATTCATCAAAAGGAGGAAATCCAGATTGTACTGAAGCGGTATCTGGAACGGATTGTGTTACATTTCTATAAGAAGGAATGCAGGAAGAAACAATCTTATTCAGGAAAGGCTGGTAATAATGGAAATAAACAAGATTAATGCGAACACAAAAATGCTTGGATTAATTGGGAATCCGGTAGCACATTCCCTTTCGCCGCTTCTACATGGTGAACTTAGTAGAAGTTATCAGGAGCAATATGCATATTTGGCCTTTCCGGTAGCACAGGAGAATCTGGAAACTGCAGTAAAAGGAGCCTGGGCACTTGGCGCACAAGGCTTGAATGTGACGGTACCATATAAAAGAGAGGTTATGAATTATCTAAGTGCTGTCGAACCAAAGGCAGAACTGATTGGCGCTGTCAATACGCTGGTTAGGATGGAAGCTGGTTACTGCGGTTATAATACAGATATGCCGGGACTGAAAAAGGCCTTAAAGCACGATGGAATCTGTGTTGCCGGAGCCAATGTTGTGTTAATTGGAGCCGGGGGCGTGGCAAATGCAGCGTTATGTATGTTATTAGAGGAAGAGGCAGCCAACATTCTGATTCTGAACAGGACAAAAGAAAAAGCAGCAAAACTGGCAGAACATTTCATGCCACATTATCCCAATGCTGTTATAAGAGTGGCTTCTCTTCAAGAGGATTACATTGCATTGATGGATGAAATATCATCAGAACGACAATGGATTGCGATTCAGGCGACGAGTGTAGGAATGCATCCGCAGATAACAGAGACACCAATTGATGCAATGGAGTTCTATGAAAGAATAACAGAAGGTGTTGATCTGATTTTTAATCCAGAGGAAACACGATTCCTGTCATTAATTCGTCAAAGTGGACATAAGGGATATAACGGTTTGAAAATGTTACTGTTTCAGGGAATCATAGCATATGAATTGTGGACAGGACACAAAGTAGAAGAGGACGTGGCAGAGAAGATATTAACGGTACTGCAGGAGGAATTGAAAAGTCGTGCGTAATATAATTTTAATCGGCTATATGGGCTGTGGTAAGAGTACAGTCGGCAAAGCACTTTGCAGACAAATAAAGACCGAATTGCTAGATACCGATCAGATCATTGAACAGCAGGAAAAGATTAGTATTCGGCAAATGTTTGAACAACATGGGGAATCCTATTTTCGTAACCGGGAGACCCAATTACTAGAACAGCTTCTTATGGATTCTTTTTATGGTATCATCTCAACCGGCGGTGGAATGCCTTTGAAAGAGAAGAACAGAGAACTATTAGCGAGGCTGGGTGTCGTTATCTTTTTAAAAGCGTCAGCTGATACCATCTATCAGAGAATTGTATCGGATCAAAGCAGACCGTTGTTAAACGGGAAGGACAAGCGCAAAGAGATTGAGACAATGTTAAAGGAAAGACTTCCTAAATATGAGCAGGCAGCGACATTTGTCATTGAGACAGATTACAAAGAAGTCGAAGCGATTGCACAGGAAATTCTTAGCCTGATGAATACTTTGGATTAATAAATGGAGGGAAATGAATGAAAATCTTGATTATCAATGGACCTAATATAAATTTTCTTGGAATTCGGGAGAAAGAATTATATGGTACTAAGAATTATGAAGACCTCCTGAAAATGATTGAGCAAAAGGCAGGGGAGTTAAACTGTCAGGTGGAAGTGTTTCAGTCTAATCATGAAGGCGCAATCATTGACCGCATTCAGGATGCTTATAGTGATGAAACGCAGGGGATTATTATTAATCCCGGCGCTTATACGCATTATAGTTATGCAATTCGTGATGCACTGGCAAGTATATTAATTCCCAAAATCGAGGTTCACATTACAGATATTCATTCGAGAGAGGAATTCCGAAAGGTCTCGGTAACAGCGCCGGTATGTAACGGACAGATTGTTGGCAAAGGGTTAGATGGATATATAGAAGCAATGGAACAAATCATCACATTAGCCAAGTCATAAACTCAGTAAAAAAATGGTTGAAAAATATAGATTTATAGTTTAAACTAGAAAAGTATTATTTTGCGATGACAATTTAGGAGGAAATAACAATGATTTCTGCAGGTGATTTCAGAAATGGTGTTACTATTGAGTTTGATAGTAACGTTTATCAGATTATTGAATTTCAGCATGTAAAACCGGGAAAGGGCGCAGCATTTGTTAGAACAAAGCTGAAGAATATTAAGAGTGGTGGTGTGGTTGAAAAAACCTTCCGTCCTACTGAAAAATGCCCGCAGGCACGTATTGATAGAAAAGAAATGCAGTATCTTTACGCAGATGGTGATTTATACAACTTCATGGACACAGAGAACTACGAGCAGGTTGCTTTAAGCGCTGAATCTGTAGGTGATGCCCTGAAATTTGTGAAAGAGAATGAGATGGTTAAGGTATGTTCCCACAATGGTAATGTATTTGCAATCGAACCTCCACTGTTTGTTGAGCTGGATATCACAGATACCGAGCCGGGATTTAAGGGAGATACAGCAACAGGTGCAACAAAGCCGGCAATCGTTGAGACCGGTGCACAGGTTATGGTTCCACTGTTCGTTGAGCAGGGAGACAAGATTAAGATTGATACAAGAACCGGTGAGTATTTAAGCCGTGTATAAGTTTTAATCATGTGAATAATCTTTTCTAAAGGTGGATAAGACAATGAATGTATGACATTCATTGTCTTTTTTAGTGCAGTTTAATTACACTTTTGCTTAAATGATGTGTCACACTAAGAGACGCATCATGTGACCATCAGACATTTTGCAGTGTGATCATTGGGTTAATGAAAGTCGGACCTTGTTCCCGGTAGCTATGAGAAAAGGAGAGAGAATATGAAATATCAGGATTTTACAAGTAAAGTTAAAAAAGCAATAGAAGAATATGTGGAAGAGACAGCTATTGTACGTCTTAATACAATCAAAAAGAATAATGGGGTTGAACTGAGTGGAATAACAATTATGCATGAGGAACAGAATATAACCCCGACAGTTTATCTGGAGGAATTTTATTGTAGATACGAAGAAGGAGAATCATTTGGCTCATTGGTAAAGGAAATAATAGATATTAGTGAGAAAAACCAGATTAAGGAAAAGTTCAATGTATCCTTCTTCTCTGATTACGAACAGGTGAAGTCAAATATTGTTTTTAAACTGGTCAACGCCAAGAAGAATGAGGATTTATTAAAAGAGATTCCTTATATCATGTATCTGGATATGGCAATCGTGTTTTACTATCTGCTTTCGGATGATGAAATTGGTAGTGCCAGTATACTGATCTATACTTCCCACATGGATGTATGGGGGGTAACTGCAAAAGATCTCTATCGGCAGGCAAGTAGTAATACACCAAGATTATTAGGCGCTAAAATAGAGAATATGGAAGATATTATGAGAGAGATTCTGCTCTCAGACATACAGCGTAAATGTCATAAAGAAGAACAGGAAGATGAGTCATGGATGCAGGATATGGCTGATCAGATGTTGCATCAGGCCCTAAATGGAAAAGAAAGTATTCCAATGTATGTACTCAGCAATCAAAGCAAGCATAACGGAGCAAGCTGTCTTCTTTATCATGACATTTTAAATGAGTTTGCGCTAAAGCAGCAGAAGAACCTGTATATACTGCCTTCTTCTATACATGAAGTGATTTTGATTACCGATAATGAAATTGATAATCCCCAAAATCTATGCGAGATGGTAAAGGATGTTAATGAAACACAGGTAGCAGAGGAAGAAGTATTATCTGATTCTGTATATTACTATGATCGGAAGAAGGGAGAACTGGAAATCCTGAATGCATAGACAGATATGCCGGTACCGGCGTAAGCCTGTACCGGTATGCCTGGTAAATCCTTTCACCTAGACAAAGAATTAAAAGTATGCTATTATGGTCATTATGATTTAACAATTATGTAACATTTAAATGATTGTGCAATCACAGACTTTGATAAGCACTCGTAGTCTAATGGATAGAACGAAGGCCTCCGACGCCTTTAATGCAGGTTCGATTCCTGTCGAGTGCACTATTTTTCAAGGGGAATATATAAGCCCAGATGATTGGGACAAAATTCTATGGAGAATGTGATGAAAAAGAAGAAAAAAGGCAACAACAACAATTCTATTAACGCAGCAAAGGAAAACATTTCTGAAGCAACAGTGGAAGAAAACAAAGCCGAAGAAAGTATCGTGGAATCATCAGATACGAAGGAAACAAATGAATTATCGGAAGCCTCAAACAAAGAGGAAGTCGAGAAGAAAGCAGACAATTCAAAAGAAGAACTTTCTAAGAATGCTGGTATTGCCTCTGAGACGGATCCGGAAGAAACAGAGTCAGATGCAGAACTTTCTGATTTTGTTAAGGAAATCTGGAGTCACATAAGGAAGTGGATCAGCAACAATCACAGAACCTGTCTGATTGCGTTGGCTATTTGTGCAGTCGCTATTCTTGTGATTGTAATTGTCAGTGCTGTTACAAAGCAGAGAGATTCACAGATTGTAGATGCATCTGCATCAATGAATTCGATGATGGCGGAACCTTCCATGAATACAGCAATCTCAGTTCCACAGGAACCTTTGCAGATGAATGCCTATCCTGAAGTAAATGAATTGATTGTAAAGTATTTTACAGCAATGCAAAATGATGACCTGGAGACGCTTGCTTCGTTACGCGACTATCTGGATACAGTAGAAGCAACGAAGATTGAAGTGAAGTGTGAATATGTTGAAGAATATCAGAATATTGTCTGCTATACCAAGCCGGGACCTTTTGAAAATTCCTATATTGTATATGTTGTATGCGACGTGAAGTTTGTTGACTGGGAAGTGCCGGCACCGAGTGTTTTGGCCAAGCTGGTATGTACCAGAGAAGATGGAAGCCTTTATGTATATGAAGGTGACTTTGATGTTAATGTTGCAGATTATATCAAAACAGTTTCTTCACAGCAGGATGTTGTTGATTTAATTACAAGAGTAAAGACAGAGTATTCTGAGCTTTTGGACAGTAACCCTGAATTTGCAGCTTATATGGGAGCATTGAACCAGACGATTAAAGACGAAGTGGGAGAGATGCTTGCAGCAGAGACTGTTTCTGCGGACAGTGTAAGTGGAGATGCAGTAGTTTCCGAGAATGAAGTTGCAGCCAATACTACAGAGGTTTCAACCAATGATGTAGAACAGGAAGAAGGCGGAAGCTTTGAAGTAAAGACAACAACAACTGTTAATGTGCGTATGTCTGATAGCGAAGAGGCTGATAAGATGGGCAGGGTAGAAGGCGGCACTGTTCTTGTATGTAATGAACAAAGAGCAAATGGCTGGAGCCAGATTGTCTATGAGGGTGAAATCGGATATATTAAATCGGAATATCTGGTGATACTTGATGAAGAAGGAAACGAGAACCAGACAGCAACAGCCGGCACTGTGTCAGTAACAGAAACCGTGAATATTCGAGAGACTCCGGATACAGAGGGTGACAAAGTCGGTGTTGCTTATGCAGGAGAGACATTTACGCTGATTGAGGATCTGGGTAATGGATGGACGAAGATAGAGTACAATGGTCAGGATGCATATATTAAGACAGAATTTATCGACAATTAATCAATATAAGAATAATTTATACCACCTTGGGAATGATAGTATTATTTCCAAGGTGGTATTTTTATGAAATTAAGAGCATCAGAAATTAACCTGTTAAAAGAATTGTTGTTAGAGTCAGAGAAAATAGATCTCACATTACAACAGCTGATTGATAAGAATCGTGAGAAGGAGCTTGTAAAGCTTCTTATGAGAAAGCGTAAAAGTTATCATGAAATGATGGATGAGATAAGAGACGTACTGATAGAAGGTAGTGTGGTGCCTAATCAGATGAATGTTTTTCGCGAACGCCTGAATCGATTGGAGATTGATATTAATACACTGCTTGATTGCAGTACCGGAAAAATTGCATCCGTTGCAATTCTACAAAAAACAAAAAAGCTCTCCAATCTATGGAGAGCAATGCATCAATATGAAAGTGTTCGACCATTTGCGTTAGAGATAGCAGAAGAAATGGTTGTTTTTGAAGAGGAAAGTATTAAAGAACTGCGTGAATTCCTCTAATTTAATGCATTATTTAAAAAGGATTGCAGAATAGGACTCTGCGGATGTTCAAAAATTGCCTCAGGAGTTCCAATTTCTTCAATAATCCCATTGGCCATAAAAATAATCTTGTCCGCTACATTTCGTGCAAATTCCATTTCATGAGTGACTACGATCATTGTATTGTCACCAGATTTGAGACCACGAATAACACGTAGAACTTCTTTGGTTAGTTCAGGGTCAAGGGCACTGGTAGGCTCATCAAAGCATAGAATGTCCGGAGTTAGCATGAGTGCTCGGGCAATCGCTACACGTTGCTGTTGACCACCGGAAAGCTCACAGGGATAGGCATCACATTTGTGTGAAAGCCCAACTCGTTCCAATAGGGCATAGGCGCGATTGTTAATTTCATCGATACTCTCATGTTCTCCTGTTATCTTTGTCTGATCTTTCGCAGATAGCCTGGCGGCTAAGGTCAGGTTGCCAAGAACCGTATATTGCGGAAACAGATTGAAGGATTGAAATACAAGACCAAAGAAAAGTCTGTTTCTACGAATGCGACTGGAGGATTTAAAGGCAGGGTCATCTCCATCAAAAAGCAGATGCTCTCCAACACGAATAGAACCGGAGTTGGCTGTTTCCAGGAAGTTAAGACAACGAAGAAGCGTTGTTTTGCCGCTTCCGGAAGAACCAATAATGGCAAGAACCTCTCCTCTTTCCATAGAGAAACTAACGCTCTTTAATACTTCAGTATCACCAAAATATTTCTTTAATTCTTTTACTTCTAATAAGGCCATATTTAATCTCCAATTATTTCCAGTACCGACTCAGCTTTTTCTCAATGCAACCAAAGAGAAAAGTAAGTAAAGCGTTAAATACTAAATAAAATACACCAGTGTAAAATAGCGGCCATATGATGAAATCCACTTTGAGGATTTCACTGGCACAGAAAAGAATCTCCACAACAGATACAGTTCTTGCTAAAGCAGTATCTTTAACCAGTGTAATAATTTCATTGCTCATAGGTGCCAGAATATTACGAATTACCTGTAACAGAATGACACGAAAGAAAATCTGTGTCTTGGTCATGCCAAGAACTTCACCTGCCTCGAATTGACCTTTCGGAATATTTTCAATTCCACCTCTGAAAATTTCTGAAAAGTAGCAGGCATAGTTAATTACAAAAGCAAATAATGCACCACAAAAATAGGACAGTGCTGTATTGCCATGAAACATTTCCCATTTGGTTAATGGACTTTGAAATACTATTCCGGGCAGATAGACAACAACCATCAACTGTAAGAGTAATGGAGTGCCACGAATTATATAAATAAATCCACGTATTAAATAACGAAATGGACTAAATCTGGCTTTCGAACAAAGGGAAAGTAAAAGTCCAAACGGAATAGAAAAAAGGAGGGTTAAGAAAAATAACCCTAAAGTAGTTCCAAAACCCTCCAATAAATGTAATGTAACATTAATAAAATCGCTCATTTGCTCTCTTCTTATTCTGTGATAGTAGCGTTTGCGGCAATAGCAGCTTCATAGAGATCTGTTAATTCATATTTTGCAGCCAGTTCAGCAAGAGAACCATCAGCAATCATCTCGCTGATAGCTTCATTAACTTTGTCTGTCATATTGCTGCCAAGACGGAAACCAATAGCATATTCTTCGTTGGCTAAAGTAATACCATCAACAATCATCATATCAGCATAATCACCGGAACCAGCACTTGCAGTTGCCATTGTGTAGTCAATAACGATAGCATCATAGTTGCCGGCTTTCAGTGCCAGGAGAGCATCTGCCTGAGAGCTGGAAGCTGTGTAATTAGCCTGTGAAAGATTAGCATCAGAAGTAATAGCACTTTCTCCTGCAGAACCACCTTCGGCTGTAATTAAAGCTGTACTTAAACTTGCTGCATCGGTATAAGTATCTGCATTGGCAGAATTGATAACAACACATTGTCTGTTAGTAAGGTAAGAGGTAGAAAAGTCCATATTCTCACGTCTGTCTTCAGTTACTGTAAGACCATTCCAGATACAATCAATGTTACCGGATTTTAATTCGGTTTCTTTCATATCCCAGTCGATTACCTGGAATTCAGCAGTAATGCCAAGTTTGGCACATATTGCCTGAGCAAATTCAGTATCAAATCCAATCAGTGTACCGTTCTCGTCATAGTAGTTCATGGGTTCGTATTCTGTAATTCCAATTACCATTTTACCATTGGCAACAATAGTGCCATAATCATCGACAACATCAGTAGAAGCGGATGCATCGGAAGTGCCTGCTTCATTACCGGATGCAGCGGGTTCATCTGTAGCTGTAGTAACTTCGCCACATGCACTGAGAGTTCCCATCACGCAGACTGCGGAAAGGAATAAAGCTAATAATTTTTTCATAATAATTTGTTCCTCCTATTAATTATGTGCCTTTTTAGACACCATTCTATTATGCAAAGAGAAAGAACAAATGTCAACCGATTAAAAATGAAATAATAAAATGCAAACGAGTTGCAAATTATTATTGACATAACGAGCATAAGTGGTATAATCAGAAAATGCAAATAAATTGCAAATTAAAAAGACGGAGTGAAGAAAATGAAGAAATGGTATGTTTTCGTGATTTCAATATTAATGTTTTGTTTGTTAGTTGGATGTAGTATGGGAAACAAAACAGAGAATGAAGAGGAAAAATCAGATAAGATAAGTATTGTATGCACCATTTTCCCACAATATGACTGGACCAGAACCATTCTTGGCGATGATGTTTCAAATGTAGAGCTGAATCTGTTGGTTCAGGATGGTGCAAATCTGCACTCATATCAGCCATCGGCATCAGATATTGCAATGATTTCTAATGCGGATTTGGTGATTTACGTTGGTGGAGAGTCAGATCAATGGGTTGAGGATGCAATGGAAAATGCAGTTAATGAAAATCAGCTTAGTATCAGTCTTATTGATGCTATTGGAGAGCGTGTTACAGAAGAAGTATTAGTAGAAGGGATGGAAGCGGAGGAGGAACACGAGGAACAGGAAGCCGGGGAGGAAATTGAGTATGACGAGCATGTATGGATGTCAATCGAAAATGCTGCTATCATTTCGAAAGAGATTGAAAGCTCTCTGGAAGAGTTGAACCCACAGCTTGCAGAAGAATATCAGAAGAATCTGCAAAACTATGAAGCAGAACTACAGCAATTAGATGAGGAGTACCAGACAATGGTTGCACAAGCGACTACACATACAGTGGTTGTTGGGGACAGGTTCCCGTTCCATTATCTTATGGATGAGTATGATATTCTGTACTATGCGGCATTTCCGGGATGTTCAGCAGATACAGAGGCAGATTTTGAAACAGTTATTTTCCTGGCGGAAAAGTTGGATGAGTATCATCTTGCTTATGTACTTACGGTAGAAAATTCGAATCAGTCGATTGCATCAACAATTATCGAGAACACACAGAACAAGGATCAGAGCATAGCTGGTCTGAATTCAATGGAAACTATAACGAATGAGAGAATGGAAGCAGGAGATACGTATCTATCAATTATGAGCAGCAATCTTTTAGTATTACAGAGCGTAATGAATTAGAGAAAGTGAAATAAATATAGCAACGATAAGCTGTTGAGAAGTATTTAGGACATAAGAAAAGCAATACACCTGCGTGTATTGCTTTTTTTATGGTCAGTTCTATTCGTGAATTTCTACGAGATAATCCATAACTTTGGACTGTAGAATGTAATCATAAATTGTTACTGCACCGTAATCTTTAAGGAAAACTTCTGTATCGGTATAACCGTAATCAGCAGCTAAGGTGGCAATATCCTCGTCTGTTACAGTAAGAGCATTTGTTCCACCAATTGCAGCATAGAGAATAGAGTATTTAGCAGAGCTTGCAGAAGTATCCATAACATCTGCTTTTAATGCACTGACATCTGATCCATACATACTCATCAAATCAGCAATGTTCATCTGATAATTCTTGGAAATAAGATCGTAATAATCCATTGTTGAATTGTAGTAAGCAAGAACAGTATCATCAGGAATATCGCTTACATAAAAATCAGTTCCGATGAATGTCCAGATGCTGTTCTTTAACATTGCTGTTGCATATTCAGCCTGACATTCAGAAACAGTAGTAATGTCGGTAAAGGTCTCAGCAACCATTGCATCCGTAAGTTCCGGATAAGTAGTTTCTGAAATAATAGAATTCAAAGTGATTGAAAAGACAACTTCCTGTCCTGCAAGATCAGCTGCAGTTGAATAATCTTCAGGGAAATTCAATGTAACGTCTTTGGTCTCTCCAACTTCCATGCCTATAATACCTTCTTCAAAACCAGGAATGTAAGAATTAGAGCCAAGCATTAACTGCTGGGCTTCTGCAGTACCACCTTCAAAGGCAACACCATCTTTAGTTCCGACAAAGTCGATATCAACCAGGTCATTAATCTGAGCAACAGTTCTGTTAGTAGAAACTGATTCAGCATAACCGGCAAGCACTTCATTCATAATTGCTGTGTCAACATCTTCCTGTGTATAGGTTGCATTCGCATTAAAATACTCGGAATCCAAATAGTTATTAATATATACGTCAATTCCATCTTCTGTTGTAAGAACAATCATTGTTCCGTCTGCGACTCTTGCTTCGCATTCCTCCAAAGTTAAATTATTAACAGTGGATACTTCCGGAATTGCCGGAATATCAGTATAAAGTATTGAATTATCAATAACAACTTCTCCGGCAGAAACACTTCCGGCGGCATTGATAGAGGTATTAGCAGAAGCACTATTGTCTGAAACTGAACTGTTGCCATTGGTTACGATCGCGTAAATAATAAATCCAATAACAGCGATAGCAGCAATGACTTCTACAATAAGTAAAGTACGGTTATGTGTACCTTCTGTTTCTTCGGTGTTGTTATCGTCGGTGGTTTCGCCAGTAGTTTCTTCTTTGGTACTTGCAGAAGAGGTATCCTCACTGCTTTCCTCAACGGATGCTGTCGTTTCCTGATCAGCATCTAATGTAACATCATCTTGTTCCTTTTTGCTCACAAATTTTTCCTCCCTAAATGAAATCGTGAATGATTTATGTTTTACATAAATACAAATACTTTAAAATTATAGCACGGAATGCATGAAAAGACTACGTCTTTTTTGTGAAAAATAATCATCCGGCGAAAGTGCACTTCGAAAACAGACGTTGAAAAATAAAAAACATCATAATTCAGAAATTGAATTATGATGTTTCTAACTGCCGGCAGCGGGACTTGAACCCGCACGTGGTTGCCCACAACAGATTTTGAGTCTGCCTCGTCTGCCATTCCGACACGCCGGCGTCAAAATGAATATTATCATAGATGAAAAATAATTACAAGAATTTTTTGCATCTTATGTTGTTATGTTGTAGAATATTATTGGAATAATAGTGAGAAAGGCATGGTTCATGGGATTTTGACAGCATGGTGTCGTGCGGAATCAGGAGTAATATGGATTGCAGAGAGTACAGAACGAATATTCGGGCATTTATTAAGGATGAATTGGATGCAAAAAAGACAATCCGACTTATTAGACATATCGACACTTGTGCTGAATGTAAAGAGGAACTAAAGATTCAATTTCTGGTGTTTGAAGGATTGAAACGATTGGAAAATGGCGGAACTTTTGATTTGAATAAAGAGTTTGCAACCAAGATTAGGAACTCCTTAAAATACAGTAAGGCAATGGAATCATTTCACCGGGTGATTCAGGTAGCAAAGGCAGCCGGAATTGTAGTTACGATTTGTTATCTGCTCATTGGATTATTGTTCTAACTATAAATAGTAAATGGAGATAGAGAATGACAGGAAAATTAGTGCTGATTGATGGCCATAGTATTTTGAACCGGGCGTTTTTTGGAATACCCGAGTTAACAAATGCAAAAGGATTTCATACCAATGCAATATATGGATTTCTGAATATTATGTTTCGAATTCTAGAGGAAGAAAAACCGGAGTATTTGGTAGTGGCCTTTGACGTTTCGGCACCGACCTTTAGACATTTGATATATAAAGAATATAAGGGAACAAGAAAGCCTATGGCAGAAGAACTGCGTGAGCAGGTTCCTGTGATGAAGGAGCTTCTTCGTGCAATGGGGGTAACTGTTCTTGAACAGGCAGGGCTGGAAGCCGATGACATTTTAGGAACTATGGCAAAACGAGCTGAGCAGGAAGGCTTACAAGTGTCACTGGTATCAGGAGATCGCGATCTATTACAAATAGCCAGTGACAAAATAAAGATTCGAATTCCAAAAACCAAGCCGGGCAAGACAGAGATAGAAGATTATTATGCCAAAGATGTCAAAGAACGTTATCAGGTAACTCCGTTACAGTTTATCGAATTAAAAGCATTAATGGGAGATACTGCCGACAATATCCCGGGGGTG
>JAKQFQ010000052.1 GCA_029558315.1 Bacillota bacterium
GGATTTTTAGTCGAGGACATTATATCAAAAAAAAGGGGGGAGTGCTCTTTTTATTATAAACTCCCTGATAATCAAGGTTAAAACAATAAAATAGGTAGTGAAATTTGACACTACCAAGAAGAAAGAGAAGGGTGAAAGTAAGGAAACTGAGGCAATGAACTTCTCTGTTTTACCGGCATTGCTGGCAGAGATTAATACCAATCAAAGGTATGCTTTTTTAAGGCGCAGCAAGCGCTTTAAAACGCTCATACAGCATTATGAATCCAATTAACAAACAAAAGAATCCAAAAACACTAAAAATGCATCGACCTGTTCGGTGCTTTTTTAATGAATTTTTTGTTGACAATTAGTTTTCCTTGGTGTACTGTCTAACTATACAGTTCAACTATATAGTTAGACAGTGCAGATAGACAGTACAGTTGAAAGATATAATAAAACAACCAGGAGGAGAAGAAACAATGAATTTGGAGAAGCAACTCCCAATGACAGAAACAACCTATTACATTTTGCTGGCATTATTAGAACCGGGACATGGGTATTATGTGATGCAGCGGGCCGAGGAACTGAGTGCAGGAAGAGTCAGAATTGCAGCAGGAACCATGTATGGTGCACTGGATAATCTTTCCAGACAGGGGCTGATTGCATCGGTACCATCAAAAGATCCAAGAAGAAAGACTTATATTACTACAATGGAAGGCAAGCAGTTACTTAAGCTGGAACGAGACAGAATTAATCAGCTGATTCGTGTGTATGACAAGGAGGAGGATAAGATCAATGCGTAAATTTAGAATATTTTGGGACTTTGAAGCAGAAGAAATATATTTGCATGAAATGGCAGCGAAGGGACAGATTCTCAGGAAATACTCCATGTTTGGTGTTTATCAGTTTGTAAAAGGAGAACCAATGGATTTAAATTATAGGGACACAGAATACAGGCGCCAATCTGAGTAAATGCAGTGCTGATGTAACTGCATTTGCCGCATCAAAGGGGGGTAAGATTGTCGGCCTTGGTGAAGCAAGCCATGGTGTCAGCGAGTATCATCAGATGAAGATGCAGATATTTCAGGCATTGGTAGAAAATAGTGTATGTCGTACATTTATCATCGAAGGAGATTTTGGCAGCGTGCTGTTTATCAATGGGCATAACGGGCATATTGCCAGAACCTCCGCAATTGCCTATACTTGTCTTGGAGAGCGTCTGGCACAGACGTATGGTTCTGAATACTATGCCATCGGAACCGATGCACTGGAAACCTCATTTCAGTCCAAAGGAGCGGATGGATTTAGCATAATGACAGTAACAAATCAAAATCTCATGAACGAATTACTTACTACGAGTGATCAACCATACTATTTTATCGAATTTGCAAATGTTACAGACGATACAGTCTGGCAGCAGATTCTGACACAGAAAATGAGATTTACAACATTGAATGTCGGAATAGAAGACTGGCAGACGGCAGTTCCCGCATTTTATACACTGCAATTTGTTCCAATGGAGTGTTTTGATGCTATGATTGTATTTGGAAGTGTAGGTCCAACACAATTGTACGATTAGAGAAGGAGAAGCGGATGGAAAGCAGGACAAAGAACAAACAATCAGAAGAAACACTTCAGAGGATGGTTGCAAAGTTTTATCCCAAGGATTCGATTGCATCCTGTCTTGAATTGACGGAAGGATATTTTAATGTTGCATATCTGGTTACGCTTAAGTGCAATAAACAATTTATTCTAAAAATTGCGCCACAACCGGGTACAAGGGTGATGAGCTATGAGAAGAATATTATGTTTTGTGAGGTTGAGGCAATGCGCAGGGTGGCAGAGAATGCAGCCATTCCGGCACCGAAGGTACTTGGCTATGATGACAGTTGTGTCATTTGTCCCTCTCCGTATTTTCTGAGGTAGTGTCAAATTTCACTACCTATTTTATTGTTTTAACCTTGATTATCAGGGAGTTTATAATAAAAAGAGCACTCCCCCCTTTTTTTTGATATAATGTCCTCGACTAAAAATCCAAGATATCGAAAGGAGCAAATGCTC
>JAKQFQ010000054.1 GCA_029558315.1 Bacillota bacterium
CACCATTCCAATATATCGCATGTACAGCCCATCCCAAACGGATCACTTCTACACTACCAACTACTATGAATACAGTACAATTGCCCCAACTGTTGGCTACATCGGGGAAGGTACACTTGGAAATATATACGGTAGTTCTCAGACTGGCACCATTCCAATATATCGCATGTACAGCCCATCCCAAACGGATCACTTCTACACTACCAACTACTATGAATACAGTGTAATTGCCCCAACAGTTGGCTACATTGGAGAAGGTATACTCGGGTACATGATTCAGCCTGTTGGCTTGGGAGAGGGGGACGATCTCCCAAATAATCTTTTGAATGCTACTTCAATGGAAAGAGGTAACGGAGCTGCTATGCTACTTAATGAGAAAATTTAGGAACTGGCGAGCTACTCTACAGGGGCTAGATAATATATCTCCCATGGGTCCGGGTAATGCATCTCCCTGTTGCTTCAATCCATTCCTGGATATCATTGTGGCGCAAAAAAATCCCTGTGGATGTCTGCTCCGCAGACTATTTCCTTTTTTTCTTTCATATTAATGCGGCCTGATATGAGCGGATATTGATGAATCGGTCGTGTACATTTATATACGCGTTCAGGGAAGCATTTGGGGATCTGCGAGACCAGAGCTGGTTTTTTTTTTGTCGGGATCAAAGTCCCAAAAAAGAAATAGACTTGACTGCTCATATCAGCGTTGTATATGATTCGCAAGATCTTTCATCTTTTAGGAATGATTCCTGCCTGAGGATCATATTGGTTTTTATTCTTTTAGCTCATATATAGATATTGCAAACTAAATAATAACTTATTAAAAAAGCGACATATGTGATTCGATCTTGGGATCATAGATAACCTTATATAGATATAACTAAAACTAAAGTAATACTAAAAGGAGAGGATTGTATTTCAACAAAGATTATATTCCATATATGCATCTTAGCTGCCTTGCTCTGCAGTTTTACAGCTATCTCCACGGGCATGGAGAATCAATCTCAATTACAGAATGTATCATTGGTGCAAAGCCTCTTCGAGAAGCAAGCAAATCAATCCCAAATGATTCCTCTCGAGAGCCATGCGCGAAATCTCATGCAGAGCAGTTCGGGAGCTACAGCCGTTATTTGTCCTTGCAATTTCCAAGACCATTTTGACCAAGAGAATTCTGACCTGTGGCTTAAGTCCGATTGGGGGAATGTTGATCTGATATCTTTAAACGCCTGGCTACCGGATCCTAATCATATTAAGATCTCAGGCGGAAATCTGCAGTTGATCCTCGATAATAAGCCCTGCGCTGATGATGTTTCATTATGTCATGGTCAAGATTTTGCCTCAGGGCAGTATTACACAGCATGTGATGATTTTCGATATGGAAGCTATTCGGCTAGAATTATTGCTGGAAAAGGCAATGGCGTA
>JAKQFQ010000057.1 GCA_029558315.1 Bacillota bacterium
ATGCCCCGGCGTTGTTCATTCCATACCGGCGCATGAGGGAAGACGTATTATTTTTCAGTCTGATTTTTCCACATTACAGCAGTTTAAAAGTTTAGAGTCCATTCTTTCCATTTTTTCTCCGGCCCTCTGCATCACGCCCGAGGATTATTCCTTAATTCATGATAAGGTTAAAAATCTTCTTCTATCCATTTTAGAAGAGTATACAGAAGAAAATCTTCTTGTTGATGCTTCGATTCATTCCATGCTGCTGCAGATATTTGTTTTAATAGGACGAAATCACACGCAGAATCTAGAGCATTACGAGTCCGGTTATTCCAAGCAGAAGGAATTTACCGAAAAATTTCTATTTATCTGCAATTACATTAATGATCACTGTACCGAGGATCTTTCTCTGGACGATGTCGCAGAACTTGCAGGTTTTAGTAAATATCACTTCTCGCGATTGTTCAAACAGTTTACAAATGTTTCCTTTTATAAATATCTAAACCAAAAAAGAATAGCAACCGCAGAGCGATTGCTAATTGATCCTAAGCTTACGGTAACAGATGTTGCTCTTCGATCCGGTTTTTCGAGCATGTCAACCTTTATCCGTATGTTTCATATTGTAAAAAACTGTACTCCCAAGGAATTTAGGAATATGTATACTCGCTAGGACATTTTACGCAGTCTATCCACTTCCTTTTTCAGATAATGCACTGCGATATCGGCATCTTCCATTGTCGTGTCTTTTGACAAGGTAATTCGTATAGAACCTCTTGCTTGTTCCGAATTCTTGCCAATCGCTGTCAGCACATGGGAAACTTCTTTCTTATTCGCGCTGCATGCTGATCCGGTTGCCACCGCAATATGATCCTTATCCAACAGCCTAACCAACATTTCTCCATCAATTTTTTCAAAACAAAGATGAATATTATTGGGCAATCGATATTCCATGCTTCCATCTATCACACACCCACTAATTTCATTTCTTATTTTTTCTATCATTGTATCTCTGATTTTCTTTTCACGTTCCCCATTTGCTACGCACTCTGCACAAGTATATTTGGCTGCTTCTCCCATACCGATGATTCCCGGAACATTTTCCGTTCCGGATCTCATCCCCTTCTCCTGACCGCCGCCCAGGATTTGCGGTTCTAGCTTCGTTCCTCTTCTTATATAAAGGAACCCAATTCCTTTCGGTCCATAAAACTTATGCGCTGATACTCCAAGCAAATCAACGTTGAGTTTTCTCACATCTATTGGAATCTGTGCATATGCCTGCACCGCATCTGTATGAAATAAAATGCCTTCCTTTTTGGCCAGTTCACCTATTTCTTCAATTGGTTGTATCGTACCGATTTCATTGTTTGCCATCATAACAGAAATTAACCCCGTTGAAGGCCTGATAGCTTTTCTTACTGCATCTACCGATAAACGTCCTTTAGAATCAACCGGAAGAATCGTCACATCGCAGCCTCTTTCTTTTAAATATTTGCATGTATTCAAAACCGCAGAATGTTCGATGCTGCTGGTGATGATGTGTTTCCCGGAAATCATTGAGCTTTCCATAGTGCCCCGAAGTGCAAGATTATCAGCCTCAGTTCCTCCTGAAACAAAGTATATTTCTGAGCAGTCAGCATGTATGGTTTTAGCGATCGTCTCTCTGGCTTCCTCCACCGCTCTACGGCTTTCATATCCCAGACGATACATTCCACCTGGATTTCCATATTGTTCACAAAGGTAATTCAACATTCCTTTTTGAGCTTCTTTTCGCATTTGGGTTGTCGCCGCATTGTCCAGATATATCCATCTGTCTTTCATTTCCATCTCGTTCACAATTACTCCTCCACACAATTGGCATCCGCCTACGAGCATTTACGATTATCAAAAAAGAGGAACGCCTTGTACTTCCTGCGTTCCCCTAAACTGATTATGCATTTCTCAAAACATAGTTTCCGCTTCCTGTTTTATTAAACCTGTTTATCCATTCTTTGGCTTTTGCATTACCACCATTCGCCGCTTTGATAAAATGATTCATTGCTTTGTTATAATCCGGCTTATTTTCTAAGGCAAGCGTATAATAGAATCCAATAATATAGTTCGCATTATCTTCGCCTTCTTCTGCAGCCTTTTCAGCATACTGCAGTGCTTCCTGATACACTTCCGCCGTCGGTTTTGCACCATACATCCGGTCCGGATCTGCCAAACAATATGCGATTCGATACATCGCAAATCGATCATTGCCCAGTTTATCCAGTAATTGTTTATACCAATAGATTGCCTGTTCAGCATTTCGTGCTACTCCGGTTCCAAAATCATAGCTAACAGCAAGATTTCGGATTCCCTTTTCATTACCGGCATTGGCAGCTTTTTCATTCCATGCAAATGCGGTTTTGGTATCCTTCTTCACGCCTTCGCCATAAAGATAGCACTGTCCAACCATTGCAATGCAGGAAATATTATTCATCTCTGCACCTTCCAGATAATACTTAAATGCCATTTCCAGATCGCGCTTCACTCCAACACCTTCAGCATAGATTTTGCCAAGTGTATAGATTGCAATAATCTTTTCATCTTCATGTTCTGTTACTTCAGAATCCTCCAAAGCTTCAAGCAGCAGATTCAATAAGTATTCCGGTTCCTTTGGGATCTCCTTTCGATTCTTCAGAAGCCACTCTGCCAGGTACACTCTTGCTCGCATTCTGTCATGTTCTGCTGCATCTTTAAGTAATGGTATTGCCAATTTGAAAGCATGCTCCCTATAATAAATAATTCCAAGCAGCTCTTTAATCTGCACATACACCTCTCCCAGATCATCAAAATCATCATCTGTTAAATGTGCATAATAAACATTAAATTTATCCAAAGCAGCTTCCAGATTAACCCTTGCCAGTTCAAGAGATTTATGACTCTTTTCAAGCGCTTTAATTCCAAAAGAGGTGGCATCTTCCTTTAGCTGTTCGATTTCTTTAAGTCTTCTTTCCTCTTCGGCTTTTCTAGCTGCTTCTTCTTCGGCTTTACGACGTGCTTCTTCTGCTTTTCTTGCTTCTTCTGCCCTTAAGCGTTCTTCTTCGGCTTTTCTTGCTTCCTCTTCTGCTTTTAAGCGTTCTTCTTCAGCTTTTCTGGCTTCTTCTTCCGCTTTTCTTGCAGCTTCTTCTTCGGCCCTTAAGCGTTCTTCTTCCGCTTTTCTTGCTTCCTC
>JAKQFQ010000066.1 GCA_029558315.1 Bacillota bacterium
TTCACCTTGAACCGCATCCCCGTCATACTGTGCAGGTACTCTGCGGTGTCCTTGTATCCTATTGTACTGATGTATGTTCCCCTCTGGAGCCATTCCTTTGCTTCCTCCCAATCTATGTTCCGGTATTCGTACATACCGGCATTCTCTGCGGGGACAACTGCGCTGTTTATAACGTATCTTTTCATCCTCTATACTCCTATGTTTACTTTTTTATCTTTTGTTAGTGTGCATGTGCTGTAATAGCATTCTATGCACTCACATGCCATTCCAGTAATGTTCTCGTGACCTTGTTTCAGTTCAGGCCAGAAATCTTCGTCATTATTTACATCCCCCCAACATCCCCCAGAACCTATAAGTATATGGGCTTGTCTTTCCAGAGAGTCCAGCTTTTCGATCTCCGCATCTTCCAGCCCTGTCATATCACTGTACAACAAGGCGCACAACCAATCCCTTGGCATCCATATTCCTGTTATTCTCTTTTCTTCAAATTTTTGAACGCTTATAAGCATCTCTTCCTCCTATATCATTTTATATTACATGCTCAAAACACATACGATTAAATTGACTCCGAACGGCTTCTGTCTGGGATGCATCCTTCAGCCAGTTCCGCAGTAATTCCCATCCCTCTATTTTCCCACATTCGGAGACTATCTCCTGTAAAGTGAGAACCCATTGTGTCTCATGTTTGTAATGGAATTCAGACAGGGATGTATGCTCTGTCGGATCGAAGAAGCATGGGATTTTCCACGAAGTGACACCGTTCTCCTCGAAGGCCACATCCAAGTGAATCCAGAACCAACTTTCCCGGACTACATCCACACAGTACAAATGCACCTTCTCCCATATCTCCGTCCGCATCTTGCTCACTGTGTTTTCTTCCCCGCTCTCATTGTCATAGCATAGGGAGAGGTCCTCCATTGCAAGACCGAGTATTTGAAATGTCGTGAGCCTGTCTGTCACTGCATCGCAACAGGCAGACAGGACATCGAACAGATTCTCTTCAGAGATATTTTCTTCTGGGAAATCTTTGCACATTTCCAGAAGGGATTCGTACGCACTTTTTTGTAGGCTCTGCATCTTCGGAATTTTACGGTCCCGCTCTGCAAAATACTCTGCATCTCTTATCTCTGTCATACAGTTTCCGATATTGCATTTCTGCAATACCTTTGCTGCATCTATCAATTTTTGCAGTTCATTAAATCTACGCATTGTTTTACTCCTTCCTAAAATGTGTAACAATAACCGAAACGAACAGACGTTCCGCACTCAGATCTTTTTATTGCATTGTTTGTAGAGTAGCTTGTGCTGTGAACACCATCGAATCCCAGCGCATACCACACAGAGGACTCCGGCTCACGCATGTACATTCCCATATCACACAACTCCCCGGCATAGTTTTGGAAGAAGGAGCCATCTACATCATCTTTCTCCAGATTTACATCCTCAAACAGATAATCAAATTCCTTTCGGGCATATTCTGACTGCGCCTCATCCAATTCCCAGTAACTCATAATGGGAACCCATTCCCCGACAGTGATGGATAGATCGTATTCTGTATCTATTCCCCCATCTATGCGGAAAGACATTACAAAAGTTTTTATGCCTTTGCCTACCTTTTCCTCATTTACGGAAACCAGACAAAATTCCCCATTCTCTACCTTGTGCTTACCACCTATTTCCATTTCTTCAAACAGAAATTTTTCCGAACAGTTTGCATTACGCA
>JAKQFQ010000089.1 GCA_029558315.1 Bacillota bacterium
AGAAGAAGTAGAAGTACCTGCAACAGAAGAAGCAGAAGCACCTGCAACAGAGGAAGCAGAAGCACCTGCAACAGAAGAAGTAGAAGCACCTGCAACAGAAGAAGCAGTATCAGAAGATGCAGCTGAAGAAGTATCAGAAAACGTAGCTGAAGAAGTTTCAGAAGACGCAGCTGAAGAAGTAGAAGAGTAATCTTTTCATGAATGTGAAAACCCCGTCATTATCATGGCGGGGTTTTTTTAATAGAAAAATGTTTTCGTTTAGTTAGGTAAACTGTTCGCTAAAGGCGAAGTAATTTTCTTTTAATGAAGCAGAGTAGCTTCTTGATACAGGAAGATGATGTTCCGAAACCAGAATTACTTCACTTGGCGTAATCTCTCGAATATATTTCATATTAATTAAGTAGGAACGGTGTATTTTAACAAATTCACTGTGATTATTCAGAGCTTCCTGGAGGCTTGCCAGTGTTCTGTACTCCTCAATTTCCTTCCCATTGTTTAATAAGAAGATTAATTTATTTTTACGTACTTCAACGTAACAGATACTCTGAAGCGGAATGCTTTGAATACAACCACCGGAACGCACCGTCAGTTTGGAATCTTCCAGAATATTCTTGGGCGGAGTCAGGATACGAAAAAGTGCGTGTGAAAGAGACTCATATTGCACCGGTTTAAGCATATAGTCTGTTGCAGAGACTGTAAAAGCTTCCAACGCATATTTTGAGGACGCAGTCAGAAACAGGATTCCTGCATTTTCATCGGAATGTCTTATTTGTCTGGCAATCTCAATACCATTATCTCCGGGAATCAGAACATCAAGCAGATAAATCTTATAAAAGATTCCCTGTGCAAGGTCAGAACGTAATTCCTCGCCGTTTGAGTAGGTTTTAATATAGAAAGACATATCGTTGTCTTCCTGAAACTTTGCAAGCAAAATCTTAAGCTGAGCCAGGGAAACCGCGTTATCATCACAAATACAGATGGAAATCAAATGTGTACCTCCTTTTGTCAGGGGTTCAACCCTACATGTAAATGCTATTATACCAATTTCGCTATTGGACGCAATGTGCAAATTGTATAAAGATTATTCAATATGACTGAGAAATTGTGGTGGAACAATCTGTAAAACATAAGCAAAAGGAATTACAATATGCTGATATAGACATTATTTATCAAACAATGTATAATTAATATATCTTTTTTGTGTATAAAGTCGAGCGAATGGGGATGGGAGTATGAATTAATTCATACAATTAATACCATGACAACATCATTGGAAGCCAAACAGACAATTATTACGCTGATGGAGTGTGTTGGCGATAACTCAGCTACTACAGAGGAATTAGCAGCAACTATTTCAACAACTATTTCAACAACCAATGGAACAACGGAAACACTGTCAGAGGTTATGAAGATTAATTCGGGAAAGAGGAAGATATATGCTGAAGGGCTGGACAAAAGAAGAAAAAGATTCGTTCTGGCAATCGAAATATAATTATTATAGGAAGTTCAACTTTTATGTTGTTGTACTTTCCTGTATTTCTTCTGTGTCTTATTGGATTTCGGATTGCCAGCTGTTTGACAGAATTGCATGGGAAACATTGCTTCCTAGATGTTTTATTCTGTTCCTTTTAGTTCCCTTTGTATTAATCTACCGAAAGGTAACGGATTATAGAATTATGGTACCATACTCTTATTTTATGGTACATGCAATTATGTGGGGAACAATATGGGCGATTGTCTATCTCCCGGATCGAACGCATGCAAGTGAAGGCTTTATCATTATGCACCTGATGTTTTTTGCTGTTGCCTTCTGCGCACCATGGAAGTATAGTACGATTGCACACTGCCTGATTATTGGCAATATTCTTATATCTAATCTTTTTAATCATTATGAGAATTTGGATTTGATGCTATCCCTTGGGATTCCATGTGTTGTGGCGATTTGCGCATTGAATGTAGTTATGACCAATGTATACGTAGATCAGTTTAGAACCAAGCAAAGGCTTGAGGAGACATTGACGATAGATGGTCTGACGAAGGTGTATAATCGTAATATTTTTGAACACATTCTGGTACCGGGAACCAAGCAGTTTATTCCGGGACTGGGAGATGAAATTGGAATTATTATGATTGATATTGATCTGTTTAAGGCTGTAAATGATACATTTGGGCATGAGGCAGGAGACGAGATTCTTAAGCAGGTAGCGAATGCTATTCAGAATGTTTTAAGAAGAACAGATGTAGTTGTCCGCTGGGGAGGAGAAGAATTTGTAGTTGTTCTTCCAAGATGTCCGATGGAGAAAGCCCTATATATTGCCGAAATTATACGTAAGAATGTTGAGGAAACGGACTATCAGATTTGCAGAGTTACCATTTCACTGGGGGTAGTTGCCTATGATGGAGCGGATTACCTGACCTCTATTGGAGAAGCAGATAAATATCTCTATCAGGCCAAACAGGCTGGTAGAAACTGCGTAAGGAATCAGGAGATATAATCAAATTATGATAAGCGTATGGATAAGTGCAAATGCAGGATGCCATACGCTTTTCTATTGAGGACAAAAGCAAGGGATTCTGATATACTATTACAGAAGTCTTAATAAACTAGATTTGCAAGAGGGTAAGATATTGAAAAAAATGGAACATATAATTAAAGAAGTGATGCCCGGTTCAATTGCCGAGGAGATGGAGATTGAACCCGGGGACGTTTTATGTGCGATAAATGAACAGGAAATAGAAGATGTTTTTGATTACAGATATCTGCTGAAGGATGAGTATGTTGAAGTTTTGATCAGAAAACCAAGCGGTGAAGAATGGCTTCTTGAGATCGAAAAAGATTATGAAGATGATCTGGGAGTGGAATTTGAAAATGGTCTGATGAGTGAATATCGTTCTTGCAGTAACAAATGTATCTTCTGTTTTATTGATCAGATGCCTCCCGGGATGCGGGAGACCTTATATTTTAAGGATGATGACTCTCGATTATCATTCCTGCAGGGCAATTACATTACCTTAACGAACATGCAGGAGAAGGATATTGATCGGATTATCCAAATGCAGCTGGCACCAATCAATATTTCTGTTCAGACAACGAATCCTGACCTGCGATGCAAGATGCTGAATAACAGGTTTGCCGGTGAAAAACTGAAGTTCCTTCAACGATTGTATGATGGACATGTGGAAATGAATGGGCAGATTGTCTGCTGTAAAAATGTGAATGATGGGGCGGAATTGGAACGCAGCATCAATGATCTGGCCGGCTATTTACCTTTTATGCGAAGTGTCTCTGTAGTTCCGGCAGGAATTACGAAGTATAGAGAGGGCCTGTTTCCGATTGAATTATTCAGCAAGGAAGAGGCGGGTGCGGTGATTGATCTGATTGAGAGTCACCAGCAGGCATACTATGAAGAATTCGGGCTTCATTTTATTCATGCCAGTGATGAGTGGTATATTACAGCAGAACGCGATTTCCCAAAAGAGGAACGATATGATGGTTATATACAACTGGAAAATGGAGTTGGAATGATGCGTCTATTTATCAATGAGTTTTGCGAGGCGTTGAAGGAAGTAACGGAGTCAGAACAGTATAGTAACCTGAAAGGGACGGTTCATAGAACTGTTACGCTGGCTACCGGGAGACTGGCATATCCCACAATCAGCAGATTTGCGGAACAAATGATGGAAGCATTTCCGCAGCTGCAGATACATGTTATGGCGATACGAAATGATTTTTTTGGTGAGACTATTACGGTTGCAGGACTAATCACCGGACAGGATCTGATTGCGCAGGTTAAAGAAAAGAAGGAACAGATGGATATTGGGGATACATTGCTGATTCCATCCAATATGCTTCGAAGTGGTGAGGCGGTTTTTTTGGATGATATTCATGTTGATGAAGCAGAGGCTGCTCTGCAAATGAAGATTACGGCAATGGAATGCACCGGCAGAGATTTTATCGAAGCAATCATTTCAAAAGAATATGCGATGGAGCGAGAGAATGACCGGGTTGCTTATATCAGGGCATTTGATTCCACAGGAGAATAGAAATGAAAGTAATTGCCAAAATAGCAACGGATTTTCCTGAGAAATTTGGGATTCCAAGACAGGCAGGACTAGTTGAAGGATTAAAAGGCAGAATTGTGTTTATGCCTGAATATCGAAACCCGGAAGCTGTAAGGGGGCTGATGGACTATTCCCATCTGTGGATTATTTGGGATTTCTCCAAGGCGCATAAGGACAATTGGGCAGCAACAGTGACTCCGCCAAGGCTTGGCGGACGTACCAGAATGGGGGTGTTTGCAACAAGGTCTCCATTTCGCCCCAATCCTATTGGACTTTCCTGCGTACGATTGGAAAAGATAATATATGATGAACAGCTAGGACCGGTGATTGAAGTTACAGGTGTGGATATGCTGGATGGAACGCCTATCTATGATATTAAACCGTATCTTCCCTATGTTGACAGCCATCCGGATGCAATTGGTGGGTTTGGCAGCATGGTTGCAGATTATAAGCTGGTTGTACATTTTCCGCAGCATTTACTGGAACTGATTAGAGAAGAGGAACGTGACAATGTGGTAAAACTATTGGAACAGGATCCTCGGACAGCTTTCATTCATGATGAGGAGCGAATCTGGGGAGTCTATTATTCTGATTACAACATTAAGTTTCTGGTGTCTGGCGAACAATTAGAGGTGGTTGCTGTTGAACAACGTCGTTTGTAGAATGCAGACAATAGATGAGATAATGTGGGAAAAGATATATTTAACAGAAATGGATAAATGATATAATTATGTTATCAAGTGAAGTGATGGAGGAGAAAACTTGTGGGGCAGGCGTATTCACTGTAGTTTTTGCAATTGCCTATATGAAACACAAAAAGATTTTTATAAAGATTATAAGGAAACGGTAGTGAATAAAGCATTGCATAGTAATTTTGAGAATTTCAGTTTCCGACCGGAACAATTTATTCCTAAGAATGAAGTTCAACTATTGACCAACCGCCAGCCTTTTTCATATCAAGGAGAGGATTGATTTAAACAGAGAAGCATCGCATGCAGTCTCTGATATGAACGAATTACTTGGAATAGTCGGTGTGTTAAAGTTAGATAATGCCTAGTACAACGATTATTTGTTGCACTTAAGAAACCAAATGACTTATATCATGAAAAGGTTATGATTTATAAGTATAGACAACAATTCACAAAGCAGGGAAAGGGAGAGGTAGTAACATGCCAATAGGATTAATCATTATTATTATCATTTTAGCAATCATTATTATCTGGTACATATCAGCAATGAATGGAATCAGACATTATGACATCAAAGTTCAGGAAGCAGCATCTGGAATCGATGTCGCACTTACCAAACGCTACGATGTACTTACCAAGCAGTTAGAGGTTGTAAAGCAATATACCACTTATGAGAGCAAGACCTTATTTGAGTCAATTCGGATTCGTTCGGGAATGACCATGGCAGAACGTCAGGAAGCCAGCAGCAAGATGGATGAAGTAGGTCAACAGTTTAAGCTGGTGGCAGAAGCATATCCGGAACTGAAATCCAGCAATAACTATTTACAGTTACAGAAATCAATTAATGATGTAGAAGAACATTTACAGGCTGCAAGAAGAGCATACAATGCCAATGTATCTGCTTATAATACCAGAATTATCATGTTCCCGGCTTCCATTGTTGCTGGAATGATTGGAGCAAAAGCAAAAGAAATGTTTGTTGCTGAGGAATACAAGAGACAGGACGTTGAAATGAAGTTTTAGGGTGGAGTAAAATGGAAAAAAGAGTATATGTAAGAAAAAGCAGGTGAACTGGCCTGCTTTTTCAATGATATATGATACGCTTGTTACAAATGCATTTCAGATAGTGTCAAATAAGTTATGAAAAAAATGAGCAAAGAAAAAAGGCTCAGATGAACCTTGAAAACGGTAGATGTTTTAGGTTGTGGTAGCTGATCGCCACCCTTGATTGCACGAAAA
>JAKQFQ010000097.1 GCA_029558315.1 Bacillota bacterium
AACAAACTGCATTTTAATTGTAGGAGGATCAATTTCCACGAATGGAAGAGGAGGAACTGTTTCATCATCCGTAACAAATATCTTTTTATCCAACACATCGGTTGTAGTCCTAAATAATGACGATTCTGAATCACAATTACATACTACATCAGATTCTAAAGGCTATTATCAAGTCCCTTCTGTGCCTCAGGGGCAGAGAAAAATAAAATTCAGGAGACAGAATTTTCAGACTTTTATTACACAAGTTTATATGAGCAATTCTGACTATAATTATGACGTTCAGCTTCTGAACAAACCAGGATTCCCATCCAACCCAAATCCGTCTGACGGCGCAAATGTTATCTGGTCAGGTCCTTCTTTAGGAGTTCAGTGGACTTGTTCAGATCCCAGCATGGATGTCTTGCACTATGATATCCTTTTAGGAACAACTAATCCCCCTTTGCAGCAAGTCTCTCAGAATCAAACTTCTACTAATATAGTACTGAAGGAGTTAGAGCCCAATACTACATATTTCTGGAAAATTATAGCAAAAGATGATTATAATAACATTACGGAAGGTCCCGTATGGCGTTTTACAATAAACCTTGAGACGGGATCGGTAACAGATGTAGCAGGAAATAAATACAAAACTGTTAAAATTGGCAATCAGTGGTGGATGGCTGAGAACTTGAAAGTAACATGCTATCGTAATGGAGACGTCATCCCCAATATTTCAGATAATGCACAATGGGCTAACCTGAAGACTGGTGCCTATTGCAATTATGGCAACAGTCCAGTTACTGCTGACACATACGGAAGACTTTATAACTGGTATGCAATCAAAGATTATCGCGGGTTGGCTCCAGTTGGATGGCATGTGCCAACAGATAAAGAGTGGCAGATGCTGGTTGATTATCTTGGCGGCTCCTCTGTTTCGGGTGTAAAATTAAGGGAATCTGGCACAACACATTGGAATAGTAGCAAAAATGGTGAAGGAAGCAATGAAAGTGGTTTTACAGCGTTGCCAGGAGGGTTCCGCATCGCAACTAAAGGTCTTTATGATGGCATTGGAATAACTGCCCTCTTCTGGACATCCACAGAAAGCAATAATATGGATGCCTTTTGGTGGGGCCTTTATTTTAGTATGCCAATTGCCATTCGCCTGACTGATACGAAAAATTCAGGCCTTTCCATCCGCTGTGTAAAAGATTAGGAGAAATCT
>JAKQFQ010000101.1 GCA_029558315.1 Bacillota bacterium
CTCCCCCTGGCATACCATATAATCCCCCAACAAACTGACCTCCTCTGAAATGATCTGAAAAATATACAAGAGAGGCTGCATCTATGGTATCATCCGCATCAGTATTTCCAACAGGTGTTCCGTCCGGGAATGTTCTTGGCATTAATATCTTATCGTGCTTTGTAAGAACACGAAGCCTTCCGTTGATAGGAATACCAATTTTTGTCCAATCTATAAAATCCCGAGGAAGAGTTACAGCCTTTGCTGCGTTCATTTCAAGATATACAACTTCAAGATTATCAAGGTGCCACAAATTAAGTTCCGTAAACCCCTCAATGCCTATCTGCATATATCTATAATAGTCACGCATACTATACTCTCCAAGCCTGTTTAGCACACTCATTACAACATATCGTATTGTAACTACTCCGGGTGTTTTTGGTGTTGTAAAACTCATTTCTTAATCATTACTGGTTTGGCCTGTTTGGTATCTGGTCCGGCACAAGATCCGGAGCCGGTTTGTTTCTCAAAAACTCAATGGTCTGTTTTACCAAAATATCTTCCTGCCCCGCCGGCATGGCAATATCCTCATAATCACCGATCTGATCCAAAGGAACGATCATCTTCACATTTATATATGTCGGCAATGGATGATTATAAATATCCTGCGGAATCTTTGCAACTTTTAATATATGACTTTCCGATCCTCCTCCAGAGTCATTCTGTTCCAATCTGAACGTGGGTGTACTATCAACCGAAGAAACCTCCAGTTCATTAAAGATCGCTACGGCATTGTTATCTAAATAGGCAAAAACAATGTTTTCATCCTCGTATGAGGCAACCTGACGTATTCCCATGTTATTTGGAAGCTGTACCGGGGGAAATGGAAGCCTTAAATTACCGCTCACAACCGTTCCAACAAGAGATCCATTGTATAACACCAATTGATATGTCTTTGTCCAGGCGTCAAGCTGACTGTAATCGCTGAATTTTTTACAATTTAGCCACACCTGATAAACGACCTGATTGAAGGCATTTTCAAGATACTTCTTAATGATTGCCGGATGATACTGTGAAATCATATCGTCCGGCCCATTGCTAGCCAGAAAATCAGAAATTGTCTCTATTAAGTTGATCTTCTTCATTTACTCTTTGGCTTTGAATACATTCTTCCCTCTTTACGATACATTTTATATCCGGCCTTCTTTTCTCCCTCTTTTGTTTTACTGAAAGTAGGATGCCTTCTTGCTTTTAG
>JAKQFQ010000130.1 GCA_029558315.1 Bacillota bacterium
GTTTTACCTCTTAATTTTGCTTTCTGTTCTTAATATACATCTGGTTAAGTGTAATACTTCCATCTTCCCCTGCCACAATCCACTTTTCATCCTCTGGATATCCATGCCAGAATCCCGGTGGACAGATTCTGATTCCATCCGCTAACAATGCCGGTTTATACGAAAAGGAACTTTTACTGATAACCAGTATATCAGCTCTTACCATATAAAGAAAAGATTCTATTGCAGACATATCTAAACAATAATGTACTTCTCCATATTGCTTAAATACTTTATATTCTTCCTCATTTCCCTGTGAAAACAAATAAATGCAAGGCAGTTCGGTCAGTTTTTCGGATAACTGTTTCAAGATATTCTCATAATACTCCAATGTCAGCCATCTTTTTGCCAGAGTTTCTTCACCACTTTGCTGTCCCTGCACAATATCCCCACGCCTTATATGAACCGCTATATTAATCCGACTTCTATCATATAACTCCAACTCACATGCTCTCGCTTTGGCATGTTCAAACTTCTCCTTGATATGCGGAATAACTTCGTATTGTTTTTGATAGAATTGATCCAGTTCTACAGAAAATATGATTTTATTTCCTGCATAGGAATGTATAATCTGACGAATTAAAGAAAGACTTTCTTCACTCTCATTAAAATATGGCAATGTACGAATACGATAACCTTGTTTCTTTAATTCATCTACTGTAATCTCATTCTCACCAAACCCAAGAAACTTGTCCCATTGCTCATCTCTGAATCCGGGGTACGCATGCTTTATTCCTAAGAGCTGTGCGTAATGATAACCACCGTTATAATTAGCTATTTGATGCCCTATTCCAGCACCCTCATTGGGAATCTGTGTAATATACAGATTGCTTTCATCCGTGTCTTTCTTTGGTATCTTTTTTCTATGTCTATAACTTGCATACAAAAAAAGCACCTTATCCTGATCTTTCACCGCAGTGAAAAATACATGATGAATCTTTCTATAAATCTTATTCGATAATCTTGCTTTATTCTTCACTATTTACCTCTTGTTGATATCACTTCCAATATGGACCATATTCTACTTTATCTGCATCTTTTGGTCTTTCTTCCAGTGGATAAATCCAATTGTCATTATAGTACTTCGCTATATCCTCTCTAATATGAATCTCATTTCCAATTCTGGTTCCATCCCAGCGCTTACCCATAATTCCAAACAGTATTTGTAGGATTCCTCCCATATGAATGGCCTGTTTACCTGCTCTTTTTATCTCTGCTGCAAGCGGAAATCCATAAGCTCCACATCCCAAAAGAGCAACGTCAAAATCCAGCAGTAAGATTTCTTTCTTCATAAACTCCAACGCATCAAACCAGGTTTCAAAACGTTCATCCCGTATGTCACCAACTGTCATAAGCGAACG
>JAKQFQ010000170.1 GCA_029558315.1 Bacillota bacterium
ATCCCAGGTAACAAAACCAATTCCACCAATCATAATCAGGAGCATTATTGTGATGCTTATTGTTGCATTAGCAGAATAAGCTGTCAGAGATGAAAATCTCTCCTTTTCCCCCATCAGATCAAATCCTGCATTACAAAAGGCAGATACTGAATGAAAGATGGCATACCAGATTCCTTTGATACCAAAATCCTTAACAAAAACAGGAACCATTAAAATCGCTCCTGCCAGTTCAACGAAAAAAGTTGTCTTTAATATAAATCCGGTAAGTCTTACAATCCCTCCAAGGTTGGGCGCCGCAATCGCTTCCTGCATTGTACTTCTCTGAATCAGATCTATCTTCTTATGACTGATCTGCGTAATTGAAACAAACAGTGTCACCACACCAACTCCGCCAATCTGAATCAGGATCATCAAAATCACATGTCCTGCAGTCGACCAGTACGTTGCTGTATCCTGCACCACCAGACCGGTTACACAGGTTGCTGAGGTTGCTGTAAAAAGAGCCGTTAAAAAGGACGCCCCCTCGCGGTTCACCGTCGAAAATGGAAGCATCAGCAAAAATGTACCAACGAAAATTACACATAAAAATCCAAGAATAATAAATTGGAACGGTGAAAAACGAAATCCTTTTTTCCATAAAAAACTCATATCTGACCTCATCTCTCAGTCTTTAATGCAGAATTACTATCTGCATTTATGAGTAGTATTATCCATCAGATGAATTTAAAACTGTATAAAGATATCCTTTGCAGTATTAAAATTGTATAAAGATGGTAAAATGATATCGGCCTTTGCTTTTTCTTATCAAAATATAATATGTACATATACCAATTTCTATATATAATAATAGCAGAGTTTCATTTTTCAAAGAAAGTGAGGTACTTCGTTATGGCACAACAGCAACCTAAATTAAAAAAGAAAACCAGACGGCTTCTGGTCTTCCTTCTTATCATTCTGCTTCTGTGCATCCCTGCGTTGGATTCCCGGTTACGCGTTGTAACATATACCATCACAACCAGTCAGGTGAGTTCCCCTGTCCGTCTGGTTCTTCTTACTGATTTACACTCCTGTTCCTATGGAAAAAACGAATCCACGCTGCTGGCGGCCATAGACGAGCAGGCTCCCGATGTCATTCTTCTTGGCGGTGATATTTTCGATGATGTGCTTCCTGACGATTGTGCCATTGCCTTACTGGACGGAATCTGTCAACGCTATCCCGTCTATTTTGTTGTTGGCAATCACGAATACTGGAGCGGACGCGTGACTAAAATGCTGGATATTCTACAGCAGCATAATGTGACCATCCTAAGCGGAGATTACGAATGCATTACCGTAAACGGAACAACCCTGAATATTTGCGGTGTTACCGATCCTGACAACATTGTCTATACCGATTCCAATGACAGTATTTATGAACAGCTGAATCGACTCCGCAGTGTCTCAGAAAATGGTTTCTATACCATATTGCTCGCCCATCGGCCGGAATATATAGAAGCTTATCAACAACAGGGTTTTGACCTTGTATTGTCCGGGCATGCACACGGTGGTCAATGGCGTATCCCCGGTATTCTAAATGGTCTGTATGCTCCAAATCAGGGTTTATTCCCTGAATTTGCCGGCGGCTTATATTATTATGAAGATACCACAATGATCGTCAGCAGAGGACTTGCCCGCGAAACCACATTGATTCCAAGAATCTTTAATCGTCCGGAGCTTGTTGTCATCGATTTGCAGAAGCCCCCAGCGAACTAAAGAATCAATCCCATATAGCCCCAATCCCAGATTGGGGTCTCAAAGCTGTTGGTAAGATATTCTTCAATATCCTCATCACTGTACCCGGTCATCCGAAATACAACTGCAATACATTCTTTTAAATCCTCAATATCGATTTTGCCTGTCAGTTCCCAGTGCAGGAACATCCATTGTCGGATGATTGCATATTCCATTCCCAGCCATTCTATTTTCATAACCATTGAATCAAGATCACCTCCAGGCAACAGACAGGAAGCATATATCTCTTCGCACAAAAGGATTCTCATCTCCTCTTCAAACTGCATCCAGATCTGGAAAAAAGTAATCAGCTTGTTTTCCAGATCTTCCATACCATCGCTTTGTTCATAGAATTCTGCGCGCTTTGCGATTGGTTCAATGAAGTCGGAATAAATATTCTTCTTCCGATAATTCTCCATTATATCCAGCAGCAGCTCATTGTCCTCCTCAAAGGTATATTGCACCGGCTGCACTGCCTCCCGGATCTCGTCCACCAGTTCATCAGCGCAGGGATCTTCCATGTACTCAGCAATCTCCTCATTCTCCAGCCCATTCAAATCCACCATTTCTTTGATATCCAGTATACAATAAAATATCAGTTTCAATGAGGTTGTCACCTCACAGGCAGGATCAGATACAAGGTCCATCAGCCAGTCACGTATTTCAAACAAGATTTCCTCTGTCTTTGGCGTATCTGTTTTTACATTTTTGGTCTCATCTTCCCGACTGACCAGATAGAATAAATCAGACTCCCAGAGCAGATCCAGCACTTCCTTGCATCCCACGGCAAGTGCATACTCGATTCGATTGTCGAATTCATGTCTCTCGCGCGGGAAGGAATGGCAGGTATCAGACAGACTTTCCTCTCCGTGTTGCAATACCATGCTGCACAGGCCATCCGATTGCAGGAAAGGGCACTTCCCATTTTCACATAATTTAATGACACTAATGTCATCTTCCTGCTTCGTGTAATCTGCAGGACACTTGCCAAGGGCGCGCGATTTTATACTTTCCGGCAGCTGCATGCTCTCCCACTTTTTCTTTGTATACTCATCCACTGTAATCGACCAGTCCTGACAGCAGGTAAAATCGCATTCTCCTGCAATACAGGTAAATGCATCATAATATTCCGGTTGATATATTCTCATCTTAGCTCCTTATCTCATTCGTCCCAATTTCTGTTTTTTCATATTTACAGGTGTATTACTCTTAGTCCATATTATACACTATGATTCGTGAAGCATAAAGTGGAGCCAATCTCTTGCGAAATTGACTCCATCAAACATCCTATGTAATTGATACAACGCATATTGTGTAGATCTTAATATATTCTACTCAGCAAACTTCTTGTACTTTTCAAACTCCTGTACAATCACATCTTCTGGTTTTCTGGTTAACAGACAGACAATAACAATACAAATCAGGCTGACAAAGAATCCAATCAGCAGAGAATATATTCCTGTTGCAGCACCAATCGTCTGACCGGCAACACAGGGAACGTAATCCCATACGATAACTGTCAGTGCACCGGATATCAGACCTGCAATTGCCCCCGGAAGATTGGTTCTCTTCCAGAATAAGCTCATCACAACCAAAGGTCCAAATGCGGAACCGAGTCCTGCCCAGGCATTAGAAACCAGTCCCATAATAGAACTATCCGGATTCCATGCAATCAGAATTGCGACAATTGCTACAACAACAGTTACTACTCGTCCAATTTTCAAAACGGTCTTATCACTTGCATCAGGTCTGAAGATATCTTTGTAGATATCCTTAGAAACTGCTGAAGAACATACCAGTAACTGAGAATCCGCTGTTGACATGATTGCCGCCAATACACCACACAGGAACAAACCACCAACAAACGCAAGCGGAAGCAGGTTGGTGAACAGCTTCTGAATCATCTCAATAAAGACAGACTCTGTAGATGCAGCACCTTCAGTACCCAAAACTTCCGGGAGAAGAAATGCACGGCCAACCAGACCGATTACAACCGCAAGTGTAAGGGAAATCACTACCCAGACAATTGCAATTACAGAGGATTTCTTCATTTCTTTTTCATTCTTAATTGCCATAAAACGAATCAGAATATGTGGCATACCACAATATCCGAGTCCCCATGCCAGATTGGAAAGGATCTCAACAAATGTATAAGGCTTATCACCATTGTACATCAGACTCATATAGTGCTCTGCTTCCACTCCAGTACTATTGATTACAGAAGCAAATTCTCCATCAATATAGAACCATGCAATAATTGGGACAATCAGAAGTGCAATCAGCATCATAGTTCCCTGGATAAAATCCGTTGTACATACTGCCAGGAAACCACCAAGGAAAGTATATGCCAGAATAACGATTGCACCAATCAGAAGTGCAACATGATAGTCAACTCCAAATACGGTATTGAATAATTTACCTCCGGAAGCCAGTGCAGATGCTGTATAAACCAGGAAGAAGATACAGATTACTACAGAAGATACACCAAGCAGAATCTTTTTCTTATCATGATAACGGTTGGAGAAGAACTCCGGTAACGTCATGGAATTATTTGCTACAATTGTATAGGAACGTAAGGGCTTGGCAATTATCAGCCAGTTGGCAATGGTTCCAAGGCCAAGGCCAATGGCAATCCATGCCTGTCCGGTACCCAGTGCATAAACAGAACCAGGCAGTCCCATCAAAAGCCATCCGCTCATATCCGATGCCTGCGCAGACATTGCTGCTACCGGTCCACTTAGTGCTCTGCCGCCAAGGAAATAATCATCCGCGCCTTTTGTTTTCTTCATGGATACCAAACCTACTATAATCATCATTGCGAGATATAGTACAAATGCAATCAGTATCGCGATTGTTGTTGAACTCATTTCGTTTCCTCCTTTAATAGGTATCGAAGAATCTCCCCATAATTGACACCACTTTGTCATTTTACCATACTAAAGTGTGACACTCCATGCTTTTTTTCATTTTTCAAATCTGGATTTGTCATTTTTATCCTTTTTGTTGCAGAGAACAATTGCTCCCAATACCAGTGCAATTCCGATTCCTACATTAATGGTCAGCCTTTCCCCAAATAAAACAATACCCAGTATCGTTGCAACCACAGGTTCAACTGATGCAATAATGGATGCTTTGCAATTCTCAACATACTTTAAGCCAATCGTATAAAGGACATAAGGAAGTACTGTACTCACCAATCCAAAAACAAGAGAGAAAAGAGTCATTGAAACCTGCGCTGTCATCGTATTCACAACCCCTACGACATTTGTAAAGGGAAAGACTCCGATCGCAGCCACCAGAAACGTATAAAAAATTATGGTATAGGTATGATAGCCTCTCTCCAAAGCATAACGACTGAAAATGGAATATAGCGCATAGCCAAATCCCGCCCCCAGCCCCACAAGAATTCCGGAAAAAGACATTGCCTGTCCTCCGCCTGCAATTCCGGTAACAAAAATACACCCTGCAAACGTAGCAGCAAGAGCTACCAGCTTGTGAAGTGTGATCTTCTCACGAAAAAGAATTCTCGATAGTAACATAACCATTGCAGGTGCTGTATATAACAGAACCGCAGCAACTGAAAGTGAGGTCATTTTGATTGCCGTAAAATAACAGAATCCAAAGAATAAAATGCTTAATATTCCGGTTCCAAAGAAACACCACCAGTCCTTCCACCGAATCTTCAACAACCGGCGATTATAGATTAACAGGAATCCAAGCATCAAAAATGTCGTGGTCACTGCTCTGATTGCAACAATATCCATCGAGGTGAGTCCAAATGTATCATACCTTTTGACAAAGATTCCCATGCTTCCCCATAACACTCCTGCCGTAACAATCATCCACGGAGCAATTCGTTTCATTATACTTGCCTTTCTAAAAGCCAGACTAATATAGTCTGGCTCAGTCATTTTTAATATAGGTACTCTATCTCAACTAATGATTACTCTTCATAAAATGTAAGGAACAAATCCATTATTGCATATTCTAATTCATCATCCCTGGAATTACCAGCTCCACTATCAATGATTTCCATACGAAGATCACTTACTTCTACTAAAGCAGTATAGATCGACATCTCATGATCATTGTAATTACTTGATGCTAATTCAATAACACTAGAAGAAATCATTTCCTGATTCTCTTCCAAAGTACAAGTTCCACTCAGATAGTTATCACAATCCATATAGATCAATACTGCAATGACGAACAGATCCTCATTAACGTCGTCCGGCGCCATAGCTGCAATTTCTTCATAGGCAGCATCTACGTCCGAACTGTCAGACATCTGAAGGTCTTCATATTCAGAGATTTCTCCCATCAGTTCATCATTCTCTTCTGACACTGTGGCAATCGACTCCATGTAATCTGCATTTTCTGTTTCCAGGCGGGCAATTTCCTCTTCATAACCGGCAATTGTATCCTTATACTCGTCGATTTCATCTTTATACTCGTCAATATCGCTCTCGTAATCATCAATCTTTGCTTCGCATTCTTCTTTAATTTCATCAAAATCATCCTGTGTATATAATGAGCATCCCGTAAATAGTAACATAATTGGAATTGCTGCAAATAGTGTCTTTTTCATTCTCTACTCCTCTCTAGTATAAAAACGTAAGATCTGCACACAAGTCTGCCAGTTCAGTTATGGCTTCATCATACAGATCCGCTGTCTCACCATCATAATAAATGGAATCAATGGTTAACCACAATGCCAGAGTATCATCAAATATCGCCTGTTCTTCCTCATTGTAATTGCCAGTATCCATTGCATAAAAGTCATAAATATAGGGAGCAATATAAGCATAATAATCATCCAGACTTTCTCCATCCATCAGATATCCATAAGCACAGCTTAAGACATACATTGACACTACGCATAAATCATAATCCAAATCATCAGGAATTATTTCTTCCAGTTCTTCAGTCTGTCCCTGTGAAATAATATCCGCAAGAGAATCTCCCGTCTGTTGCATCGACGAATTATTCGTCATGCTTTCAGCAGAAGCCGCCATCTCATCTACCTGATTGGAAAGGTCACCATTTTCTAATATTAAAGCGTCGTACTCTATCTTCAGTTCTTCATTTTCCTCAGTCAGTGTTGCAATCTGTTCCTGGTAATCCGTTTCCTGATCCTTATATTCGTCAATCTCATCTTCGTAGTCAGCTATCTTATCTTCGTAGTCTTCGTACTTTTTGTCGTAATCCTCCTGCATCTCATCCACTTCCTTTTGTGTATGGATAGCACATCCGGAACATAAGAAAATGGCAAGCATACAGGGTAGTAAAAACTTCTTCATTTGTAATTCTCCTTTCACTTCAATCAATTAATATTATTCTTTTGTTATATCTTAACGTCAGTACCTCATAAGCTGTCACTGGTTTTACATC
>JAKQFQ010000173.1 GCA_029558315.1 Bacillota bacterium
GGAACGCTTAACACGCGCATAAACTACGTTGACTTTAGACCTCATACTGGTATCATTATGCTGTTTCATCATCAGTCGGTTGTATTTCTACTAATATTTCTTTCTATTTGGATTGGCAGGCTGAGTGGAACAACCGGTTCCGGCCTGTTGTTCTCCATGATTGAATCGATAATGACCTGAATTCCATCAATTCCCTCAATATCTGTTAATCCCCGGTTAAATCTGACAGGAAACAATAAAGGCCAATTACCGATCGAATTCTTGTCTACAATAAAGCTGAAAAGATCAGGTCATACAGCGACTTGAATTGAACCGGCCAAGTCTTCAATTGTAAAAAAAATCAACTGTCAGCAACAGCACTAAGCTTTTGAATGCTCTCGCCAAAGACCAACCCAGAATAAACCCAATAGAAACTGGAATCAGCGACAAAGCAATTCTACACTCCCTCAAGTGTTACGCAAAGGTAAGAATATATCTACTAAATTAAATAGAACATAAGGATAAAATAGTATACAAAAGGTAAGCAATCTTTAATTAGTATATTCTTATCTAGCTGGTTTTATATTATTTAGAAATATTAAGAAATATTTAACAGTAAACATTCACAAAAGAAATTCGCCAAATCAGCACAAACGCATTACAAGGACTGATGAATATTCACTTGAGTCCCATCAGGAAATTCACCAGGCTTTTATCGGTCGTAAGTCCCAGTTTTTTCCTGAGTCTGTACCGCGCTACTTTGATACTGTCCGGATTCTGCCGTGTGATGGCCGCAATTTCTTTTGTCGTCATGTTCATCCGAAGCAATGCAGATAGGCGCTTCTCAGCCGGACTAAGGTCCGGGAACTTTTCCTGCAGAACAGTATAGAAGGCCTCATGAACCGTATTGAATCGCAATTCAAACTCTGACCAGGCATCTTTATCGTAGGATCCTTCAATTTCCTTTACCAATTTGATCAAACGCTGTATCAATAACTGATCATGTTTCATCTGAATTGATTCCAGCTCTTTGATGATTACTGCTACCATATTGCTGTTGCGAGTAATGTGCAAGGCACTGCTGGCCAACTCCTTATTCTTTAGCTCAATATCTCTTTGAGCCTCACGCAAAGCCAGATCGGTTTCCTTCTTCTCGGCCTGTAGCAATGCATTGCTCAGTGATGCCAGCTTATTTCTGCTTCGTAAGGATCTGATAAACAAACCAACCACGATGAGGGCCATCGTGAGTGCAAATGCGACAAAAGCAAGGACCCACTGTGTTAAACGTGAGCGGTGCACATTACTTTCATGCGCAGTTATCTCCATCTGCAAAGCATGCTTAAACATATACATCCTGGACTGTTGTTCCTGGATGCCAACCTCATTATCCTGATATAGACTGTCATGCAATTGCTTATATGCCCAGAGCATCTGATTCGATAACTGAAACTTGCCTTGATCAGCATATAATTCTGCCAGATTCTCATAAGCAATGAGTTT
>JAKQFQ010000189.1 GCA_029558315.1 Bacillota bacterium
CTTGCAAGGGCACGGTTGAATCTTTCAATGTCAGGGTATCTTCCTCTTTCAGCAGCCTCTCTCATGCCTTCTGTAAGGACACCGGAAGCATTTGCAGATGGTTGCTGTCCCCTCAATACATTCTTGGGGTCTCCTGCGGCATCTTGCATCTGCATCTTCTGAAACTTTCTTTCCTCGAGAACTTGAGGGGCAAGAGATGTCCCTTCTTTGAATTCAGGTTTCTGTCCCATAATAGGATTATAAGACAAGGCAATAAAACCATGCCCGCCAATTCCTATCTTCTTCAAGCCAACATCACCAGGACTTAATATCTTTGGTTTCCCTATACCCATTCTATTGATAGCCAATGCTTGATCAATCTCATTGATGATGTTCTGTGGAGAGATAAGATCATTAACTCCAGGATCAGACCAGAATCTTCCAGGAACTCTGTTATAATGGAAGTCTGTAAGAGAATAATGCCATGCTCCATCACGAACCTTGATCAGCATTCTATCTTTCTTGTAGATGACCTTATTGCCGCAGATTACCACGTATAAGCCGTCAGGATGCTCTGTAGTTGGTTTAAATTCAACTTCCCTGAATAATACCGAGTCATCATCTTCAAGGCCAAAATAGACGCCTGTAAGCTGTCTTCCCTTCCAAGGACTGACAGATTGAACCAGTTTACTGATATATCTTTGATAGTCTATAGTTGTAGAATTTGCATTATCATGTTCTATCTTTGTCTTGAATGTATCTTCAACCCATTCCTTGTCTTTGAGTGATTGAATACCAATCCATCGTTTCTGTCTTAATGTATCTCCAAGAGGGTCAAGTCTTACATTAAAAGGAAGGATAGACTCCGTGGCCACCCCGCCAATTCTTCCACCATCTGGAATGGCTATACCACTATCAGAATCTGCATAAGTACGCATGAATGTAGTTCCTGATAAGCAAAGAAGAATAATCGTCTTCTCTTTCTCATCAAAGAAGCTGGCATCATTGTCATAATCAAGATAATTCAGTAAGGCCTGGCCAATATCGGCGGCCTGTATATCTTCTTTCTCATCTGTATTTGGCCATATTCTGGGAACCATTTTCTGGTTCATCAGCATGGAGACTACACTTCTTACATATTCACGTATTTCATTTGATACTGGAGTAGGTAGAAGCTGTGCATCTTGGCGTTTTCTGAACTGTCCCGTAGAGACAACATACTCAATATACTGTTCTCCCATGTAATACAAAAGATTCCTTGCGATGACCTGTTCCATCATGGCCCTAGCCGGGTCAAGACGATCATCAAAGAATCCATCAATAGCTAACTTTAATGAGTCATCGCTTTTAAATATGTCTTTATTCATACAGGTATTCCACCTTCGTCATCTGTTTGGACTGACTCATATACATGATTGACCGTATAATTTTCCTTTTTTAAAAGTTTGTCAACTAATTTATTGATTAGGAACAGCTGCGCTATGACTATAGCTGTCAAAAATCCTATTACTGCAATCTCTACCATATAGATTCCTCCTGTTTAATATCTTCCCATATTTGTTCTAATTCCATTCTGGCCATATCATGGATAGATGGGATCCTGTTGATTTGTTTCTGGACAGGTTTATCTGGGAATACTGCAAATAATCCCTTCTTCCCATGGTCAAGTATTCTTGCCAGGGCATCCATCATGTCATCATGAACGCCAACAGGGAATGTTTTATATTCTTCCTCTATGAATACCTTGGTTAAATCAACTGTCTTGCCGTTGGTTCCGGTTCTTATGCAGACCTGTGGAAGATAGACGCGACCCTGTTCGAATAATGGAACCAAGGCCCTTATCCTATCCACCTTGGATACAACGCCTCCAAGTGGGAACACAGGGAATCTGTAGTTTTCCTTCTCCATGACATATCCAAGATGCTCTATATCAGACTGCATTCCATATTCTTCATATCCTACTGCCTTTGGTGAATACAATTTGTGCAGATAGAACAGCATCTGTGTTCTTTCTGTGAGGTTAAGTCTATCTCTTACCATATCAATGATATAGTAGTTCTTGTCCATTCCTAACCCTACTACAAACATGGCTGTATAGTCAGAATTCTTCTTCTTTTTAGAGGCAGGGTCTACAAGGATATAGATATTCAGGTTGTCTAAATTGTCTGCTGGCCAGGTTTTTATCCATGATTCATGGAAATTCTGGGCCTCATCTGCTACGGGCTGTTGGAGCATCTGTGAAGAAAATACATATGGGCCAAATTCCTTCCTCTTCTGCTCAATTCTTTCGGCTGTAAGTAAAACCGGATTGTTGTTCTCGTCATATACAGGATAGATACGTGGAACTACTACTCCTCTCCGTAGCATCTCCCCATAGGTGTCATTAAAAGAGTATCTGGTCCCAATATATCTGGATGCCCCGCCTTCACATCCAAGGTTTCTTGACATCTCCCATGCCCTGGTGGTCTTTTGGCACATCTCAGGCGTGTTTACAGAGTCAATAGTGACCACATCATCATAGATAAGTAGCTTGAAATGCCTTCCTGTGGGCTGGCCATCAACCAATCCCCATGCCTCTACGGTTGCTTCTCTGGTATTAGACGTCCTCTTGACGATAATGCCCTCATCCATAGACCATCGTGGGGCCTCTGCATTAGGATTGGCCCATAATACTTCAGGAAATAGAGACTTAAGTCCATCATTGGACTCAAATTCCCTCTTGATCTGCCACAAAAACGCTTTGGCTGTAGGCCTGTTGTAAGAAAAGATACCAACGGTTATGTTCGGGTCGTTAAGAATGTCCTGTATGGTCAATCCAAAGGTAATAATGGAACTCTTGCCGGCCTCTCTGAACCATAAATCAAGACATCCATTGGGAGTCTGCTGGACTTCTGTGCATCTGTCCAGAAGCCATTGCCTCTCCATGTCCTCCCTGCCAAGAACCTTGGTCATCAGAAAGAATAAGTCCTTCTTGCATAACTCCCTGACACATTCCTGGACAGAATTGGCTTTCTTGGCCTCATTCAATAACTCATTATACTGCTTGTTCAAGACCTCTAGCTTCATTCTGCCCGCCGAACTATTCTATCTGTTATCTGCAATAAAGCCTCCGGTATGTCAGACTTAACAGCTACATTGGAAGTAGACTGATTGTTCTCCAATCTCTCCATCTCATGCAACATCTTCAATGAAGATATGGTAGACTGCAAATTGGCATCATCTATCTTGGAGTCTGTAATCTTACTTACTATCCTCTCCTGAACACCATTGAGAATGATAGACTTGTGACGCTTAAACTCAATGGACTTCTTTAACTTGACATTGTACCTTCTTAAACACTCACTTACAGTCGCTGGTTTCACTCCTACCATCCTCGCTATCTCTGACTTTGTGTAATCAGAATGCTCTGCCAATGACAATATGGCCGGTACACGGGTAGCCTTATTCCTCTTCCCTACCTCCAAACGAATATCCTCAGGCAATGTCTGTAAATTCCTTCTCCCCAATATCCATCACCTCCATTCATGAACCAAATACACCATCCCAATACCACCTGTCAAGCACTTGTATCCACCCCGTGGAGACATGCCATTTTCTATAACAATTCCAGTATATTGAAAATTATGTAAAATTAATTTTAATAGCTAAAAATGTAAAAAAAATTGAGAAAAATAAAACGCAACGTCCCAGATGATTCTACGCGCACAAGAGACCCTCTCAGAAGAGACCCTCCCCTCTCCTCTCTCCCCAGTAGTAAAGCATGCTTATCCTGTCTTATCTTGTCTTATCGTGTAATATCATACAGATAGCATAGTGCATAGCATGATCATATAGCAAGGAGAGCTGTGCCATATACTGTGTGAAAGGGCCCGAAAGTAATGGCATAGAAAGCCTGGCGGAAAGATCATAATACCACGTAACTACTTGAAAATGCTCTGTGGGCCGCGAGGATTCGCCAGGTTGAACGATCGGTGAAAAAGCTTGGTGTTGTATCAATCTTTGGTAAGCTCTTGTTATGGGTCATTTTTGGGGC
>JAKQFQ010000198.1 GCA_029558315.1 Bacillota bacterium
AGATTCGACACCTTAATTTTACCACATTTGGATGCTCTTTTTTTATTCACTTAATAAGTGAAAAGCAATATTCAGTAAAAACACAGCAACTACGTGGCTTTCAGCTACTTTCACGGCATCGCTGTGAATAATCTAGGTTTATTGATAATATCAGTAAAAGTTTTCACAAAACAGAAAATAAGTTATACTGATATAATATGCAGTAGAAATGAGACGAGCAGGAGGAGACAGACATGAGATACGTTCACAAGGTGCAGTACTATGAGACCGATCAAATGAAAATTGTCCATCACTCCAACTATATTCGCTGGTTTGAAGAGACAAGAGTCTATATGATGGAACAGATGGGACTAGGCTATGGGAAAATGGAAGAAATGGGCATCATCAGCCCGGTAATGGCAATTAATGCAGAGTATAAGTCGATGTGCAGATTCCCTGATATTGTCAATATTGATGGAGTCGTGAGTGAATTTAATGGGGTGAAAATGGTCGTGAGTTACACGGTGAGAGACAGTGTAACAGGAGAGGTACGATGCAAAGGAGAAAGTACGCATTGCTTCCTGGACAGCAACGGTAAACTCATCCGGATGGATCGTGCTTATCCGGAGATTTATCAGATGCTTAAAGGACTGATGGAATAATTTGCTAAAAAAGAGTCAAAAGGAATTGGATCAGGGCAGAGAACTCTGAATGATTCTGCTCTATTGGGATATCCTAAGAAAAAAGAAAAGGAGTTCCAATTATGAATGAAGATACCAAGAACCTTTTGAAGGAATGTACGGCAGGCTGCCAGATGGCACTGGGAAGTCTGGATCAGATAAAACATGATATTACAGATCATAAGCTGATGGCAGAGAAGGATAGCCACCAGATTGCAAAGCTTATGATGGATGGCTGCAACATGGGAATCCAGTCAGTCAGTGAATATCAGAACCAATATAGAAATGCTTCCAAAGAGGCACTGGAACTGGCGCAGAAGCTGGTCCGGGCTGAAGAAGATTTCATGGAAGAAATGAAGCAGTTTTTATAGAAATCTATATCGCAGATTATCAGTAAATCCAGACCAGTCGCTAAGAGTACCAATTGAAAAGGTGATTGATCTGGATTCTTATTGTGAGCATCCATTTTATGATAATTTGTGCATTATCACACATGAAATCTAAAAATATGTTAATATTTTAAATAGGTGGATTTTTGTGTGGAAAATGCAAAAAGAATAAGATATACTAGAAAATGTTTTTATTTTTTCAGTTCAGGAGAGCAAAGGAGAAGGCCATGAAGATGACAGGATTTGACAACGATAAATATTTGAAACTTCAATCAGAAAAAATTCAGGAAAGAATAGCCGCATTCGGCGGTAAACTGTATCTGGAGTTTGGTGGAAAATTATTTGATGATTTCCATGCTTCCAGAGTATTGCCGGGATTCAAGCCGGATAGCAAGATTAATATGCTGACGAAGCTAAAGGATGAGGCCGAGATTGTAATTGTTATCAATTCTGCAGATATCGAGAAGAATAAAGTAAGGGGAGATCTGGGCATAACATATGATATGGATGTTCTGCGACTGATCGATGCTTTTCGTGAATATGGGTTGTACGTTGGAAGCGTCGTATTGACACAATTTGCCGGACAGGCGAGCGCTGTAAGTTACCAGAAGAAGTTGGAGACGTTGGGACTAAAGGTGTATCGTCATTATCCAATCGCCGGATATCCTGCCAATATTCCATTTATCGTAAGTGATGAAGGATATGGTAAGAATGATTATATTGAGACAACAAGATCGCTTGTAGTTGTTACAGCACCAGGACCTGGAAGCGGCAAGATGGCAATCTGTCTGTCTCAGCTGTACCATGAATATAAACGTGGCGTGAAGGCCGGATATGCGAAGTATGAGACATTTCCGATCTGGAATATCCCGCTGAAACATCCTGTCAACCTCGCCTATGAGGCTGCTACGGCGGATCTTAATGATGTTAATATGATTGATCCGTTCCACCTGGAAGCCTATGGTGAGACGACGATTAATTACAACCGTGATGTAGAGATTTTCCCTGTGTTAAATGCAATGTGTGAGCAGATTATGGGAGAATCCCCTTATAAATCACCTACTGACATGGGTGTCAATATGGCAGGCTATGGTATTGTGGATGATGAAGTAACAAGAAAAGCTTCCTGCGATGAGATTATCAGACGTTACTACAATACCCTGTGTCTAAAACGCCAGGGCGCGGCAGAAGAGGACCAGGTCTATAAACTTGAGCTTCTGATGAAGCAGGCCGGTATTACTGTTGAGAACCGTCCGGTCGTTGGAGCTGCACTCTTGAAGGCGGAAATGACGAATGCGCCGGCAGCAGCCATAGAACTTCCTGATGGAAGAATCGTGACAGGTAAGACTTCTGAATTACTGGGAGCTTCCTCAGCACTTTTGTTAAATGCATTAAAAATTATGGCAGGTCTGGAGGATTCCCTGAAACTGATCTCACCAACGATTATTGAGCCGATTCAGAATATGAAGGTAAAAAATCTGGGCAATCGTAATCCGCGACTTCATACCGATGAAGTTCTGATTGCACTTTCCATCTGTGCAGCAACGAATGAAGATGCTGCAAAGGCAATGGATCAGCTGCAGAATCTTCAAGGACTTGAGGTACATTCCAGTGTTATTCTGTCTCAGGTCGATGTAAATGTGTTCCGTAAGCTTGGCGTTAATCTGACTTGTGAGCCGGATTATCAGAGCAAAAAGCTCTATCATAAGTAGAAAGACACAGACATTTAACACATTGCGACTTGCTAAAAGATGCCACGCTCTTTATAATGAAGTGACAGCATTGAAAGGTAAGGTAACGTATGTATCAGTCAAAAAATGTGAAGAACAGAATAAAAATATATGATCCGACATCATCTGACCCTGAAAAGAGACCACCCGGAGACCCGGAACGTCCTGATCAGAACAAGGGAAATGGAACAGAACCACCCAAACGTCCCAATATCATGATGTTTATTGTGGTGACTGCAATTACACTGCTTGCAATCTGTTATTTCTTAAGAATGACAGAGAAGGTGACCAATGAAGAGATTTCCTATAATGAATTCATTGATATGGTGGATGCAGGTAGCGTGGAAAGTGTCGAGATTGCGGATGACAGAGTTCTGATTACCCCGACAACTAAGGGAGATGCAATAGCAGTCAAAACATATTATACCGGACTAGCAGAGGATCCAACAACGTTAACAGAGCGCTTGCTGGAGAAAAATGTAATGGTGAAAAGTACGATCGAAGATGGCTCGAGCGTAATTATTTCTATCCTGCTCACCTATGTGCTTCCAATCGTAATTATGTGGGTATTGCTCAGCTTTTTGTTTCGACGTCTGGGGAAAGGCGGAATGGGCATGAGCGTTGGCAAGTCCAATGCCAAGGTGTATGCAGAGAAGGAGACCGGTGTGACATTTGCAGATGTTGCCGGTGAAGATGAGGCAAAGGAATCCCTGATTGAAGTCGTGGATTTTTTGCATAATCCGGATCGATACAGTAAGATTGGTGCGAAGCTTCCAAAAGGTGCACTTCTTGTGGGTCCTCCCGGAACCGGTAAGACTTTACTTGCAAAGGCAGTTGCAGGTGAAGCCAAGGTACCTTTTTTCTCGCTGGCCGGTTCTGATTTTATTGAATTGTATGTTGGTGTGGGTGCCTCCCGTGTCAGAGATCTTTTTAAGGAAGCAGAGAAAAATGCTCCCTGTATTATATTTATCGATGAAATCGATGCTATTGGACGTAGTCGTGATTCTAAGTACGGCGGCGGTAATGAGGAACGTGAACAGACACTGAATCAGCTGTTGTCTGAGATGGATGGATTTGATGTCAAGAAGGGAATCATCATTCTGGCAGCGACGAACCGACCGGAGATTCTGGATAAGGCATTACTTCGTCCGGGTCGATTTGACCGAAGAGTTATTGTAGAGGAACCGGATTTAAAGGGTCGTGTTGAGATTCTTCGTGTTCATTCCAAGAACGTGAGAATGGACGAGACGGTTGATCTTGATGATATCGCATTGGCGACAGTAGGAGCTGTTGGTTCTGATCTTGCCAATATGATTAACGAAGCCGCAATTCTTGCAGTCAAGAACGGCAGAGAATTCGTTAACCAGAAGGATATGCTTGATGCAGTAGAACTGGTCAGCATGGGTAAGGAAAAGAAGGATCGTATTCTCTCACCCAAGGAGCGTAAGATTGTAACCTACCATGAGGTTGGTCATGCACTGATCAGCGCATTGCAGAAGAATTCGGAGCCGGTGCAGAAGATTACGATTGTACCGCGTACCATGGGAGCGCTTGGTTATGTACTAAGCTATCCGGAGGAAGAGAAATTTACCCAGACAGAGCAGGAACTCAGAGCGGAGCTTGTTAGTCTGCTCGGTGGTCGTGCAGCTGAGGCGATTGTATTTGATACTGTCACAACAGGCGCATCCAATGATATAGAAAAGGCAACGAAGATTGCCAGAGCTATGGTCACCAGATTTGGTATGAGTAAACGATTTGGCCTGATGGGACTGGAGACTGTAGAGAGCGAATATCTGGATCGTCGTGGAGTTATGAACTGTGCAGATGTAACTGCAGCAGGAATTGACGAAGAAGTAATGCAGATTCTAAAGGACAGTTATACTGAGGCGAAACGTCTTCTTCTGGAGAATCGTGATGTCATGGATAAGATCGCCGATTTCTTAATTGAGAAAGAGACCATTACCGGACACCAGTTTATGGAGATTTATTGCAGAGAGAAAGGAATTCCGATGCCTGTGAAGGATAGAGGAGAGGAAAGCCTTCGTAAGCTGCATGAGAGTGAGAAGAAGGAAGAGGAGTCTGTTGAGACAAAAAATCCGACTGAGACGGAGGATCATCCGGAGAGTTGGTTTAAGGAAAGCGTCATCTCCAATTCATCAAGCTCCAACGATACCAAAGAGCAGGAAGCTGAAAAGCAGGAATCCGAACAGAAGGATATCGATCCATTTGCAGAAGAGTTAAGAAAGCGGATGTATAAGGAACCTAAAGACAGGGATCAATAGTGTATGGATGAAACATTTCATTTTGATGTCAGCGAAGAATTAAAGAAACTGCCGGATAAGCCAGGTGTTTATCTGATGCATGACAAAAATGATACGATAATTTACGTTGGTAAGGCCGTTAATCTGAATAACAGAGTGCGGTCTTATTTTCGCGAAAAGATAGGAAGAGGTCCCAAGATAGACCGAATGGTGGGACTGATTGCAAGATTTGAGTATATTATAACGGACACGGAGCTGGAAGCCCTTGTGCTGGAGAATAACCTGATTAAGGAATACAGGCCCAAGTACAACACAATGCTTCGGGATGATAAAACATATCCCTATATCAAGGTGACAGCGTGGGAGGAATTTCCCCGTATTGTATTTTCCAGGGAGATGAAGAAGGATAAAGCGCGTTACTTTGGACCATATACCAGTGCAACGGCGGTAAAGGATACCATTGATCTGATTAATAAATTATACGGACTGCGTACCTGTAACAGGAGTCTGCCAAGAGACATCGGGAAAGCGCGGCCATGTCTGAATTATCATATCGGACAATGCAGCGGACCCTGTCAGGGCAATGTTACCAAAGAGCAGTATCAGGAGCAGATGCAGAAGGCGATGGAATTCCTCAATGGAAATTATGCACCCATTCAGCGGGAACTTAGAGAACAGATGGAACAGGCTTCTGAACGAATGGAATTTGAAGAGGCGATACGCTATAGGGATCTGCTTGAGAGTGTGACAGCAGTGTCACAAAAGCAGAAGATTGAAGACAGTGCACAGGAGGATAAGGATATCGTGGCACTTGCCAGAGACGAAAGAGATGCAGTTGTGCAGGTGTTTTTCGTTCGTGCCGGAAGAATGGTTGGCAGAGAGCATTATTATATGAAGAATACAGAGAGCGAGACGACGGGTACGATCATCACCAGCTTTATCAAGCAGTTCTATGCCGGGACACCATTTATTCCCAAGGAAATTATGCTTCCGGAGGAATTGGAAGAGCAGGAGATTATTGAGAAATACTTAAGTGAGAAGAAAGGAAACCGCGTCTACCTAAGGATTCCCAAGAAGGGGCAGAAGGAGAAGTTAGTGGAGCTTGCATTTAAAAATGCGCAGCTGATTCTTAGCCAGGATAAAGAGAAGATCAAACGGGAGGAAGGAAGAACCATCGGAGCTGTCAGAGAGATTGAGGCATTGCTTTCAATGGAAGGACTGACCCGAATGGAAGCATTTGACATCTCAAACATTAGCGGCTTTGAAAATGTAGGTTCTATGGTGGTCTACGAAAAAGGTCGTCCGAAGAAGAGTGACTATCGTAAGTTTAAGATCAAGACAGTTGCGGGACCGGATGATTATGCCTGCATGAGAGAGGTGCTGACAAGAAGATTCACGCACGGACTTGAGGAACGCGCCGAGGGTGGCGGAGACAGATTTACCAGATTCCCGGATCTGCTCTTGATGGACGGTGGCAAGGGACAGGTCAATATTGCACTGGAGGTGCTATCGGAGTTACATTTGAATATTCCGGTCTGTGGTATGGTGAAGGATGACAATCACCGTACCAGAGGATTATATTATAATAATCAGGAGATTACGATTGACCGCGGATCAGAAGGATTTAAGCTGATTACAAGAATTCAGGACGAAGCGCATCGATTTGCAATTGAGTATCATCGATCCCTTAGAACCAAGGATCAGGTGCATTCCGTACTGGATGACATCCCGGGAATAGGACCAAGCAGAAGACGGGCGCTGATGAAAGCATTTGCCTCACTGGAGGAAATCAAGGAAGCCGATGAGGCGACACTGATGGAACGCGCGGATCTGCCACAGAACGCAGCAGTGGCAATTAAGGCATATTTTCATCAGATGAATTCTAATTAATCTGATTAATCCATTGTATTCGGATACAAATTGCAGTGGATTATGCTATAATCAGAATCGATAGAGTGGTAGCGGGATTACACGAATAATATTATATATAAGCAAAGGAGAACAAGGATGGCAAGTATTAGTCTGCAGAGAATCATCGACAAAATGAAACTGACCAATCTAACCCCGGATCTTGATATCAGCCATATCAAGATTACACAGCCGGATATCAACCGACCGGCACTTCAGATGGCGGGGTACTTTGAACACTACGAATCTACACGACTTCAGATTGTGGGATTTGTGGAGTATACATATATGGAGGGCATGACAGATGAGCGTAAGAAAGAGATCTATGTGAAGCTTCTGAATCATCCGACTCCGGGTATTGTATTCTGCAGAGATCTCGTTCCTGATCCTTTGTTCTTAGAGACAGCAATGCAGTACGGTGTTCCCCTGCTCAGCACTTCCAAAGCAACTTCTGCATTTATGGCGGATGTTATCCGCTGGCTGAATGTGAAGCTGGCACCCTGCATCACGGTACACGGAGTATTGGTCGATGTCTATGGCGAAGGTGTGCTGATTACAGGTGAGAGCGGAATTGGTAAGAGCGAGGCCGCACTTGAGCTGATTAAGCGTGGTCACCGTCTGGTTACGGATGATGTTGTAGAGATCAGAAAGGTCAGTGAAGATATGCTGATGGGAACAGCACCGACGATTACAAAGCATTTTATAGAGATCCGCGGTATCGGCATCGTAGATGTTAAGACTCTGTTCGGTGTATCCAGTGTTAAGGAAGACCAGGAGATTGATCTTGTAATCAAGCTCTCAGAGTGGTCTAAGGATCAGGAATATGATCGTCTTGGCATGGAAGAAGAATATACAGAATATCTTGGTAATAAAGTTGTATGTCATAATATTCCAATCCGTCCGGGCCGAAATCTTGCGGTAATCTGTGAATCCGCAGCGGTTAACCACCGTCAGAAGAAGATGGGTTATAATGCCGCACAGGAGCTGTACAAGAGAGTTCAGGCTTCCTTACAGAAAAATGGCGAGGATGAAGAATAAAGTAAAGATACCAGGGAGATAGAATTATGGAAAAGGTAGTATTTGGTGTTGACCTCGGTGGAACAACCGTCAAAATGGGTATGTTTGACACAGAGGGAAATATTTTGGAAAAATGGGAAATCATCACACGAAAAGAGGATTCCGGACGTCATATTCTTCCGGATATTGCGCAGTCAATTCTTGCGAAAATCAAAGAGAAAGACATTATGAAGGATGCAGTAGTCGGTGTTGGTATTGGTGTTCCGGGACCGGTTGATTCAAATGGTGTTGTC
>JAKQFQ010000206.1 GCA_029558315.1 Bacillota bacterium
AGTTGACTTAAGTCTAAGAATAAGGTTAGCAACCAACAGACTTGAAAGGCTACAAAAAAGAACGATTGAGATAGTGGATGAGTACTGCTCTGAATATGAGAGAAAAATTCGTGAATTGGGGGGGATTGGATTCTTCCTTGGGGGAATAGGACCAGATGGGCATATAGGTTTTAACATTAAGGGGAGTGACCATTTCTCAACGACCAGATTGATGTACACAAATTACGAAACGCAAGCTGCCGCCGCATCGGATCTCGGAGGAATTGAAATAGCCAGGAACAGGCTGGTAATTACTATAGGTTTGGCGACTATTACATATAAAGAGGATGCTACTGCAATAATTATTGCAGCGGGCGAGGCAAAATCGAAGATTATCAGAGAATCGGTTGAGAACAGCATTAATAATCTTTATCCCGCCACAGTTTTACAAAATCTTGATAATGCCAGATTCTATCTGACTCACGGAGCAGCATTAAGACTCTATGAAAGAAGGTACCATGATTTCAAACTTGAAAATCCAATATCAGAAGGTTCTATAGAGAGGGGTATAATAAATCTCTGCATGGAAAAAAAGAAATCACTTCTTGAGCTTACTGAAAAAGATTATGAGTCAGATAGGTTTGCAAAACTGGTACTCGAAAAAACCGGCATGACGGCCTCAGAAGTCAGCAGAAAAATTTATAATGCAATAATATCATATTTTGAAAGGGGTATGGCACTAGTTGAAAATGCAACAATTCTACATACCGGTCCACATCATGATGATATTACGTTGGGATATCTTCCATACATAAATCATTTAGTTCGCAATCCAAGCAACACCCATTATTTTCTTACACTAACAAGCGGTTTTACAGCTGTTACAAATGCCTATATGCTGGAATTAATGAGAGAATTAAGGCATCAATTAGATTCTCATGAATTTCAGAACAGATTTCAGACACGGTACTTTGATCCAGAATTTGTTGAGGGAAAGGTCCGGGATGTGAATCTATATCTTGACGGACTGGCTGCACATAGCAGGACGCTAAAGAACGAAGCAGTATGCAGACGATTACTGAGAAATGTAATCGAGATTTATGAAGAGGACAACATCACATATCTTAAGGACAGAGTGGATGAGTTGATTAACTACTTTTCAACACAATACCCGGGTAAAAAGGATATCCCCCATGTTCAGAGACTCAAAGGCATGCTTCGCGAATGGGAGGAAGAACTTGTTTGGGGGTATTTTGGATTCAGATCTGAGAGCGTGATTCATATGCGACTTGGATTTTATCAGGGAGAGATTTTCACTGAAAATCCAGAGATAGACCGTGATGTTTTACCGGTTCTTAATTTACTAAGAAAGACAAAACCGAGTATTGTAACAGTTGCGCTTGATCCGGAAGGGAGCGGGCCCGACACACATTACAAAGTGCTTCAAACAATAGCAGCAGCGCTTCAGTTGTACGAAAAAGAAGCGGATATATCGAATATGAAAATCTGGGGATACAGGAATGTATGGTACCGATTCCATCCTGCCGAAGCAAATATTTACGTTCCGGTGAGTCTTAATTCCTTCGCAATTATGAATGATGTATTTATGTATAGTTATGGATCGCAGAAAGCCGCAAGCTTCCCTAGCTATGAATATGACGGTCCTTTCTGCAGGTTAGCGCAGACAATACAGGTGGAACAGTATCAGATAATCAGCACTTGCCTCGGGAAAGAATATTTTATAAATAATC
>JAKQFQ010000212.1 GCA_029558315.1 Bacillota bacterium
TTAAAACAATAAAATAGGTAGTGAAATTTGACACTACCCGCTATTACAAGGGAGGTAAATTATGGAAGAATTGAAGAAAGAAACCGAAAACAATATTACAATTGAAAACGTAGCATCAGATATGAAGATGCCGGAAGAAAAAACATATGTAAACCAACAGGTAATGCAGCAGCCGGGGCAACCGATAATGCAGCAGCCAACAGGTTATGTGAATGGTTATCCTGTTATGCCGCAGCCTCAATACTATAGGAAGAAGCAAGAAGCTCCAATGCTGGTTGCACTACGTGAGAATTTTGCATTTTATGGTCTGGCAACCTTGATATATGCGATTTTCTTTACTTTTTGTCTATATAAAAATGCAGCAGGGATTACAGCTCCTTTTTTCATCGTAGGAACCCTTTGCTATTGCTTCTTATGTTTGAAAAAGTTAGGGGTTCCCATCAAAAAAGACGCCATATTCTATGTGGTAAGCATTATTCTACTTGGAGTTAGTCTGTGTCTCACACTGGATCCGGTTCTGATTTTCTTTAATTATATCGGGATAATATTGCTTGGGATCAGTGGTATCATCCACCTCTTCTATGAGGATAAGGACTGGGAGCTTGGCAAATATTTTTCAGCAATTCAAGTCATTATATTTGGAACGATAACAAAATTGTTTCGGGCATTTAGTGACTGTGCTTACTATAGCAGAAAGCAAAAGGGGACAAAGAAAAATGAAAAAGCAAAATATGTAGTCATTGGTTTCTTTGCAGCGCTTCCGATTCTGTTCCTTGTAGTCATGCTATTATCGAGTGCAGACAGTGTCTTTAGTAACCTGATTCATATCCGCTGGTCAGAATTTGAAAACATCTCTACGCTGTTTGGTATATTGTGGATGTTTGCACTTGCTTATTTAATTACCTACGGTATGCTCGCTGCTTTTTCAGCCTATGAGATTCCGATCAGAAAGAAAGAGATCAAAACCTATGAACCAACGATTGCTATAACAATTAACTGTATGCTGGCAGTTGTCTATCTGCTTTTCTCCGGAATCCAGATTATCTATCTCTTTATTGGGAATCTACAGCTTCCGGAAGGGATGTCCTATGCGACCTATGCAAGACAGGGCTTCTTTCAGCTGCTGGCGGTATGCGTGATTAACCTGATTCTGGTATTGATTAGTCTGTATTACTTTGGTAGCAGCAGGGTATTAAAAGGCGTTCTGACAGTAATCACAGCTTGTACCTACATTATGATTGCTTCGAGTGCACTTCGTATGTATATGTATGTGGAAGCCTACAACTTAAGTTATTTGCGTCTTTTGACCTTCTGGATGCTGGCGCTGTTGACATTTTTGATGACAGGAATTTTGATTTATTGCTATCTGCCCAAATTTCCGTTGTTCCGCTATAGCATGGTAGTGGTTACTGTCTGCTATCTGGCATTGTCATTTGCACATCCGAGTTATCTGATTGCAAAGTATAATTTGCGGCCGGGACAGGAGGAGAGTCTGATTGATATATATTATTTGCGCAGATCTTCACCTGATGCTGCGAAGGCAATACTGGAGTGTATCGAAGAGGAAAGATATCTGGATCTTTTCGATGATAATGATATTATCGACTATATGTTGACCAGATCAACTTATTACGAGAATGGTGATAGTATTCGTCACTTCAATTATGCAGGGGAGGATTTGTTACGGTTGGAGTCTATTCATAAATAGGGGAAGGAACGAACAGTAACGACATTTGCATTTCCGAAGCATTTTGTTTATAATCGCTGATATGGAGTCAACCATGTCAGCGATACACAGAATATGAGACAATAAAGAGTGCTTCATGGGAATGAGAAATGATGAGAAATGAGATTATAACAGAAGAAGATAGTAAGAATCAGACAGAAAAGAAATTCCAATATATGACACAGACGGCGATACCTTCGCTCATCTGTCAACTGGCAGTGCCGACAATCATCAGTATGCTGGTCAACACATTTTACAATCTGGTAGATTCCTATTTTGTAGGAAAGCTGGATACAAGTGCTGCCGGTGCGATTGGGGTAGCCTATCCATTGACGATGATCCTGCAGGCAATCGCCTTCTTTTTTGGTCACGGTTCCGGTAACTTCATTTCCAGAAAACTTGGAGAGAAGGATCAGGAAAAGGCCTCCAATATGGTATCGTGTGGTGTGTTTTATACCTTCTTTATCGGCATTATAATAACAGTTGTGGGTCTGATCTTCTTAAAACCTCTGGTCTATATGTTAGGCTCAACGGATACAATCTTTCCGTATGCCAGGGATTATATCTTCTATCTGTTACTTGCAACACCGTTCTTTATTACCTCACTGGTTATCAACAACCAGTTGCGATTTCAGGGCAATGCTCTCTTTTCCATGCTGGGGATTATCACCGGAGCGGTAGTCAATATGATACTCGATTCGCTGTTGATTCTTGGCTTTAACATGGGAATTAAAGGTGCGGCCATTGCAACGATGGCAGGACAGATTCTCAGCTTCTTTCTTCTGTTATTTGCAACAACCAAGGGAGGAAGTATTCGGATTGAGCTTCGCAGACTGAATTTTAGGTTTTACTATTTCAAGGAAATTTTTCGTGGTGGCGTGCCGTCCTTGTTTCGACAGGGATTGAGCGCTATTGCTGCAATCTTACTCAATAAGGCAGCAGGACCGATTGGCGGGGATGCTGCAATCACGGGAATGTCCATTGTGTCGAGAATAACAATGTTTGCTGGTGCGGCACTGATTGGATTTGGACAGGGATTTCAGCCGGTCTGCGGATTTAACTATGGTGCGGGGTTGTACAGGCGTGTCCGTAAGGCCTTTTACTTTTGTGTGAAATATTCCTTACTGCTACTGATCGTACTTTCGGCAGCTGGCTGGATTTTTGCAGATCAGCTGGTTACCATTTTTAAGAAAGAAGATCCGGAAGTTATCCGGATTGGGGTAATGGCACTTCGCTGGCAGTGCTATACATTTCCCCTGTTTTCCTGGAATGTCATGACGAATATGATGTTACAGTCAGTTGGTCGTCCGATATCTGCATCGATATCAGCTGCCGCAAGACAGGGCGTGTTCTTTATTCCATTGATTCTGATTCTTCCAAGATTTTTTCAACTGACAGGTGTTGTTATTACACAGCCATTGTCGGATCTTTGTGCATTTGTTATCTCTGTTCCACTGGCATTGCATTTTCTGAAGGAACTAAAAAACCGACCGGAATCAACCGAGTCGGTTCAATAGATGTTAACTTGGGATGGAACAATCCAGTCCACTGTGATAGGAGCGGTTTCCGGTCATTTCCAAAAATGGTTCATGATATACCTGCGCATCATTGCTGGTCGCTGTAGTAAAATAATTCAAAATATCAAGATATTCCTGCTCTGCCACTGTCATTAATTCGAAAAATGTAGAGTTTGAGATCACGGATTCATCCCAGGGGTTATTCCACTGCTCACGACGAAGATTAAAAGGATCCCTACAGAATAGCAGGGTATCACTTGCAATCAGCGGAGAAATAATGGGATATCCAAAAATAATCTCTTCTATTTTTCTTGCCCACGCTTTCTTTCTGCCATATTTATCTCTTAACAAATGACAAAACAAAGGCATTGCATGTAATGCAGTCTGCATCAGTGGACGAAATGCTTTTACGGCAGGATAGGTCTTGTGATAGGTCTCATAGAGTAAGTCTGTTACGACGCGGCATTCTGCCTTACTCATCTTAATAATTTTTTCCTGTTTGAACTCAGAGGGCAGCTTACCGGTATATTTTTCCAATAAAAGATGGTCAATGTCCGTCTCCAGAAAGACGTGGCGTCCATAATAGGAGTTATCTTTTCGGTTATAATCCGTACGCGCATAGATAAATGGATGTGCATTGGCATCCAGAAGATAATGACCGAGGAAACCGGCCATATAGGCAATGGCAGTTTCTCTTGCCTGCGGATTGCTGCGATGTGCCGATGGGGTATCAAACAAGGAGAGGCTCTCAAACATGCTGGTAAAGAATTCATTGGTCTTAGAGACATGTACCAGCGAACCAATATTCTTGCGATCGAGAAATCCGGCAATTACAAAATAAAAGAAGACATCGGGACCCTGTAAACCCAGTGCATAAACCTGGGGATGCTGTTTACAACAGACTTTGACTTCACAGTCATCAAGATGTTTTAATGTATTAATTCCAAAAAAATAATGGGTGTTAAATCCGGGCATAGTTGCATCCAGTCTTTCTAAATGATAAGATAATTAAATATTTTGATACTCTTTTTATTTTACCATAAAATAAGGATTAGAGTATAATTTATTTACTGCGTAAAAGAATGGAGATATGATGATTAAGAATGTGATTTTTGACATAGGTATGGTACTGGTGAATTTTCGCTGGAGAGAATATATGAGAGATGATCTGGGATTCTCAGAAGAGCTGGTGGAACTGATGGGTAGAAAAGTGGTAGTCAATCCATTATGGGATGAGCTGGATCTGGGCATCAGGGAAGCTACAGATATCATAGCAGATATGAAGGCACAGGTGCCGGAATATCCACAGGAGGCACAACGGTTTTTTGATGGAATTGAAGATATCGTGGAGACCTATCCCTACAGTCTTTCCTGGATTGAGGAACTGAAAGCACGTGGATACAAGGTCTATCTTCTTTCTAACTATCCAAGAGACACCTTTACGCTGCATTCCAAGAGAAAATTCAATTTTGTGGATGCGGTAGATGGTAAGATTGTGTCGGGCTTTGTCAGACTGGCAAAGCCCGACCCGGCGATTTATCAATTACTGCTGGATACTTACAGGTTAAATGCGAATGAATGTGTATTTATTGATGATCGTGAGAATAATATCGAGGCGGCACAGCAGCAAGGTATGAAAGCAATACTGTTTAAGGATTATGAAAGCGCAAGAAATCAATTAAATAGGGTATTGTGAAAATGTGCTTAGTCAGTTAGAATAGATAAAGCGTGAAATTATTAAATTTACTTAAGAAAGGAACAGGAAATGAGATTTTTAGAGAGAATTACCTACATGATGGTCATATTTGGACTCATTGCAGTATTTGCCGGTGGTAAAGATGCGATCGATCTGATGAAAGCACCCGTTGATCTGTATGAGACAGATTGGGATGATTTAGAGGATGGAATGCATGTAACAGGAGAGATTGAACTGGTTTGGGATATGGTAATTACAGAGACATCCACGAGTAACGGTGTGGAGAGAGAATCTGCCAGATACTATGCAATCCCTTTGCTTACAGAGGATAAAGATTCGATCAGGCTTGATCAGCTGATTGCAGTCAGGGTCAACACAAAGGCTGATTACAACACAATGGAAGAGATTTTAGATGAAACCAACGACTGGTGGTTTGATGAAACAGGTACTGTGGATTATGGAATGACTTCACTTCCAATCGAAGGTGTGCTACATAAAATGGATGATGAAGAAGAATCCTATATGAGAGAGTACGCAGAAAGCTGTTTGATAGATCCATCTGATGATGTAGAAGATTATTATGTTCCTTTTGTTCTGGAAAAAATGAATAAATCGAGAGTAATCGGATTAGTAGCTGTTGGTCTTATTCTGATTGTAGTTGGTGTAATTCTTTTCATTTTCACAAGAAAGAAGATTAAGGAAAAGGAAAGCAATATGATATATCGTCCGACAACGAATCCTAATGTTCAGAGAGATTACTACGCCGGCGATGCTGCAAATATCTATCAGCCCGACGCGGCTTATACCAATACAACCATGCCGGTATATGATAGTGGTTCAAGCAATGGTTCGACAGCACCGCAAATGTGGGAAACAGATCCCAATACCGGACTGAGTCAGGAGTTCCTACAGAGGTCAGCGCAGGAGAATCAACCCCAGAGCGTAGAACCGCAGATGGATATGGGAAGTAATCCATTATACGGAACAAGGCCGGATGGCGATAAATAAATAAAACGAAGATCAACCGGGTATACAGATTACTGTATTACCCGGTTTTTTACAGGTTCCTTTTTTACAGGTTAAATTAACAGGTGATAAGTTCGCAAAAAAAGTCGGGAATCTATCAAAGTTCTATACTATAATTCATTTCACATTGAGATGAATTATAGACGAAAAGAAGAGATATGCAGAAGATTGTGGATTTCCTGCCTCAGGCGGCGATTAAGGAGATAAAATGAACGAGCAGATTCAGGCTGTGCAGAGAATGCAGGATTATATCAAAAGACATATTAAGGACCGTATTACACCGGCAGATCTGGCACGGGTATCCATGTTTTCCCCGTGGCATGCTGCGCGATTATTTAAGGAATATACCAATTACACACCCGGAGATTATATCCGCAGAATGAAGCTCTCGGAATCTGCCTTGATTCTAAAGAATACGAACCGGAAGGTGTTAGATGTCGCGCTGGAGTTTGGGTTTTGTAGTGTTGACGGATATCAGCGCGCATTTCTCAAAGAATTTGGATGTAATCCTAAGGAATATGCCAGAAATCCAATACCAATAACCTATTTCATTCCTTATGGCGTGAAGTACAGCGAGATACGAAAGGAGCATCATATGAAAGAAGTGAAAAATGTCTTTGTTCAGAAGATTCATAAACAAGCACGTAAGGTGATTATCAAGAGAGGTATCAAAGCAACAGAATACTTCAGCTATTGTGAGGAAGTAGGATGTGAGATCTGGGGATTGATCTCGAGTATGCAGTCAATCTGCGGTGAAACCGTATGTCTCTGGCTTCCCAGGCATTATCAGACACCCGGCACATCAAAATATGTCCAGGGTGTGGAAGTACCGCTGTCCTATGAGGGAGAGATAATGGAAGGATTTGACACCATTGTGCTGCCGGAGGCTGATTATCTGATGTTTCAGGGCGAGCCATTTGAAGAGGAGGACTATTGTCAGGCAATTGAAGAGGTGCAGGAAGCCATTAGAAAGTACAACCCCGAATCCTTTGGCATGGAGTGGGATCAGTTCAATCCAAGGATCCAGTTAGAGCCGATTGGAAAGCGTGGCTATATCGAACTACTGGCCGTGAAGGAAAAGAAATAAGTATAACATTGCTCAAAGATTAATCGTGTAATTTTCATCCGGATGGTCTCCATCACGATAGTGCAGCGCAATGGTGTGCTCGTCAATCCATTCCAGGAACCAGTATGGTGCAGTCTCTTCGTTCAACCCACTGCCCTCATATTCCCATATCTTTCTCCAGACAACGCCTTCTTTCTGATAAATAACAGGACGGCTGACCAGATCGTAATCGATTCCAATCGTGGTCTGCTTCATAGGAGAATGATAGATTTCCAGCGTATTCGCCCATAATAAGAACACCACACTATAGACCAGAACAGCAAGTATAGCGAGAAGTACGATAATATTAAGTATTCTTTTTTTCTTATCAGTGATTGGTTTGGTCTGCATGATATAAATCTTTCTGGAAGCAGATCGCTTCCGTATGTCCAATATATATGGTGGCATCTTCACTGCCAACTGCTACTCTCATCATTTCAATCATCTCAAGTCTCCTGTTTATATTATATCTCACTTTATCTGATTTCTAAACGTTAATTTATCCTGAATTATTCACGGAGCAGTATTTGAACTAAAAACTGCGCCATGAACCTTTAAATTTGATCCATGCAACTTGAACGAATCTCATTTACCTTAAAAATGGGCATAAAATCCCTGCGGCAAGTTTTTGAGTAGTTG
>JAKQFQ010000224.1 GCA_029558315.1 Bacillota bacterium
AGAACCTGACATTCAAATTATGAACACAAATCAATATGCCGTTTAGTTTATAATAATTGTGATTAAAATAAGCAGGCCGGGTGTTAGGCAAAATTATCCGGTTTTATCAAAGTTTACATAACCTGTTCTGTTTATTAGATATAAAAAATAAGGGGGCAATATGCTTAATCCATTAGTAGACTCAAGAGATGTTAAATTCGTTTTATTTGAGCTTCTCGAAGTAGACAAGCTTACAAAATTCAGTGTGTACGCAGATTTCGATCATGACACATTCGAGGCTACACTTGATCTCGCTGAACAGATTTCTGTTGACGTTATCTATCCGACCGCTGAAGACGCAGAAAAAAATCCGGCAAAATGGGATCCGACTTCAAAAGCTGTTACTTTACCACCTACTTATAAAGGAGGATTGGACGCTTATTATGAAGCAGGTTTCGGTAGTATCTACGATAACATGGAAATTAATGGTATGGGTATGCCATATTCTGTGGCAATGGCTTCTTTGGAGTACATAACAGCAGCAAACTATTCGCTTTTTATGTATCCTGGACTTTCTCACGGTGCAATGGAACTTGTCGAGGAGTACGGCACTGAAGAACAGTGGAAACTTTATGGTGAAAAGATTCTAACTGGTGAATGGGGCGGCACAATGTGTCTTACAGAACCTGATGCCGGTTCAGACGTTGGAGCACTTAAAACAAAGGCAGTTAAACAGGCTGACGGTACTTACAAAATCAGCGGCCAGAAAATATTCATTTCAAGCGGTGAAAATAACTACTATTCAAATATGATTCACCCTGTACTTGCAAGGATTGAAGGCGACCCTAAAGGAACAAAAGGTATATCTATCTTTATCGTTCCCAAGTTTCGCGTTAACCCCGATGGTTCAGTTGGAGAATTTAATGATGTAACATGTACAGGCATTGAGCATAAGATGGGTATCCACGGACAGTCCACATCACAGCTTGCGTTTGGTGATAACGGTAAATGTATCGGATACCTTCTTGGTGAAGAGCGCCAGGGTATGAAGATCATGTTCAAGATGATGAACATGGCACGTATGGGTACTGCTCTTATGGGGCAGGCGAACGCATCAGGTGCTTATATGCACGCCGTTACATATGCAAAAAACAGGATACAGGGAGCAGATGTAACACAGATGCTTAATCCTGAAGCTCCTGGCACAACAATCGTTAACCACCCTGACGTTAAAAGAATGCTCCTGTTTATGAAATCCCATCTTGAAGGTCAGAGAGCTCTTATCTCGTTAATGTACAATCAGTTTGACATAATGAGAGGTTCTGACAATGAAGATGATAAAAAAGAAGCAAACTGTATTATGGAAATAATGATTCCAATACTAAAAGCCGGTTGCACAGATAAAGGTGTTGAAATAACATCAACAGCAATGCAGACTTACGGCGGATATGGATACTGCAAAGATTATCCTATAGTTCGCTACATGAGTGATTCTAAAATTCTTGCAATATGGGAAGGAACAAATGGTATCCAGGCCATGGACCTTACAATGAGAAAAATTCTCATGAATAAAGAGCAGAGAAACTATGCTGCTCTCAAGAAAAGAATGGAAGCTACTGTTGCAAAAGCAAAAGGAATCGTTGATGAAAAATATCTTGAACTTTTCACTTCATCAGTAGCAAAACTTGACGAGATTATCGAATTCCTGAAAGGGCTCATGGCTACAGGAAAGTTTTTAAATCTTTTTGCCCAGGCTACTCCGTTACTTAACGCAATGTATATTGTTGTTATGGCATGGGCTCATCTCTGGATGCTGACTGTTGCACAGCCCAAGATGCAGGCTATTGTCGGTGATGCCAAAGGGGCTGACAGGGACAAACTTATTGAAGAGAACGACGAAGCTGCATTCTATACAGGTAAAGTCCTCTCATCACAGTTCTATCTCGGAAC
>JAKQFQ010000231.1 GCA_029558315.1 Bacillota bacterium
TTTGAAACTGTTGTATACTCTTAATCATAGAAAGCTCCTTCTCTTGTCTCAGATTTTTTCTTGTCGCTAAAATCATAACACAAGATGGGAGTTTTCTTCTTTTGTCTATTTAATTTTCCTACAAAAACTTTACACTAGCAACGTATTCTGAACTAATCTTCACCATCTTTTACTGCCTGTGAAAATTCTTTCTCTATTGTTTTATTAAAAGACAACATTGGCTCAACATCCTTTTTGCCTTTTACCTTACGTTCAATATAGTTTCTTGTCAACGCTACTACTACCGGCGAGAGTGCAATAACACCAATCAGGTTCGGTATCATCATCAAACCATTAAAGGTATCTGAAATATCCCATGCAATAGAGGATGTCATCAATGATCCGGAAACAATCATGATTACAAAAATGAATCTGTAAATCTTAACACCGGTCAAGCCAAAGAGAAACTCTACTGCCTTGCTGCCGTAATGAGACCATCCAAGAACTGTTGTGAAAGCAAACAGCAACACAGCGATTGCCACAAACCATTCACCCGGTTTACCAAACACATTGCCAAATGCTGTTGCTACCAATGTTGCGTCATTCACGCCCTCTGCTGCCAGACCAGTTTCAAGATCAATATAGCCTGAGGAAAGTACAACAATAGCAGTCATCGTACATACGACAAAGGTATCAGCAAATACTTCGAAGACACCCCACATACCCTGTTTTACAGGTTCCTTAACATTGGAATTAGAGTGTACCATTACAGAAGATCCAAGACCTGCTTCATTAGAAAATACACCACGCTTACAGCCCTGAGTGATGACTGTCTTAATTGCAATACCGGCTGCAGCTCCTCCAACGGCCTTTATTCCAAAGGCAAAACGGAAGATAGCGGCAAACATTGCACCAACTGAACTAATGTGAAAACAGAAAACAATAATTGTACCAACGATATATGCAATCGCCATAAAAGGTACCACTTTCTCTGCTACAGCTGCAATTCTCTGAAGACCGCCAATAATTATGATACCTGCAATGATCATTAATACAATACCGATAATCAGGGAAGTCACTGTTACCTCACCAAAGAGAATCGGAGAAGCAGTATTTGCAAAGAATGCGGATTCCAGATTAATGGTAATCTTATTGATCTGGCCCATATTTCCAATTCCAAAAGATGCCAAAATTGCAAATATGGAAAACAGTGCTGCCAAAAACTTACCTATCTTTTCATATCCGACAATCTTGCCAAGACCATCTTTTAGATAGTACATAGAACCGCCAGACCATTCTCCTTCTTTATTTTTACGACGATAATAGATTCCCAGAACATTCTCTGAATAATTCGTCATCATTCCAAAAAAAGCAGCAACCCACATCCAGAACACAGCTCCCGGGCCACCTATAACAATTGCAGCTGATACACCGGCAATATTACCGGTACCAATGGTTGCTGCCAGCGCAGTACACAATGCCTGGAACTGAGAAACTGCACCCTTGTCTTTCTTATTGTGTGTTCCTTTTTCAAACACACCTCCAATTGTCTTTTTCCACCAATGGCCAATGTGTGTGATTTGAAAACATTTGGTCAGAATTGTCATTAGAACACCAGTCCCGATTAAGAGTACCAGTCCAATCTGCACCCACACAAAACTATTTACTGAGTCATTGATTGTCGCAAGTGTTTCTAAAAAGTTTTGCATTTCTACCTCCTCACTGTGACTATTAATTTAACCTTTCCGCCTCTAAGTTAGATTCACAGTTTTTGTGATTTTCCCCCACAAAATATACGCGGATTGCGATACCACCTTGTATCGACCTCATCCGCGTATTTCACTAAAAATACTACATGATATTCTTTTCTATGTCAATATTTTCATTCCAGATTCCTTTATAGAGCACTACGCATCTTCAGCAGTAGTTTTTTCTCCAGTCTGCTCACCTGCACCTGGGAGATTCCAAGGGTTTGGGCTACCTCGACCTGCGTCCGGTTCTCATAGTATCGAAGCAGAATTAACTGTCGTTCCTTCTCTTCCATTTGCGCCAGGAGATTTTCAAGCACAATTCGGTTGGCCGCTTTTTCATGTTCGTCCTTTCCATCTGTCAGGCGATCCAGCAGGTAGATCTCGCTGCCATCGCTTTGATACACCGACTGGTAGATCGATTCCACTTCATAGGAGGACTCTAATGCAAACACAATATCTTCGTGCGATAATCCCCGTCATCGCGCTCACATCCTGTATGGTTGCATCCTTTTCATTTTGCTGTTTGAATAATTCCTGCATCTGCCGTATGCGATATGCGTTCTCCTTAATATTCCTTGATATTTTGACCATTCCATCATCCCTGAAAAAACGTTTGATCTCACCGATGATCAAGGGAACTGCATAGGTGGAGAATCTGACTTCTCTTCTGATATCAAAATGATCAACTGCCTTAATCAGTCCAATCACTCCAATCTGAAACAGATCCTCCGCTTCATAGCCTCTTCCCAGATAACGTTTTACGATGTGTCTTACCAGCCCAGGATTTTCTTCTATTAAAGTATTTCTGATTTCTTTATCTCCATTCTGTGACTTTTCAATCATGCCTGTCACATCATCCATTGGCTACTCCTCTTCCATCTGCTCAACTATGCCGATTTTCTTTTTCATCTGCACCATTGTGCCTTCACCAAATGTAGATTCTACTTTCACTTCATCCATAAATTCTTCCATAAAGGAAAATCCCATTCCGGATCTCTCCAGCTCCGGTCTGCTTGTATAGAGTGGCTGCATGGCCGTTTTAATATCAGGAATTCCACAGCCTTTGTCTTCAATTGAGACTTCAAATACATTATCCGACAAGCCACTCTCCATATGTATCCAGGCACTCTTCCTCCTCGCTTGCGTTGGTCCGTCCCACTCCTCCATGCCATATCCGTGAATCACTGCATTGATTACTGCCTCAGATACCGCAGTTTTCACATCCGCAATTTCCTCCAGCTTCGGATTCAGTTCCGACAGAAAAGCCGCCGCCATTGTTCTTGCAAGAGCTTCGTTAACTGACAATGCGAGAAAACGTAATTAAATCCGATTATCTCCTGTTCTGTAGATTTCTGTACAATCCTTTTCTGCTGCTATACTCATTTCCTTACCATCCCTTCCTAATCTAATTGATAAATTCTGCGATCTTCTGTATTCCGGCCGAAAAAAGAATCTTTTTAATTCTCGTGTCCGCATTCATAATATAGACTTGTCCACCAAACGCTGATATCATGCGATATCTTCCCATAATAATTTCGATTCCGGAGCTGTCCATCATCCGTGTCTGTCCAAAATCAAAAATAACATCTCTCACTTCATCCTCAAGGATACTTTCATCTGCTGCCTGCCGAATCTGTACTGTCTGATGATGGTCAATTTCCTCAGGCATTTGAATCATCAGATACTGTCCATTCTTTTTACATGCTTTCATGCTGCCTCCTATTTCCTTTACCTTGTCTAATCATTTACCCTCTTCTGTGTTAAATGCTTCTTACGATTACCAAATGAAATAGAATCTCCTACGGCGATTCAAACATTTCCTGTTACGCAAAAAGAGAGCCCGTCTTTTGACAAACTCTCTTTCGTATCTTCTATTGCTTTTTTTCTTTTGTTAGTCTCCGATTTCCTCAATCTTCTGACGTGCTTTATTGATGAGTGCACTTTCCGGGAACACATTGATCAATTCGTTAAATGCCTCCTTCGCATTGTTAATATCTCCACTATCATAATAGGATACTCCAAGATAATAGAGTGCTTCATCATTGGTTGGATCATACTGATATGCCTTTTGTAAATGTTCAATAGCGGTCTCATAATCCATCTGGTTATATGCCTCTAATCCGGATTCATAATATGTTTCCGAGACAGAATTACCTATCTGCATGGTTAAGTAACCATATAGCTCCATGAACTCAGGTGATGCTGACTGGTTCAGATAATCTTCACTAATCAGTGCAAGATATTGTTCCACCATCAGTTCATCCTGTGTTTCATCCATATATGCATAAGCTGCTGCCAATAGATTGTTATTGGCATCCATTGCCCCATTGGTTCCGGCATACACATCAACATCTTCCTGCAGATTCAGATTGCTTTGCTCCAGCTGACTGATTCTTGACTGTAACTCAAGGATATCACTGTTCTTCTTATCCAGTTCTTCTCCGTAGGTTGCAATTTCTGCATTCAGTTCATCTCTTGTACTCTGTACCTTGCCCGGTAAAATAACAAAATACGTAACGCAAAGACCAATCAGAATTCCAAGTGCAATTTGGATAAATGCATTTAATCCCAGCGGTTCTTTGGGGTTGAGCGGCTGAATAATGACTTCATTACCACTTGTCTTATATACCGCAGTAATTTCATCCTTCTTAGCCTTCTTCTTGCTGCTTCCCTTTTCATCAGAAGGAGCCAGCATCTGTTCTGTTTCTTTCAGGTAACGCAGCGTATTAATATCTCCGCTATCTATTTTCAGACACCGTTCCAGTTCCTTCTTCGCCTTATCCCAATCATTTCTCTGCATAAAAAGCAATGCCAGCAGCTGATGTGCTTTCACATATTTGGGATTGAGATTCAATACCTTCTTTAGTTGAATCACTGCAAGATCATAGCTTCCCTGATTGCACAGATTCAAAGCAACATTGTATTTCTTAATGGTTGTGTTGATTGTCTCTAATCGTCCCTGATTCGACTGAATCATATTAATATATTCACCTGCAACATTTTTATCCGACCGGATATTTTTGCTGATGACCCATTCCGATAATGCAGCTACTGATTCACCCATTTCATAATAAATCAGTCCCAGCAGATTTCTCGCATCAATATGACTCTTGTTAAATTTTAAGCATTGCCGTAAACAATGGATGGCTCCCGAAAGATCTCTGACATTTGCCCGATCAAGGCCTTCATTATAAAAACGATTGGCCATAAATATGATCTTTTTATACCTCCCGACATCAACACCACAGTTGGTACAAAAATCCATTTCAGATAAACGGCATCCACAATTATAACATTCCATGCCAGCTTATCTCCTATTCTTCCTCTTCTTCATCATAATCCTTAACAAGTTTGATAAACAAATCAGCCATATCTGTCAAATCCTGATTATATATCGCATTCTCTGCATCTTCTATTTCCAGACTCTTGTGAAATTTCTTCAGTTCTTCTTCAAAAGTAATCAATTATTTTCCTCCTCGCACAAACCTCGGATATTCCCGGCCAGATAAAGTGACCCTGCGATCAGCAAGGTGCTGTCTTGTTTGCATTGCTTCGCATAAGCAAATGCTGCCTTCGTATCTGCGATCGCACTAACTTCCTGCTTCGTGTTCTGTTTGAACAGGTCGCGAATCGTCATCAAATCTGCGGCTCTCTCTCCGCCTGCTGTTGTAATAATGTACTTTTCAAATAACTCTTCTTTCGTAAGCAAAGAAATCATTTCCTGATATTCTTTGTCCTTGACTACTGCAAATAACAAAATCCTGTTACCCGGTAATTCTCTCACACTCTCCAGAAATGCGCTGATTCCATCACGGTTATGCGCTCCATCAATGATGATGCCTGGGGCGATTTCTTCCATTCTGCACGGCCACTTTGTGTGAAGCAGCGCTCTCTTAACAGCATCAATCTTCATCTCTTCACCCAAAAGAATATGAAGTGCCAGTATTGCCAGTGAAGCATTCACTGTTTGATATAATGCACATGTAGACAAAGATACGCTACAATACTCATAATACTGAGATTGAATAGAAAAATCAATGAATTTTTGGTGATTTTTTACATTTATTATTTCTTTTGAATTCAATAGGAACAATGTGACATTCTTCGCTCTTGCCTTTTGCCGAAACACCGCTGTTATATTCGCAGACGTATCAAGACAGACTGCCGGTACCCCTGCTTCAAAAATTCCTGCTTTTTCACTTGCTATTTTTTCCAATGTGTCCCCAAGATATTCCATATGATCATAGGCAATCTTGGTGATCACACATAATTTTTTATTTCTTACGACATTCGTCGTATCCAGTCTTCCACCCAAACCGGTCTCCAAAATGAGATATTCCGGCTGTTTCTCTTCAAACCAAAGCATTGCAATAAAGAAGAGCAACTCAAAAAACGTCGGATGATATCCCGACTTGTATTCTGCTGCCTTACGCATCACGAAAATAAACTTACTGCAAAATTCATCCTCTGAAATATTATCCTGTCCGATGCGTATTCTCTCACGCATACAGACAAGATGTGGTGAGGTAAACAATCCACAGGTATGATTCGATTGCAGCAGGATCTGCTCTGTATATGCACACACAGAGCCCTTTCCATTCGTTCCTGCCACATGAATCACGCTACATTTTTCTCCCGGACGGCGGAGGAATTCATAGAACCCTTCCGTCTCCGGGAAATGATTTTTCCTGGTAAACTTGGGTATATCAAGAATATATTGTTCCACCTCAGCATAGGTCATTGCTTCTGATATCACCGCATTCCCCTCACTTACTTAACTGTTCCAAACGTTCCTTTACCTGATCCATCATCTGTGTGTATTTCTCAAGCTTGGCTCTCTCTTCAGCAATCTTAGCTTCCGGAGCCTTGGAGATAAAGCGTTCATTACTAAGCATTCCGCGAACTCTGTTCAATTCGCCTTCCAGTCTGCTCTCTTCTTTCTTCAGTCTCTCCAGCTCCTGTTTGATATCTACAAGCTCAGCAAACGGAATATAGATATTTGCATTGGCAATTACAACAGACACTGCATCTTCGGCAATATCATCTCTGTTATCACAAATCAGCACTTCCGATGCATATGCCAATGATGCGAAGAAATGTTTGCCTTCTTCAAAGATCTGCTTCATTTCCGCCTGCGTAGTTACAACGTAAACCTGCGTCTTGCGGCTGGGTACAACATTCATTTCTGCTCTGACATTACGAATTCCGCGAATTGCTTCCTTTATTGTCTCGATTGCTTTTTCGTCTGCTTCATAATGGTTCTCTTCCTTATATTCAGGCCATTGGGATACCATAATCGACTCTTCTTCATCCTGAAGTGTACAGAAAATCTCCTCTGTAACAAATGGCATAAATGGATGTAACAGCTTCAGTGCATCAATCAATACCGTTTTCAGTGTGTACAATGCGGCATTTCTGGACGCAGCATCATCAGAATTGTACAGACGAGGTTTTACCATTTCAATGTACCAGTCACAGAATTCGTCCCAAATGAAATCAAAGATCTTCTGAACGGCGATACCCATCTCGTAATTTTCCATATTGTCAGTGACTTCTTTGATGAGGCGGTTAACCTTGGATAAGATAAAGCGGTCTACCGGAAGCAAATCCGCTGCCTCTGGCTTCGTTACCTTACTATCCTGCATATTCATCATGATAAATCTGGATGCATTCCAAATCTTATTGGCAAAATTACGATTAGCCTCCACCTTTTCATAATGGAATCGCATATCGTTACCAGGTGCATTCCCTGTAATCAGCGTCATACGAAGTGCATCAGCACCGTACTGTTCAATTACTTCTAACGGATCAATTCCATTGCCAAGTGATTTACTCATCTTACGTCCTTGTGCATCACGAATCAGTCCATGGAATAAAACAGTATGGAATGGCTTTTCGCCCATCTGCTCATATCCGGAGAAAATCATTCTGATTACCCAGAAGAAGATAATATCATAACCGGTTACCAGCACATCCGTCGGATAAAAATATTTCAGTTCTTCTGTATTTTCCGGCCATCCAAGTGTAGAAAATGGCCAAAGTGCTGAAGAGAACCAGGTATCCAAAGTATCCGGATCCTGTGTCATCGTTGTACATCCACACTTCGGACACTGATGCGGCATTTCTTTGGCTACCGCAACTTCTCCACAATCCTTACAATAGTATGCAGGAATTCTGTGGCCCCACCATAACTGTCTAGAGATACACCAGTCACGAATATTATCTGTCCAGTTGAAGAAGGTCTTGTCCATTCGCTCCGGAACCAGACGAATCTCACTATTCTTTACTGAATCTCTTGCCGGTTTGATCAGTTCATCCATCTTCACAAACCACTGCTGTTTTACCAATGGCTCTACGGTAGTCTTACAACGATCGTGTGTTCCGACATTATGTGAATAATCTTCAATCTTCACAAGCAGCCCCATTGCATCCAGTTCCTCTACAATGGCCTTTCTTGCATCATAACGATCCATGCCTTCGAATTTACCACCGTTAGCATTAATCGTAGCATCATCATTCATGATGTTAATGATTGGCAGATCATGACGCTTTCCAACTTCAAAGTCATTAGGGTCATGTGCCGGCGTAATCTTAACAACACCGGTACCAAATTCACGATCAACATAGGTATCTGCAACAATAGGAATCTTTCTATTAACAATAGGAAGAAGTACATTCTTGCCAATCAGCTTCTGATATCTCTCATCTTCCGGATGAACTGCAACAGCAGTATCACCAAGCATGGTCTCCGGTCTTGTAGTTGCAAACTCAAGATACTGTCCGTTCTCACTTCCGTCATCATTTAAAATAGGATACTTAATATGCCAGAAATGTCCTGCCTGTTCTTCATATTCTACTTCTGCATCAGAAATAGAGGTATTGCATACCGGACACCAGTTAATAATTCTGGAGCCCTTGTAAATGTAACCTTTTTCATACATTTTACAGAAGACTTCATTAACGGCTTTATTACAGCCCTCATCCATGGTGAAACGTTCCCGTTCCCAGTCACAGGAGGAACCCAGTTTCTTTAACTGTGAAATGATTCTTTCGCCATATTCCTTTTTCCATTCCCATGCGCGCTCCAAAAATCCATCACGTCCAAGATCCTCTTTGGTCAGACCTTCTTCTTTTAACTTCTGAATAATCTTAACCTCTGTAGCAATGCTTGCATGATCTGTTCCCGGTTGCCATAACGCATTAAATCCCTGCATTCTTTTATAACGAATCAAAATATCCTGCATGGTATTGTCCAGTGCATGTCCCATATGAAGCTGTCCCGTAATATTTGGTGGCGGAATCACAATGGTAAATGGTTTCTTGTCGTAATCTACAGTAGCATGGAAATAATTCTTATCCAGCCATTTCTGGTACAGTCGGTTTTCAATCCCTTGGGGATCGTATGTTTTCGCTAATTCTTTACTCATACTGTTCTCCTTTTCTCTTCCGGTTTCGACCGGTATTTGCTTACCTGCGAATCTTTTCTATCATTGAGTGTAGCTATTCAATAATATAAAAACACCCTTTGCCTTACGGCAAAGGGCGATATGATCGCGGTACCACCTTTGTTCACAGCATCTTACTGCTGCCTCACTAATCTTCTCCCAATTCAGGTTCAAAGATCTCATCCTTTAACGGGGATGATGCGTGAATCCCTACGAATGGCCATTGGTCATTTCTCAGCATTCCTGTTCAAAAGCTACCTTCTGTATTCCGTTCCTGAAATCCCATTGCAGCAATTGGGGACTCTCTCTGGCAGGTGGTGATACATACTCCTCTTTCTCATCACGTTTAACTATGAAACTAACCTAAATATATACAGCCTTTATTTTTTTGTCAAGAGAAACCTGCAAATCTTATTCCGCCGGCTTACTCTGCTGATCTGAAGGCATACTCTTAAAGAACCAATGCGCCAGCTGATCCGCCAATGGCAGCTTCGCTTCTTTGCCCTGGCAGACTCTGATCAAACCAATTGCCAGGAATACAATCACTGCAAAAGCAACAATTCCTCTGAGCCAGCCATATGATCCCATATACAGATCAGTCAGACCACTAAAGAATCCATGTTCCATATTAAAGGTAATGAACGGACGAACTCTCCATGTCATGGCAACATCAAAGCCTTTTGCCAATAAGCTGTATATTAAGGCCTGTATTGCCTGTCGGCTTGCCCATTCATTCTTTTCTGCAACCAGCAAAAAGATAATGAACAGTATTAATAATGTTCTCATTCCAAGAATCGCCAGTGCGAATGCTATTGCTGCATAAGCTACAAAGCTGATTCCGTATCTTTCTTTTCCCATATCAATCGCTTCCTTTCCTAATAAAAGCTTACTTCAATGTATCCCATTGCTGTTTCCAGTTCCATTTCCTGTAAAGCATTATTATTGTAATTCTTGTCTGCACCCAGTCCTGCCGCATAATAGGAGCCGACCGTAACGCCGCCCATTGCTGCCGAAATATCATAATTGAAGTCTTCTTCTGTACCATCCACATAAATGCAGATGCTTCCTGCTGCACAGGAACCTTTGATGTCTCCCAAAACTTCTCCGTTATAGGATAATGCTCCTGCTGCAACATCGAAATTACCATCCTGAATTGTTCCTTTATAAATATCTACATTACCGGCACCAACTGAAGTAATGATGTTATTACAGCTAATACTTTCCAGGCTGAGGCTTCCGGCACCAAGTTCGATTTCCAGCTCATCAGAAGTCAGGGCAGTATTTACATCCATTTCACCGGCTGCAAGAGATAATTCAATATTGTTATAATTGCAATCGGAAGGCAGATATATGGTAATGGCATCTCTAGAATCTGAAGAGATTGCAAGCAAATACAGTACACCATCCTCGACATAATACTGAAATCCTCCTTCACTGGAGCCCTCGACTCCATAATACTCATTCTCACTTACTTCTACATCAAGTGTTCCGGCAGCCATACAGAGCACCATAGAAGTAACTTCATCTTTGCCAAATTCTTCCATATTGGAATATTTACCAACATGAACAGGCTGTTCAGAATCAAATATCCATTCATCATTTAAAACAATATTGAACGACTGATTGTCGAATACTTGCACATTACAACGTTCTGCCAGATTACCAAGATTATTTCGAATCTCATCTCTTGCCTGTGTAACTCCTCCGCACATAATTCCGATAAAGATCAGTATTGAACCAAGGATGGTCATAATCAGTGCTGATATCAGTGAAACAGTTACGTATTTTTTCATGCTACAGCACCTTCTTTCTTTTTCTTAAATATCCAATTCCAGAACTTCTTGACACAGTCAACTAAAAACGGAATAAAATATTTGCAGATAACTACAGTCAACAATACAAACAGAATTGCTGCCACTCCTAAAATCAATGCAATTCCAATTACAATTGCTCCAAGTGCCGGACTGCTAAATAAACAGGTGATTCCTAATACCAATGTAATGATTGCCGCTATAGCAAGAACGACTCCTGAAATAGCAAATCCTATAAAGCAGCCAATACAGCTTAGGATTGCACCAAAGATAGAAAATAAAATTGGTACCCATACAGGAGATGTCAGTATGGCAATAATGATCACAACTGCTGTTGTTGTAGAATCACTGCTCTTGGTTGTCTGTGATGAAGATGATGTATTTGCGTTACCCTGATCGCCATTCTGTGATGATGACATCTGGTCAGGAACGACTACCGCATTGGCACTCTGTGTTGTCCCATCCTGAAAACCTTTTTCTGTATACTCGCAAAAAGTACCTTCCTCTTTGATGTTACGTGCAACTTCTTCCGGTGCACCAAGTGATGCAAGAACCTCTTCTTCCTTATCAGGACCGGCATCCTCAAAATAGTCTCTATAATATTGCAAAGCTTCTGCTTTTTCACCTTCTGACACATCTGTCAGTGCATCTTCCAACCTCTTCAAAAAATCTTCTTTATTCATCTACAACTCCTTTCTCAAACAAGCCCATGATTTTGTCTGAGTACTTTCTCCATTCAGCCTCATAAAGATTCAGTTGCACTCTTCCCTGCTCTGTAATCTTATAATACCTTCGGTTTCTCCCCGCACATTCCTGATCATAAACTTCCAGACATGCATCCTTCTGCAATCTTCTCAATACTGGATACAGCGTTGACTCACTGATCTCGATTACACTTCTAACTTTTTGTGTAATCTTATACCCATAGGTTCCTTCCATATCTTTTGAAACAACCGCCAGCACTATCGCATCGAGAAGAGCCGCTCCTGTATTAAATACCATATACGAACTCCTTTCTTGTCACAGGTGTTTTTTGTAGCACACTTGCTATGTTGTTATAATATTATATGATGTATAATATTGTTGTTATCCATACTATACACCGTATAATATTGTTAGTCAATATATTATTATAAAATTTTTTCTAAAAAAATAGAATCGCCCTGCGGCGATTCATTACGAGAACTGATTCGCAGTTCTCCCTAAGATACACTACTTACGTGCATTATTCGTTTTCACAAAACCTGCCTATTTCTCCATTTTCCAGAAATATGCCCTGTATGGCGCCAATTCGCTTCCACCGCCAAAATCATGTTGTTCCTGACTAATCAAATCAACTGCCTGTCCACACCCGGCATCGAAATGCGCCATGTAGGGCGCGGAATCCATATTGATTGCAACCAGAACACGTTCCTCATCTGTTCTTCGTTCAAAGATACACTGTTTATTATTTAGAAGGATGCTTCGCATTCCACCATAATTTAGTGCGTTACTGCTCTTCTTGGCTCTTGCCAGCTTGGCAAGAAACTCCGTCAGTGAATTCCACTGCGGCTGTTCAAAGCTGATTCTCAGTGCCTGATCTCCCTGGTTCTTATCACCTTTGGCGCCCCATTCACTTCCGTAATAAACGCAGGGAATTCCCGGCATACCAAATACCATTGCATATACTAATGGAAGACATTTCTCATCATTAATGATAGAAGCAATTCTGGAAACATCATGGTTGTCTGCAAAAGACAGCAAATGAGCGCCTCTGCATACCGTCCATTCTTCCGGACCAAACATACGTAGAAGTGAATGAACAATTTCAAACATATTTGAACTGTTAAACGAGGAATAAATTCCTTTATAGCATTGATAATTGGTTAGAGAGTGTATTCGCATATCCTGCAGCATCTTTCCATACTCTCCATGCAATACTTCACCAACAAGGAAGAAGTCATCCTTCTTGGAATCGCAGAATTCCCGCAGTCTTCCTAAGAATCCATAATCAAGACAATAGGCTACATCCAGGCGAATACCATCAATGTCAAATTCATCAATCCAGCCACCAACTGCCGAAAGAATATGCTCTATCACCTGTGGTTCATGCAGATTGAGCTTGACCAAATCATAATTACCTTCCCAACCCTCATACCAGAAACCATCGTTATAATTAGAATTACCGCTAAAATCAATCCGTTGGAACCAGTTAAGATATGCAGATTGTTCCCGATTACGAATTACATCTAAAAATGCAAAGAACCCACGTCCCACATGATTGAAAACGCCATCCAGAACCACCTTGATTCCGGCCTCATGCAGTTTCTTGCAGACATAGGCAAAATCCTCATTGGTTCCTAATCTGGTATCGATTCTTGTATAGTCTCTTGTATTGTATCCATGTGTATCTGATTCAAATACCGGTGAAAAGTAAATTGCATTCGCACCTACTTTATTAATATGAGGAATCCAATCCACTACCTTTCTGATTCTCGACTCTGCTTTCCCATCATTCTCAAAGGGCGCGCCGCAAAATCCCAATGGATAGATTTGATAAAACACACTTTCATAAGCCCACATATGCTTTTCTCCTTTTTGGTTCTTTCATTACTACTGTATTATATCATACTTTTTGTATGTTCACATAATTACTTGCATGATTTCATTCATTGACATTTTTCATTCATTTTAGATCTTATTTTTAATTGTCAAAATGTCAAATCAAAATATATCAAATTATGAAATCCACACTTTCCACACAGTTATCCACAGTATATTTTGTACACTAATGTCACATTCTGTCGTTTGTGTCATTTTCTATTTTGCAAGTTTTGGCATCATCTTCATTTTTTTCACATTAACATAAAAATGTGGATAATCATATTATGTTGTCTTATGCTCCTCCCAGAATGCTTCAATGGCATTGCCTATTCCATTGCCGTTGGTAATCTGATATTGCTTCCATTCTCTTGGAAATAGTCTTTGATAGGAACGGTCAAGAAACCTTTCATCCATTAAAACAACAATTCCGATATCTTCCACCGTTCGAATGACACGACCTGCAGCCTGTAATACCTTATTCATTCCCGGGAAACGGTAAGCATAATCAAATCCACTATTGGATGCATCATCGAAAAATTCCTTCAAAATCTCCCTTTCGTTACAGACCATAGGTAAGCCGGTTCCCACAATCATACATCCAATCAGAGCATCCTCCTTTAAGTCAATCCCTTCAGAAAATATGCCCCCAAGGACACAAAATCCGATCAGGGAACGGATTGCTTTTCCCGCATCTTTCTTAGTTACCGGTCTGCTAAGGTTACGCTCTGAGAATCGAAGAAGGAATGCCTCTCTTGTTTCCTCTGTCATAAATTCTTCCTGTAGAATACACTCCATTGTTGACTCATCATAATAATGTTCCAGAAATGCCTCATATACATTAGCCAGAAAAGCATGAGATGGAAAGAACATCATATAATTCCCCTGCTTCACTTTTACCACATCTGCAAGATATTGTGCAATCTTTTCATACTCCTTCTCATTCCTTCGTGTATACTTACTGGTAACATCCTTTCCAATAAAAAGTCCTAGCTTTTTATTGTCAAATGCAGATTTAGCATACGTCTCATAATCAGTATTTTCACCGCCCAGCAGGTTCTTGTAGTATTGAATTGGGAGCAGTGTAGCCGAAAACAAGATCGAACTTCGTCCACGTGCCATACACTCCGATAGATTCTTTCCCGGATTGACGCAGAAAAGTTTCAGCAAAAAGCTTCCATCCTCTTGCAGTTCACAATAGATCTGATAATGCTCATCCATCTTCTCATAGATCATGAGAAAGTGGCTGATCTCAAAATAAAAATCCAAAACATCCTGACGGATCTGTGGTTCTTCATCCTCATCTAAAAACTTAGACATTGCAGTATACAAACTCTCGATTAAGCCTGCAAAAGGGTCTATCGTTTCCAGCAATAAACAACTCTCGCACTCTCTTTTTAATGCCAGCAGTTCTTTATTACAACGATCTAATGCAGACACAATTTTGGTAATCAGGTGCGAGTTCTTAATATGCTTACTTAGGACCTGGTCCTTCATGATTTCCTTCAGCTGCTGTTTTAGATGAAGAAATTCCTCCTTCAATAGTGAAGCACTGTACATAGACCTTCCACGATCCACTAAATTATGTGCCTCATCAATTAAGAAGACATAATCTCCGTGTGAACCTTCTGCAAAATATCTTTTCAGGCTGGCATGCGGATCAAAAACATAGTTATAATCGCAAATAATTGCATCTGCAAACAAACTAATATCAAGGCAAAGTTCAAAGGGACAGACTTGATACTGTCTGGAAATATCCTCGATGACACTTCTGTCAATTCGATCGTTTTGTGTCAGTGCAGCATACATTGCATCATTTACTCTGTCATAATGTCCTTTTGCATATGCACATGCCTGCGGATTGCAATCAGCCTTCTCCAGCGGACAGATTTTTTCCTTAGCGGTAATCACCACTGTTTTCAGCGCCATCGCCTGTTTTCGCAACAATTCAAACGTTTCATCTGCAACCGTTCTGGTAATTGTCTTGGCTGTCAGATAGAAAATTTTCTGTGTCAGTCCTTCTCCTATGGATTTCACCGCCGGAAACACAGTAGATATCGTCTTACCAACACCCGTGGGAGCTTCCAGGAAAAGTTTCTTTTTCTCTTTTAGTGTCTGGTAAACAGAGACTGCTAATTCTCTTTGTCCTTCACGATAAGGAAATGGAAATTTCAATTCTTTGATTGAAGATTGTCGTTTATCATACCAGTCAAATTGAAAATCTGCCCATCTTCTATAGTTTTCCATGAGTTCATCAAACCATAGCTCAAGCTCTTCAAAAAAATATTCCTCAATAAAATACTTCAGTTCTTCGGTTTCCATGTTGCAGTATGTCATTCTAACCCGTATCACAGGTAAGGAATGTTGCTTTGCATAGATAAATGCATAAACCTTGGCTTGTGCCAGATGCACCATAACCGGATTTTTTACCAAATCAAGGCTTCGTGCCACGCTCTTAATTTCATCTATGGTCACTTGGTCATAAGACTCTCCAATGACTTCCTCAGACAGGGTAAGCTGTCCATCCATCAGGAGGTTCTCCGGTCGATTTAGATTCTTTTCACAGATTACTCCGTCAGCTCGGCCTTCAATCTTCACAACATAACGCTCATTTTCGTATTGATATTTGAGTGCAACTTCTGCTGTGTACTCGTCTCCCATACGGCTCTGAATCATTCTATGGATACGGCTTCCTTCCTGCATTGCATTTTCAACAGAGCTGCTATGCCGGTTGTCTATATCTCCACAACGCAAAATAAATTCGACCAACTGCCGAACAGATATTTTGATTACATATTTATTCAGTTCAATCTCATTTCCCTGTTCCAATTCATATACTTCCTTTATTACATTCTCTATCCTTTTACACATTATACAATGAAATATAGTGTTAAGAAAGAAAAAGCGCCGCAACAGCGACGCCGAATTCTTATAAATATCCATTAACTGGCAATATCAAATCGTTTTAGAAAGACTTCAAATATCGAATCATACCCATTATATTCCAATGTTAATATTTTAGAGAAATCCAATCCTATCACTTCAAACATTGATTTTGCATCAGCAACATAATGATTATTTGAAATTGATACATCAAAAGGGCACTGTGCTGCAACCATGACAAATTCATTCACCTCATCCATGGCCAACCTGATTCTTTTCTGATAACTCTGCTTCTCCATATGCAACGCCGTCCTTTCCTTTTGTTTCTGATATCATATGTATCGGACGATGTTGTTTGATAATTTACACTTAGTGGCAAAATTCCGTCATATTGGGTCGAAATCGTAATGGAAGCATCTGTCTTTGCAACTTAAAATTAGTTCTCTCCTGGATCGCTATACTCTTACAAAAAGCAGTAAAATACATTGCAAAGAGTTCTTCCTCTCTGGAAACCTCCGTAGCCCCTATCAATTCCATTACCAGATCCTGCTCAACGAAGAACCATGCTTTCCCCTTGATATGAACTGCATAAATTGAACGACCGGCATCATGAATAATAAAGTTCTCGCTCGGAAAACGATCCGAAAAATGTTCCATAAGCTGAAACATAATATTGTTCCTTGGCTCAATTCTAGCGTAAAGCAGACCATTCTCCAGTTCCTGAAAACGCAGGAATCCATACAGATGATGAATCTCATTATATACATTACCCGATAACTTCATCATCGCTATAATATAGGGATTGCTCAGGTGCTCTGTTACATGCACGCCAAGATGTCTAAAAAGTCCTTCCGTCACCAGGTGATAAACATCATCTGCCTTCTCCGGTTCATATGAACTAAGCGCATTGGCGATTCTTTCATAGTTCTCTTCTCCAAACTCTCGCTCTAATGTTCTTAATACTTTTTCTGCTTTTTGAGCATCTTCCTGAATCTCTATATACTCAGCAAAAAGCCGTAACTCATACTGATCCTTTAATACAAGATGTGTTTGCTCCGGACAACAGTGCAGCTCATAAGCACAATAAATTCCTGTAAAGATACCAACCATACTGTCAGTACATACCAAATACTGTTCGATATTTGTGTCATTTTTTGTCATATTATGTTAATTATCCTCCTGCTCATACTGTTTAAAGATTATGGTAAACCAGTACATTATGTCAACTTGAATATTTACATTTCATTTTTAATCAGCAGCTCACATTATGTAATCTTCTTTGCTCTATTTCGATAATTATCTGTAAACCAACTAATCGGTCAATAACCACGATTCATATACTTATTACACGCTTTTATATGAATATCTAATCTTGATTTAACGCATATTTTCATTGTGAAATTATGTAGCCATTCATTCTTCAACATTTTTGATTACTCTTAGCATTATGTTAACCATAATCAGAGCAAAAAAATTAAGTGTATCTAATTATCGTTAACTATGCTTGTTGCAATAACAAATCCGCACCCTGAACATCATCAAAAAGAGAGATCTGTCGATAGGTTAAATCATTGGTAACAATATCTTTTCGTTCAATAAGATTACGGGTAATGAAATCCTCCTCTATTTTGGTTGGATACATCATTCGATCCTGACAGGTGATAAAATAGAGTGCACGTTTTAAAACGACACCAATTTTCTTCAAGTCTTCAAATCGGAGTTTCGCAATCCTTCTAGCCTGTACGATCCGCTGCGCACTTTTCACACCAATTCCAGGGACACGTAACAATGCCCGGTAATCAGCACGATTAATCTCAACCGGGAAGAATTCAAGATGATTAACTGCCCAATTAGCTTTAGGATCAAGGAACTCATTAAAGTTAGGATGCGCATCATCCAATAACTCTTTTGTCTGATATCCATAAAAACGCAAGAGAAAATCAGCCTGATACAGTCTGTGTTCCCGAAGCAAAGGAGGGCCTCCCGGAAGTGCCGGCAACTCTTTATCTTCATTAACATGAATAAAGGCAGAATAAAACACTCTCTTCATATTGAACTTGTGGTACATATTTTCAGCAATTGTCATAATCTGATAATCCGTCTCCTGAGTTGCTCCGATGATCATCTGTGTAGACTGTCCCGCCGGTACAAAAGAAGGAGCATTCTTAAAGTGTACAAGTTCCTCCTTATTCGTAGTGATTCCAT
>JAKQFQ010000245.1 GCA_029558315.1 Bacillota bacterium
TTTTGGTTAGTGAAATAAGGGATTATATGAATATGCTTTATAAATGCAAGCCAACAGATCGTTTGTTTCAGGTGACGAAAAGTTTTCTTCACCATGAAATGGATCGTGGGAGTAAAGGATCAGGAGTTAAGAGAATTACAATTCATGATTTAAGGCATTCGCACATTTCTTTATTAATTGATGCAGGTTTTACAGCAGTAGATATTGCTAATAGGGTTGGACATGAGAGTATTCGTATTACTTATCATTATAGCCATATGTTTCCGAGTAAGCAGATCGCAATGGCAGAGAGATTAAATTTTGAAAGAATGGAAAGTGAGGGCATGAACGATGAGTCAGAAGATACTAGATAAAAAGAATCGTTGGAGAAGCTTAAATGTCGGATTTAGAATGTCTCCAGAGGAGGCAAAAGAATTGAATGAGCGTGTGAAGTTATGTGGAATGCAAAAGCAGGATTATTTGATACAGAGTGCATTGTATCAACAGATAACAGTAAGGGGTCATAAGGCAATGTATGACGAATTTCGGAAGCATTTACAGCATATCGAAAAGGAGCTAATTCGTATTGATAAAGCTTCAGACATGGAAGAGGAACTTCTTACTCCACTTCGAACAATTCTGGAGATTATGTCAGAAGTAAATAAATTGTAGGAGGCGCTATGGAAGAACAGAAAATTGAACTTAAGATGATTAATATGGCGGATATCATGGCTAGTCAGGTGGACTGGCTGTGGTATCCGTTTATCCCTTATGGGAAGCTTACCATTATTCAGGGAGACCCAGGAGATGGGAAAAGTACTTTGATACTAAATATTGCTGCTAGACTATCCAAAGGTGAAGGATTCGAAGAGGATATGACACCAATGGAACCAATGAATGTGATTTATCAGACTGCTGAGGATGGACTTGCTGATACGGTAAAACCAAGACTTGAACAGGCAGGAGCAGATTGTAGTCGTATCTCCATTATTGATGAAAGTGAGAAATCCATTTCTATGGTTGATGAACGATTGGAGAAAGCTATTGTTAGGCAGAAAGCAAAGCTTCTGATATTAGATCCAATTCAGGCATATTTAGGCGGTGGTACAGATATGAATCGTGCTAATGAAGCTAGAGATATGACAAAGAAGCTTGGAGCATTAGCTGAAAAAACAGGATGTGCCATTGTTCTTATCGGTCATATGAATAAAGCTGGTGGAAATAAGGCGGCATACCGTGGAATGGGTTCTATTGATTTTTTTGCAGTAGCAAGAAGCGTTATTCTTGTTGGAAGAATTGAAGGGCAGGATAATATGCGAGCAGTGATACAGATAAAAAATAATCTAGCTGCGTTTGGTCATGCCAAAGCATTTGAATTGTGTGAAGAGGGCTTTCGCTGGTGTGGTGATTATGAAATCACTGCTGATGAGGTTCTAGGTGGAATTATTCCAAAAGGTAGTAAACTTGAGCAGGCGAAACAGTTCTTACGAGAGTTGTCGGGAGAAAACGTGAAGATTCTCAGTACAGAAATTATTGAGCAGGCAAAACAGGAGGGAATATCTAAGCGAACCTTAGAAACTGCCAAAAGTGAACTTGGCATAAATGCTAAAAAGGTTAATAACAGCTGGTTT
>JAKQFQ010000249.1 GCA_029558315.1 Bacillota bacterium
GTTTGAAACTGTTGTATACTCTTAATCATAGAAAGCTCCTTCTCTTGTCTCAGATTTTTTCTTGTCGCTAAAATCATAACACAAGATGGGAGTTTTCTTCTTTTGTCTATTTAATTTTCCTACAAAAACTTTACACTAGCGTGATTAATTTAGGGTGATTCTGTTCTATTCGGTAATCTCTACACCATCATATAAATCAACCAGTCTCATTGGTCCATACCAGTTATCGCCTGTGTGAATCGGTGTTCCTGCAGAAATGGTTACCTTGTAGGTCCTGCCTTCGTAGTCGTATTGGAATACAACCGTTAAGTCGCGTCTTCCAGCCAGGGCAAGCATCACGCTCTGTGGGAAGGAATTCCAGTCCTTAGAAGCAAAAGTCACCAACAAAATGACCAAACACATATTGATATCCCGTAGCCGAAGGCGGTAGTGTGTACGTATCACTATCTCTTTCATTTCTTTCACATCTAACCTGACTTACTTGTACATCATTAAGAAATATCGTCACCTCTCCGCCTGATCCACATATCAATTGAATAATTGTACCTCCTGCCATTTCTCCAGTATTCATAGAATTGTCATCATTCCACTGATAATTAGCCCCATCTGTACTGTAACCAATGATACTAGTACCGTTAGATAATTTATAATAGCTATGCCTTATAATTACTATCTTTATCATCGTATGTACAAAAAATAAATAGTCTTTTAATGATTTCCTGTCACTAAAACATTACGATATCCATTTTAAAATAACGCTTTCTCTAATTTCAGGCAAGCATAGTCTATCCTTAATCATCAACAGTCTGCCTTGATAGCAATACGATCTAGCATTATTTATGCCGGATTCAACTAATCGCTATAAAATACGTTTATATCTTTGTTACATTTTTTGGAATAAATCTTTACCTTGCAGGTTATCTTTTCGTTATAATTAAGGTAGAGATTTACTATGGAGGATACACCTATGACATTTGAAGATACATCAGTAGGCAATCGAGTTATTATTACTGTACATAATAAAGACAAACGACTTGCTGTAGAATCAACAATTCTCAATATAATCGACCATTCTCTCGTTGTTGATCCTTTTATTGTAGATGAAACTATGCTTAGCTTTCCCAAGTCATTAGATATTGAACTGATGGTGATTCACCCGGACAAATCTCCGATTTACTGGCAAAAGGTGTATATTGAGCAGCGACTATATCACGAAAAACCCTGTCATGTTATTACAACCAAACTACCAGGTGTGAAATACAACCGACGTAATAACTTCAGAGTGTTTATCGGAGAAGCCGCCAAACTGATGATGCAGCCTGACCAGCTGACTCCTGTTACCTTAAAAGATTTGAGTAATGGTGGATTTGCTGTATTACTTAATAAGGACACTGAACTTGATCTTCATAAGAAGATTACAATTCAATATGCGGATCATGAGAACAAAAAATACTTCGAACTTTCCGGTCGTCCGGTTCGAAAAGCAGAGTCTGAAACACATAATGTCTATGGTTGCATGTTGGACAGACGCTATCCCAATCTGGAGAATTATCTGGCGCAAAAACAGATGGAACACAGACCAAATCGTAAAATAGATTAGTTAATCTACTATATATACAGGTTTCAACCCCATCGAGATATTACATTATCCACGATGGGTTTTTTGATAAATTTCGTTTCTTCATCATGCATAACTATTGAAAAAATAATTAAAATATTTACAAAATTGTGTTGACATTTAATGATTCTCTGTTAAACTAATAATAGTAATCATTGCTGATTTGAAGGGAGGCAGACATGACACTAAATCGAAGTAAACAACGCGATGCAATTATTGCATTTCTTGCTACTAGAAAAGATCATCCTACTGCCGAAGTTGTCTATGACAATGTACGGGAAACATTTCCCAATATCAGTCTTGGAACTGTGTATCGTAATCTCACTTTACTGGCTGATCTTGGAGAGATTAGAAGATTACGTACCAGAGACAGTAAAGATCATTTTGATGCTGATTTATCTCCACACTATCATTTCATCTGTAATGAATGCTTTTCTGTATCAGATATCTTCATTGATAAGACCACAGAACTTGTAAAGGCCGCCAATGAAGTGACTATGAATCAGATTACGGACCACGAAGTCTTCTATTATGGCATCTGCAAAGATTGTCAAAAGAAAGAGCACTAAACTATGTGTATAAAATGCAACTAATTAACTAACATTAATTAACAGAAAAGGAGAGTATGATTATGAAATTTGTATGTAACGTATGTGGTTATGTTCACGAGGGAGATGAAGCACCGGAAAGATGTCCTCAGTGTGGTGCACCAAAGGAGAAATTCCAGGTACAGGATGGTGAAAAGAGCTGGGCTGCTGAGCATGTTGTTGGTGTAGCACAGGGCGTTAGCGAAGATATTCTTGCTGATCTTCGCGCTAATTTCCAGGGAGAATGTTCTGAAGTTGGTATGTATCTTGCAATGGCAAGAGTTGCACATCGCGAAGGATATCCTGAAATCGGTATGTACTGGGAGAAAGCAGCTTATGAAGAAGCTGAGCATGCTGCAAAATTTGCAGAGCTGTTAGGAGAAGTCGTAACGGATTCTACCAAGAAGAACCTTGAGATGCGTGTTGATGCAGAGAATGGCGCAACAGCCGGTAAGTTTGATCTTGCTAAACGTGCAAAAGCAGCTAATCTTGATGCTATTCATGACACTGTTCATGAGATGGCCAAAGACGAAGCAAGACATGGTAAGGCATTTGAAGGCTTACTGAAGCGATACTTTGCGTAACCATTAAGCCGTGCATGTCTATCAACAGGGATACTGTTTGAGAGTTTACTCTCAAAACAGGATTTCTGTTGGTAGACATATAGGGCGCAAGCCCGACATGAAATAGTACTGCGCTCTTTGCAGTACTATGAATGGCACGGCGTGTTATGGAATGGCACGGCGTGTTTAACCATTTTTTTACTTCCAGGAAGGAGTACATATGAAATTCTATATTTGTGAACATTGTAAGAATCGTGTGGAAATGATCTTTGACGCAGGGGTTACCCCTGCTTGTTGTGGTCAGAGTATGACGGAATTGATTCCTAATACAACTGATGCTGCTACAGAAAAGCATGTTCCTGTTGTTACCATTGAAGGTGCCAATGTATCCGTCAATATAGGCAGTGTTACACATCCGATGCAGGATGTTCATTACATCGAATGGATTCTGGTAAAGACCTGCTGTGGTGTATATCGTGCAAACCTGAAACCTGGCGATGCACCAGAAGCACATTTTACCATTCGCGATGGAGAGAAAGTAAAAGCTGTTTATGCATACTGTAACATTCATGGACTGTGGATGTCAGAGGTATAAGAAGATTCTTATCTTCATAATTTGGCACGGCCAAATGAAATAACTTTATATACAACTTATTTTTCGCCTACCTTGAATCTGCAGAAATGTCCGATTGTATGGATATCTCCCAGACTACATTCATAGGGTACATCTTTCTCATAAACAAATCCGAGTTTCTCAAGGACATGTCCGGAAGCAGTGTTCTCAACAGCATGCGTTGTAATTATTTCCTTTACACCCATATGTTCTACTGCGTATTTCATTGCTTCCTGCATAGCCTCGGTAACGTATCCTTTGCCCCAGTAACATTTGCCCAGGTTATAGGAAATGTCCCAATGATCTTCCTCATCATTATAAAAACCCAGACAGGTTCCAATCAATTCATTGGTTTCTTTTAATATGATCATCCAGCGATTCCAACGCTCATCTTCCAGATTGCCAAGCTCAAATGCGACGAACTCCTCCGCATCTTTCTTATCATTACTTGCCTTCCACCACATATAACGGGAAACATCCTCATCCTGCATCCAACAATCAAAGATGTCGTCTAAGTCTTCCTGTTGTACCTCCCGAAGCAATAATCTCTCTGTTTCTAATCTTGGTGTCATATGAGCCTCCATTTTTCTATTAATTATCTTTACTTTTCAAAGAATTGACGCCATTTCAGTCCATCGCGAAAGTTATAATGTGACTCCCAGAACTTACCGAATCTTCCAATCAGCCAGCCGTTCACAATAGCGGTAATGACTGTTCCGACATTTACCCCCTGAAAATGCCACAAACCAAAGAATAAAAAGGAGAGTAAAATGCCAACCAGACAGCTCGTACAGTCATAGATGGTCTTTACTTTCGTGATGTTCTTTTTATATTTGGAAGTAACTTCCTTGACCACGAGCTCATAGGCTTCCGGGGAAATATAGGTATGGAATAAGAAGGACACGCCCATAGAGCAGAACAATATGCCAACCACGAAGAACACGACTCTTGCCAAAATCCCACTAAATGAGAGATAGCCAATGGCTGTCATGGATAGATCAAGAATGGTTCCATAGATAACTGCCGTCACAAAGGAAAAAAGATAGCCTAATTTCATCCGTCTAAGTACAATACTTAAGACGATAATGAGAAATGCCTGAAAGAAGTACTCTGAGATTCCAAAGGAATACCACGGCAGATACTGTGATACTTTTAGATGAATCAGATAGGCCGGGGCTACTACCATCGACATACCAAAGTCTGCTCTTTCCATTAATGCGGTTCCAATTGCCAGTGTCAGAACGCCCAATACGTATGCCCATTCACTATAAAATGTTCTCTTTTTCCTGTCTGCCAACACTATATCCTCTTTCCATTTCTTTTCTTGTGCTCTTTCCGTTTCTTTTCTTGTGCTATTACCTTATTGCTTTATTTCTTTCATCATTTTCATATACGTAATCTTCCTTATCCCTGTAAGCCTCTGGACTGACGGTCCATATCTTCGATGACAATATCATAGATGGCACCAAGTGTAGAGCAATACTCCAGTACCTGCCATGGCTCATTGGTATGGAAATGAATCTTAATTAACTCATCATCACCAACAGCCAGAAGACAATCGCCTTTAAAATGACTGGTAAAATAGTCATTGATTTCATCCTCGTCAAGATTCTCTCCTTCAATTAAAAGCTGTGTATCATACTTAAATTCTAACATTTCTCTTCTCCATTCTATTGATCAATATTTTTGGTTGTACGAATCACTTCGCTGTCTATTCTAACAAACTTTTCTAGCATTTCCAACCGGATTATCTGATTAATAGCTGTTTGGGCTACTGTCTGTCATTCCAGGTATTTTTGAAATATTTCTTCCAGTTTCTCTAGATACTCCATCTCACCTTTTATTTTGGCACGTTCTATCTGCCGCCTTCTCATTTCCAGATAAATCTGTTCAATCTCTTTACGATCCTTATCCTCAATCAGCGACAAATCCAGAATCTGCGCATTCTGCAGATCGCCCGGTTCAAATTTATCCAGACCATTGGCATATTCTCGATGACTCTGATGAAGAATCCGTTGTGCCAGAGGCGTAATGAGATAACAGTACAAAAGATTCGCATTCTCTTTCGTATCATTTGGCTCTCGAAGATATATGCCATGAAATGATGTTAAATGTCTTGCTTGTGTTTCATTGCGGATGATTTTCATATGATTTCTGCTAAATACAGAAAACAAAATCGGTGCCGCTGGTGTTTTCTCCAGAGAGTACCATGGATGTCTATGACTCGTCAGATAAGCCTGTGGAACTCCACTCTCCTCCCCTTTTTTCAGGTATTGCAGTTCCTCTTTCGTGGTAGCCTGTTTGCCATCAAACAGAAACATTTTCTTGTTGGAATTCTCCATCCTCTCTAATTCATGCTTCGTCAGAATACCGGTGGTGATATCCGGAGCCTTTACAATACAAGGATGCAGAACCTGTTCTGTCAGTTGTAATTCATCAACCTGCGCCCGGCTCAATGTAAAATAGGAATTACACCCCGTCGCAATTCCACGCTTTACATCAACATAATCCTTCATAGGTATCAGATGCCTGCCGGACTCCTGATGTCCCGTAAAATAATTCAACCATTTGGCATTACAATCCAAATCCGTATATTGATAGCTTCTCTTCTTGTTCAACAATGACACATCTGTCAGATCTTCCACCGAATGCAGATTACAGAATTCTACTATATCACAACATCCCTTTTCCATTAACAGGATACAGCTGGTTGTTAGAGCATCTTCAAAGACATTTACCTTACTGTCAAATAGAATAATTTTTGCAAGCGCCTTTTCTTTTAGCAGATATTCTTTCACACATTTGCCGTATCCTGCATTGAGAAATTCATAGGGTATAATAAATGCGCTTCGGCCTCCACTTTTTAGCTCATAAAGACATTTTACAAGAAACATGGCTGCTGCATTGGTATAACCGCTAAAGGAAAATCCCGTCATGTTCTTCAGATTCTGAAGAATCTCTTTTCGCCGATCTATCTTTTGAAATCTCAGGTATGGAGGGTTACAGATAATTGCATCCGGCTTATGCTGTACTTTGGTAAATAAATAGTCGCCTTCGTATAGTTTTACCTGATATGAATTATTGTTACGAAATCGTTGTACCATCTTGGGGTCAATCTCACATGCCTGCAACTGCGTCGCTGGTGATAACTGATGAATTAATTTTAAAAAGATGCCCTCTCCGACTGCCGGATCGAGCACCTGTTTGGGGTTCCCCAAAAGAACCCATTTTGTCATAAATTCTGCTATCTTTTTCGATGTGAAGAACTGTCCGAATTCTTTCTTTTCTGTCATGATACCATCTCAATTTCTAAAGTCTGCCATTAGATATTAACAACTCTGGCGCCCAAAGGCATCAATCCAAGCTTTGCAAATTTGAAGTATTGCAGTCCAAATGGCCATAAGGAAAGACTTGCAAACTTAAAGCACTGCAAACCAATTGGAATTCCGATTCCTGTAATGCACCATATTACTCCAACAATCAGCCACATCAATGCTGCCATCAGTCCGCCTAATACAACCCACAAAATATTTCCCAAAAATCTCATTCTGACTCCTTATCTTAGATAACCGGAGCTGTAATCACCAGCTTCATGCTACCCTGTATCTTACATGTCTTGTATCCGTTGGGAATGATAAAATGATTTCCACGACTTACCTGTGTACCATCTACCAGACCATCGCCTTCCACAACACTGACAATTAGAAATGGCCATTCATTCTGTAACACGAGAGGAGCTGCAACCTCAAGACTCCAGATCTGATAATGATCTGTCATAATCAGTCTCTGAATTACATTCTTCGTATTCACAGGATGAAAAATGTCTTCCTCTGTTATCAGATTGGGAACCTTCATAACCTGTAATCCTTTTTCGATATTCAATTCTCTTGGTGTATCTTCGCATACTCTGTCATAATCATAGATGCGATAAGTGATATCGCTGTTCTGCTGAATCTCAAGCAGCATAAAGCCGGCCTTAATCGCATGAAGCGTACCTGGCTCAATCTGTATAAAGTCACCTTTCTTAATCGGAACTTCATTAATCAGCTGATCCCATGCACCTTCACTTACCAGTCTGGAAAATTCCTCTAAGGATTGTGCTTTATTACCGATTGCAAGTGTCGCATCTTCCGGACAATCCAGCACATACCAGCACTCGCGCTTTCCACTGCCATTTTCATTGAGGCCTGCATACGCATCATCCGGATGAACCTGAAGACTCAAATCTTCTTTCGCATCAATCAGTTTTACCAGAAGTGGAAATTCATCTCCCTCCATATGGTCAAAGAGATCCGGTTCCTCGTTCCACAACTCAGACAATTTCTTGCCTTTATAGAATCCTCTGTTAACAACACAGTCTACCTGTTCATTGGAAGATACCACCCAGCATTCTCCAATGTGATCTTCAAGTTCGCCTTCAAATCCCCATTCTTTCTTTAACCGGTTACCACCCCATACACGTTTGATCAGCTTCGGCTCAAAAAAGAGCAAAGTTCTGGGATGATGATTAATCGACAGATTGGCGCCATTGGTCTCCATCATCTTCTGATACCAATAGGCTGAATCCTTGGCTATTCTCTCCTGTGTCTGGAAATCCACCCACACGATACCAAAACGTTCCGTATAACCTTTTTCCCACTCGAAGTTATCGCAGAAGGTCCAAAGGAAGTATCCTCTGACATCAACGCCCTCATCTACAGCTCTTTGCAGTTGTGAAATATACAAATCCAGGAATTCGATACGGTTTGTGTCATGTACCTGACCATCCAATGCAACATTGTCAGCACAGGAAAGTCCATTCTCTGTTATAAAGATGGGCAAATGATATCTCTCATAGATGAATTTACATCCATAATACAGACACTCCGGTGTAATTGGCCATTTGGAAGCTGTTATAGGGAATCCAATCGGTCTATTTGCATATTCCGGATTACCATCTTTACCGGCCTGAATATAGTAGCCATTATAAATATTCTGCCCCATAAAATCTAAAGGCTGATAGATCAGATCCATATCTTCCTGTGTTATCTTAGGCAGATACTCCGCATATTTTTTCATTCCCTCTTCCGGATAATGTCCCAGAAATACAGGATCTGAGAACCACGATACATTCCAGGTCCAGTTTTCATCCGGCTGATAGAATCCAAAGTAAACTTTTCTTGCCGCTTCTACATCTTCCGGGCGGTCGCTAATAGGATAAGCTACTCCACAAGTTGGTGCATATCCTACATAGATCTTCTTTCCCGCGTATTTCCTCATATTAATTACAGCGCGTCCATGTGCACGCAGCACATTATGTGCAATCTGAAAAATGTCTTTCATCGGTAAGGTCTTGCCTGGTGCATGAGCCCCTTGCATATATCCAATACCAACAAAGCACTGCGGTTCATTGATTGTAATAAAATAATCACATAGATCACCAAAGTTCTCTACTACCACTCTGGCATATTCAGCAAACCATTCAATGATTTCCTCATTGAGCCAGCCTCCGCAATCTTCCAGTGCCTGTGGCAGTTCCCAATGATATAGCGTTATATATGGAGTAATTCCGTTCTTCTTCATCTCGAGAATCATATCACGATATAACTGGATTCCCTTCTGATTCACTTCTCCAACTCCATTAGGAATAATTCTTGCCCAACTCAGTGAGAAACGATACGCCTTAATACCCAGATTGTTCATCAGGCGGTAATCTTCTTTATAGTGATGTATATGGTCACAACTTACTTTGGCATCACCCTTATCTTTCATTTTACCCTTTTCCATAAAGGTATCCCAAACATTTTTTCCCATTCCATCCTCTGGGTCAGAACCTTCTATCTGATAAGAGCTGGAAGCTACACCCCAGACAAAATCGTCACGAAACATGCTATATCCGCCTTTCCTATTTCCTTACTCTTTCTATCATTCCATTGGTATTTATTCATTACCAAAACACAATCAATGCCTATAAATACATTAGTATAATATGAATTGTCAGAATTATCAACCACACTGCTTATATTCTATCATGAAATGCTATTATATTTCCACATAATTGTGAAAGAACCATCTGATAGAATCCAATACCGCTGCACGTTTCATCCATCATAGAAAAAAGGAGAAAGCATACATTCTCATGTATAACTTTCTCCTGCTTCACTGCTTTAAAAGCTTCTTATTGTACAAGCCTATTCTGCTTTCTCCAAAGAGTAATATCTGTCGTAGCCCTGTGAAATCAGCTGACCACTTCCAAAGTCAAAGTACAGATAGTCATAGTAACAATAATCAAAGCTACCAAGTCCATAATATACTTTTTCATCAAAGCTAAGTGAAATATAGTAACTGTTAATGGTACCCGTAAATGTAACCGGTTCCACAGAGTCTGCATTTGCACCTTCCGGAACCCACTTAACGGAACCGGAGCACTCTCCATTGCCTACATCTGTAATGGTATAATATATTTCACCTTCTTTATCGGTTGTTCCTGCTGTATATACAACTGCAGAGTAATCTCCTGGCAGATTGTCAGGGCTAATGTCATAATCATATGAGCAATAGTCTAATACATATCCGTTACCATCATCATAATCATAGTACCCAATGTTAAATGTCAGTGTACCACTAAAAGATTCAGTGTTAGCAATTGTATAAGTAAGATCACGGTAGCAGTAATTACCACTAAACTGATATTCTGAGAACTCATAACTGCTAAACATATCTGATGAGAAATACATAGGGTAATCATAATTAAACAGTGTAAATTCCTTTTCTGCAACATCTGCCATCATGATTTCATCAGAAAGCTGTTCAAGAACCTCTTCACTGTATTCAATTGTGAAATCCTCATTGAACTCATAATCATCAAGATACCATTCATCATAACTCTTATCAAAGCAGTACTCCATGTTAAGAGTTCCTGTTGCTGTGAAGTAATCTCCTTCTACTGAAACAGAAACAACTGCATTATCAGTAACATATCCATCATCATCTACCTCTATGCTGTCACTTAAAACGCTGCAGTCCACAATGCTCTCTTCCGTGAAATAGCAGGAAAAATCTTCACCATAGTAAGAATAAACATAGTCGATCATATCTTCCTTTGCCATATCAACATCGATACCGGCCTTAGGCATGCACTCTGTTTTTTCTTTGGAATCCATCTCGTATTCCTTTACGCGCCATCCCTTGTCTTTGTCATATTTACAGGTAACAACAAAATGATAAATATATTCTGCATTCTCTGTTTCTGTTGTTAATGCGACAGAAACTTCTGACTTTTCCTTTGTTTCTTCATTATCATCTCTGTCATAAACAACAAAACCGATAACCTTTCCCTTGTACGCACTCTCATCCTCTAAGTAATCTAAGATTTCATCTCCGGCTTCATTACCTGTTGTTTCATCGTCTGCGTTATAAATATTCTCTTCGTTCGCTTCCGGTAACTGCTTCAGTGGATTACCACATGCACACAATCCAACGCAGATACCAAGAATCATTCCTGATAACACTAATTTCTTCTTCATTTCTTCCTCTCCCTCCAAAAAATTGATAGATATAATTTTATAATATCTTTTCTGACATTTCCTGTCAAGAAATGCTTTTTTAGCTTATTCGTCGATAACGTTTCATTTTAAATATAATAAAGATATTCTCATCATGGAATATTATTTTTTTTTCTGACTATACTTAAATTAGATAATAATCAACCTAATTGTAAGAAAGGACATTCGGGAACCATGCGTGTAACCTTTAGTCAGAAGAATTTCCCTGATTCCTATAATCAGGCACAAAAAAACAGCATCCTTGATGATATATCAAAGACGCGTTTTGCTTTGGAAAATGCTTATGCTGGATTTGACTATGCACTCGATCCGGACTTGATCGACTGTTATATCTACGAAGTTAACTCGTTGATGAAACGCTATAAATTTCTATTAGAACAGGCTGAGAAAATGAATCTAACAGAGAAATCCTCTATTTGATCCTGCATCCGGATTCGTTTCCAAAATCTCTTTTTTTCCATAGGTCATACCTGCATACACCGTTTCTGTATGTTCCATAAGTGGAGCAGAGTTATCTTCTGCGCTAATGAGAGCGTAAGTATCTCTCCATTTGGTCATAATTTTCTTCACAGGAGGAAGCGGTGTTGCTTCTCTCTTGATATCTGCCTTAATAAGTTCTCTCTCAACAAACCGGTAAATCTGATAAATATTTAAAGCCGGTTCATATTCCATATGAAGAGATTCTATCAGTTCACAAAGACAACCTCTCGCATTCTGAATGCTTCTGTGAAAATCTAATGGATTGGCGGTCACATTTTCTTCTGCTTCTGACAGATACGTCAGAAACATATCGTAGAGTATCACAACCAGTTCGCTCTTATTCGCTCTGGTAATTCGTAAGGTATATTCCTGCTTTTTCTCTCCTGTCATATCAGATCTATGCTCCTTCCAAGTTTCTGTGTTCTCTACTGCAGAAGCTGTAATACCTGCTGCGGTCTTTCATTGGCCTGCGCCAGCATGGACACTCCTGACTGTGACAGCACCTGCATAGTTGAGTATTCTGTCATTTCTTCTGCCATATCGACATCCATAATTCTGGAATAGGATGCCGTCATGTTCTCACTGGTAACATCTACACTATTGCTGTTATGCTCCATTCGATTCTGGTATGCACCCAGTCTGGAACGAACAGAATTGACATAACTTAATGCTTCTTTGGCTGATGCAATTCCCTTCTGAGCTCCATCCATCGTAGAAATATCCATATCTTCTATGCTCATTGCTTTCAGGGAAATCTTTGGAATGATAATTGCCAGCTCCTGACCTTCATTGGCTCCGATCTGCACCTTCATGGCTCCGATACCGGTGACATCTACTTTAACATTACCTGTTACATTGGCAATATCAGCACTTATTTTCATTGTGAAGTCGTTGGATGCCGTAATCGTCAGCATATCCATATCGGAATTGACTGTTGCAGCCAATCCTGCTGTCGGAAAATCACTTAATTTGGACAGATCAACCGATCCGTCTGCCTGAATCAGATTTGTAAAATCAATACTATATTCACCCATTGGCACAGTTTCCGAATAACTGTCCACCTTAACCTCTGCATTGTCTGTATATCCCTTTAAGTCAAATGTTCCATCCAGAAGCGGAAGGCCATTGAATTCGGTATCTTTTGCAATTCGTTCCATTTCCTTCTTCATCTGAATCACTTCTGCATTCAGCATTTCACGGTCTTCGTCTGTCTTCACACCATTGCCGGCCTGGTTGGCTAATTCACCAATTCGCTGAATGATTGCTGTAATCTCAGATAATGCGCCGTCTGCTGTCTCAACAACTGAAATTCCGTCGTTGGTATTGTTAGATGCAGCTCCAAGGCCTCTGATCTGCGCATTCATTCGATTGGCAATGGCAAGTCCGGCCGGGTTATCCTTCGCCTGATTAATCTTAAGACCGGAAGATAATCTCTGAATACTGTCAGCCAGTTTACTGTCATTCTGATTCAGACTGTTGTTGGCGATTACTGCGGTTGCATTATAATTTATTCTCATAGACATTGTCCTTTCTATTGCTCACTCATCACCTGGATAAATGCTTTTGCTGTCTCGTATAGGTTCCTGGTAGATAAACTCTTACTATTATCATCGGTTTTTCCTGCGAAATTGTTAATACTAAGACTTTCGGAATATATAAAAATAATATTCTCTGTCATAATTCCCCGTTCTGCCAACCGGGAAAGGAATATGTCCTTTCCTTCTTTGGCCCTTTTTAATCCTTCCAGGGAGTCACTGACTACATAACCACTCAGGAGCTCTTCTCTGGCTTCAAAGCTGGCTCCCAGTTTACCGTAGGTTTCATTTTCCATCGTGATACTGACGCTTCCGCCGCTGGTCCTGTCATGCAGTATCTTAACACTGATGCTGGTTGCTTCCTCACCAATCTGTATTGGAATCTCATAATTTTCTTCCCTGACAAGATCTCCCGCAACATGAAGCTGCTTCATTGCCAATGAGATCTCACGGATATCGATACTCGTACTACTGTAAAATGCAGCCTCCTGTAATACCTGCCCCATTGTCTCTGACATTTTCTGATATGCAGATTGCGCAGAATTCTCTTCTGTAAAATTCTCAATAACTTCGTTAAGCGCAAGGTCAATCTGATCCTCTGAATCTGTGACCTTAGCTGAAGTTATCTCCGTATTCTGTCTGCGTTGCTGCTCTGCCTTTCTTACTTTATTCAGCAGATCACCTCTGTGATTACGTAGCGAATCGGTCGCAACCAGATTCTCAATGGATGGTGTAATCTGATTCTGAAGCGTAAATGCAACAATTTCATCTGACTGCACGCACTGTTCTCTAATCGAAGCAATGGATTCTTTCTCTTGTTTCTTCATAGCTTCCCCTGGTTCAAATGCACTCATAATCTGCTCTGTTATGGACTGCGCTGTTGTAATCATTTCGTCCAATTCTCCAACAGAATCATCAACCTTTATATCCATGCCTGTCTGCTTAGCGCTTCGAACTGCTGAAAGAAGGTTCTTAAAACTTATCTTTGCCCCTTGTGACATCAGGCTGCCAATGGCTGCACTATCCTTCTTCTCAATCTGGTGAAGCATTCTATAGATTCCAATGTAGGACTCTTTCTCCTGCTGTGTAATCTCCTGATTCTCTTCTAGTTTGACAAGATATTTGCTGTATTTTTCTATGGATGCTTCTGTTGTCTGCTCCTTTGCATCCAGTCTTTTTTCCAGCTCTTCCATCGATAATTCCAAAGGATTGCTTCCCTCACGTATCAGATCCAGCGTTGCTGCCGGAGTCATTTTATCGATTACATTATGGACCCTTGCATAAGTCTGTTTCACCTCTGACACATTTTGTGTTGTTACCTCCATGTGATTATATCCAAGAATCCTCACTGCACGTCTGTTATCTTCACTGGATGCCAGATTCATTGCATCCAGCAACTCATCAACACTACGAAATGCCTTCTGAATGGAATCTCCCAGATCTCCTCTGGGCTCTGTCATCATAGTCTCATAGCTTACGCCTGCTGCTTCCTGTTTCGCCTGTAACTGCAATCCAGTATCAACAAGTGTTTCCATAGAGTAATTCTGCTGTAAAAGAGTTCCAAGGATAGATACCGGAAGTCCCGGCATAGCCAAAACCGCAGTTCTCGTTGCTTCATACAATTTGGCTCTTTCTTGATTCGTTTCCTCGTCCTCACCATCAAACAGAATCGCATTTCGCTGCTTCTCTTCCTCCTTGAGGTCCTCTACAAGTTCGGATAACTCTGTTGTATCAATGCTGATTCCACTTTTTAACATTCGATAATTGGAAGCCACTGTCATTGACAGCCGGACTTCCTCGAGTAAGCGTCTGGCTTTTAGAAGCGCTGTGGATTCCTCTTGATCTATGGTTGATTGTCCCTTGGACACTGCTTCTTTTGCTCGTGTCAGATTACGGATTGTACAGGGCAAATCCTGTTGTACTACATATTCTAATGCCTCATCTGTAATCTGTGCGACTGTGTCCCTGCATTGCACAGCCTGTTCTAACATCATATCTGTGCAGGACAAATCGGACTTTCTGGCGTCCATTCCATCACTGATTGCACGGGCTGCAGCCTCTGCTGCCGCTTTCTCTGTAAGTGGCAGTGTAATCTGGTGAATCTGCTGCATCCGTTGCATGGAATCGCTGGTCAGAGTGACTCCATTTTCTACCATCCACATGGCATCTCTTCTTGTCTCCTGCGTAATATCTAGTCCGGCCTCGCGGATGATCCTATCAACCTGTACAAGCAGTTCTTCTGTCTCACTGCTTAGTGCTTTCCTTCCATAATAACCCTGCATACTCTCTGCAAAATATCCCTGTCCCTGCACATTGGCATTCACTGCACCACTATGTGATGCCATATAAACATTTTCTACTGTCAGTTTTAGTTCATTTTCCAGAAGATATTTTACTGTCCCCTCTGATAAAGGCTTTTCCTGACCTGTCATATCCATAACTGCCAGCGTATCTTCCACATTTTTTTCTGTCATTGGTATCTTTTGTTCTTCAAAAGCATTCTCTATAGCTTGGGCCCTGACCGGACTTCCCGCAATTTCAAGTAGCTTTTCAGAATTCATGCTATCATTGTATCCATTGATTACAACACCGGCCTCTGCCATTGTTGCTTTGATCTCATCTACAATCGTCACTGCCTTTTTGGGATCCATCTGCTCAACCTTAAATCCATCTTTTTCAAGCGCAGCATAATCTTCCTTTGACATAGAGTTTGACATCACTGTCATATAGTCCTTCTGTATTTCAACATCCTGTAAGGAGGCTTCCTGCATCATCTCTTCTTTGGTCTTTTGATGATCTGCATAAGCACTCTGATTTCTATCAGAACCATTCATTTCAACACAATAAGCTCGACTGGCATTTGCATAGGATACGCTGTTCTTCTCATTTATCCTGTTTAAACCACCGTGTACCTGTGTTGTTTCACCGGCTTTTTGTGTATAATCATTTGCAATATTTACGTTCATATAGTTCCTCCTACCGTACAGTTGTAACTATTTTCCAATCTATTTACACTTCTTTTGTCACTCTGATAACAGAAAGAAAGGCAGATACTAAGTATCTGCCTTATATTTCGGTATAAATGTTGATTTTCTTAATGTAATCAGAAGGAATAAACAGCCGCACCATACGGTGGAAGATCAAATTTGATTGCATATGGTTTATTATCACATAACATTTCCTGTGCCTTGAGTTCCTTTGGAAGGTCATGTCCCAGTCCTGCAAATCTCGCCTCATCACTGCTTAATTTTAGTTTGTACTTTCCTTTCTTAGGAACGCCTACATAATAATCCGGTCGTTCGATTGGCGTCATGTTCAGTACAAAGAGCAGATTATTCTTGCCATCGATGGATTTACGAATAAAACTGAAGGTGCTTCTGTCTGCGTCTTTTGCATTAATCCATTCAAATCCATCCCAGGAATCATCCTGTTCATAAAGACAACGATTACTGCGATACAGCTTCAGTAGTTCCTGTACATAGGTAAGCATTCCCTTATTAAGCTCATTCTCCAGCATATACCAGTCAAGCTCTCTCTTCTCGCTCCACTCACGCTCCTGGCCGAATTCCTGGCCCATAAACAGGAGTTTTTTACCGGAATGACCGAACATAAAAGCATATCCAACTCGAAGGTTTGCATATTTATCAGCTGCATATCCCGGCATTTTATTGACCATGGAGCATTTCAAATGAACAACTTCATCATGTGACAAGGGCATGATATATTTCTCACTGCAGTTATAACTCATGGCAAATGTCATCTTATTATGGTTATTCTTTCTAAAATAGGGATCGAGCTTCATATAATCACAGAAATCATGCATCCAGCCCATATTCCATTTGAAGGTAAATCCAAGACCACAATCTTCTGGCGGTGCCGTGACCTTCGGCCAGGCAGTGGATTCTTCTGCAATGGTCATTACACCTGTATTCTGTTTGGTAAAAATTGAATTCAAATGTTTAAAGAATTCAATAGCCTCAAGGTTTTCATTGCCGCCATATTTATTGGCAACCCACTGACCATCTTCCTTGCCGTAATCCAGATACAGCATGGAAGCTACAGCATCTACACGAAGTGCATCTATGTGGTATTCCCGAACCCAGAATAATGCATTGGCAATCAGAAAATTTCTAATCTCATTTTTCCCATAATTAAATATTTTGGTACCCCAGTCCGGATGCTCGCCAAGTCTCTTGTCCGGATGCTCGTACAGACTCTCTCCGTCAAAATCAGCCAGTCCGAAAGCATCTCTTGGAAAATGTGCCGGTACCCAGTCCAGAATTACGCCAACACCTATTGAATGCAGCTTGTTAACCAGATATGCAAAATCTTCCGGCTCTCCATAGCGGGAAGTCGGTGCATAATACCCGGTTACCTGATATCCCCAGGAACCATCGAATGGATGCTCAGCAATTCCCATAAGTTCGACATGTGTATAAGGAAGCTCCTTTAGATACTCACACAGACGATCCGCAAATTCTTTATATGTATAGAAACCGTCCTCTGTTCCATCTGGATGCTTCATCCATGATCCGATATGACACTCATAAACCGCCAAAGGCTCCTGATATGGCTTGCTCTGCGCCCGCTTCTCAAGCCATGTCTCATCACTCCACTTAATCTTCGTAATATCGCATACGATGGAAGCATTACCAGGTCTTAATTCAGCATAATTGGCATAGGGATCTGCTTTATAGATTCCATCACCTTTTGCCGTGATAATATAGTACTTGTAGAGTTCACCTTCTGCCACTCCCGGAAGAAATGCAGCGTAGATACCGCCTTCTCCAAGTTTCTCCATCGGTGCTGCTGTTACATCCCAATCATTGAATGTTCCAACTACACTAACACTTTGTGCATGCGGTGCCCATACTGCGAAAAATGTTCCCTTCTTACCGCCCTTTTTACAAGGATGTGCTCCGAGTTTTTTGTAGATATCGTAATGCGTTCCCTGTCCAAATACATATTGATCTGCCTCGGAAATAAATACTGTACTTTCTGCTACTGCCATTGTAACCTCCGTTCATACCCCTCAATGTTTTATTATTCTCATATTCATTCCTTACCTGTAGAAATCCTTCTCCTTTAATATAATCATGTCTTCATAATCATAGCGCTTTGCAACCAGAATATCGATAAATGCCGAAATCTTGGGCTTATTGGCATGTGCAATTGCTGCATCAACAATCTCCTCAATCTCTCTTGTGGATACATTATGCTCTCCAATCTGAAGCTCATTAATTCGCTGATGAAGTGCAAGCACTGCCCGTTCCTCATCAATTTTGTATTCCTTGCTATATGCATATTTTTTCGCATACTCTACCAATGCATTATCGCTCATAGGAAGAATATCGATTCTGGCATTAAAATATCCCGTCAACAATTCATATTCCGAGATTAACTTTTCCATTCCCTTCTTTGTATCGGTAAGAATAATGATCATACCATCCTGGGAATTTTCCAATACTCTGGTAATATTCTCCATCGTATCCTTGGTCATATCTGATGCCTTTTCCACAATCAGAGCACCATTGGTCAATTGTGAAAACATCGCTGTAATATCCTTGCGGTTCATTTTGGAACCACTGATTTTAGCAACTTTGGATGCAATAAAATTACCATCTATCATCTGAATTTCTTTTACGATGACCTTGGCAAGATCAATTACTCCATTGGCTGATTCTCCGGTTATAATAACATTATCTACATAAGATGCCATGCTGATCTGATCAATTGCTTCCAGAATCTGACGACGCATCTTCTTAGAATACAGGAAATCCGAAAATAGCTGTTGCTCATCATTGGAAAACTCCCGGTCCTCGTCATCCGGTGCCTGATCCACTTCGACACTTTCCTGAATCACTTCTACGCCAACTTTATCAGCTACAGCTTCTAATGCATCACCAATACTATCGATCTGTGCAGTATTCAGCGTTGAATCTTCATACTCTTCGCCTTCTGCGTAAGTTTCGTCGTCTTCGAACTCCGTACCTTCTGCGTAGGTTTCTTCGCCCTCAAACTCCGTACCTTCTGCGTAAGTTTCTTCGTCTTCGAAATCCGTACCCTCTGCGTAGGTTTCTTCGTCTTCGAATTCTGTGCCTTCTGCGTTGATATCTTCCTCATCTGTCGGTCCATCTACTGCATCTACGGAACCAGACATCGCGCTTATAACACCATCAACAGCATCTAAAGCCAGCCCTCCGGCTGCCGCTGTCGCAGCAATTGCCATTTCTTTCGCTGCCAGGTCTTCTCCTACACCGACTGCTGCCAAATCTGCTCCAATTTCTGCAGCTGCTGCCAGATCTTCTCCAACTTCTGTGGAATCTGCTTTGATTGCAGCATCTACCTCGTCCCAAATTGTAGGTCCCTTCGGCCCTGATGCATTCTCATCCAGAATATCCTCAACCTTACGAAACTCGATATCATCCATTTTATATTTTTCAGAAAATATCCTCTGTTCCTTTTCTAACTGCTCCAGAAGACCATTTCTATTCTTCTTACTATAATCAGCAAAAATTCTGCCCGTCTTCTCCATAATGGATTTACGCGCTTCTTCCTGTTGTTGTTTCTCTTTGTTATTTCTGATATTTTCCCATTCCTGCAGAACCTCTTCCAGATTCATCTGTCCGGTTATCTGCTTCTCGATAATATTATCCGTTGGAACGACTAGTGAAATCTGTCCATCCTGTCCTAAAGACAAAACATCATCAAATCCGCTGCTCTGTGTCTGTACCTCTGACACTTCCTTTGTTGGTACAGGACTTGGAACCGGAGTTGGCACGGGATTTGGAATCGGATTTGGAATCGGAGTTATCGGAATATTTCCAAGGAAGGAAAGGTCCGGATTGGCTCCGATAGGAACACGATCTAAAATGATGTCCCCTGTCTTATCCTCAAAGAAAACTTCTTTATCCTGATTCTCCTCTTCCTGAGACTCCTGAACATGCTCCGTTCCTTCTTCATATGAAGGTTCTTCGGCGTACTCTGCCGCTTCTTCATATGGAGGTTCTTCGACGTACTCTGTCTCTTCTTTATATGAAGACTCTTCGACATACTCTGCTTCATCTTCATATACAAGTTCTTCTTCTGGCATATCCTCTTCTAACGCAAGAATCTCTTCGTCGGAAATCATTTCTTCCTCAGCTAATTCTTCGCTCTCATAGTCATTGTTATAATCTCCATCGTCCATCAATGGCTCAACTAATTTATTCGTAATTCTTGAATTCTGTTCATCCGAGTTCTCTTCTTCGCCCATCAGCTCCCGCATGCTTTCTGCTAATGCCTTTTGAAGATTAATCGTATTGAATTTACTCATATCAATGGTCTTGACATGGAAATCTTCTTCACCAATCTCCGGCATAACACCCGGTTCCGGTTTCTCAGAGGTATATTCATCACTTTCATATGCCTCAATCTGATCAGCAATTTCATTTCTCGCATCATATACCTTTTGCTGTTCCGGCGTTAATCTGCAGTGAAGCATTTTCAACTCCATTGCTTTAATTACAAAGGGACCATCACCAAACCATGTGATTAAATCATTACAAGCCTCAACACATTTCGTCGCCAAACCGATGCGATGGTACAGATATGCCAGCTGATATGCCCATTCTTCTCTGTAATCCTTGCGGCTGAACTCCTCAAGAAGTTCAATCTTGTCCTCAAGGCTGGCATTTTCCTGCTCAAGCACTTTGTATTGTAATATATATATACCCGAATCATTGGGTGATAATTTCTTAAAAATTGCCAGAAACTGTAATGCATTAACAAGATCATTCATCTCCAGATACAGCTCGCACAGGCTATAAACACTGTTCTTGCTCTTTGGATTACGATCATATGCCAAAAGCATGATTTCTAATGCATCATCATATCTGCGGTTCAGCTGATACAAATCACTTATTTTTTGTAACATGCTGTAGCTTCGAACTTTTCTCCAGTCAATTCGATCTGCAATCTCTGCAGCCTCCGGAAATTGTTCGTTGGCAACCAGTGTCATAATCTCTTCCGAAAGAATTTTGTACTCCTGTTTATCCACGTGATTCACCTCATCTATTGTTTAAATATCCAGTGTCAGCATAGTTTCCCACTCTTTCCAAGTTTACCATAGTGACTAATCAATGTCAAAATAAACTCCCCCTGTAGTCTGCAATCATTCTACTGTAAATAAAAGGTCAGAAAGTCGTGCAAATTGCTCCAGAGTCAGTGCCTCTCCACGAATAGTCTCACTCAGCCCCATGTTATTTAATGCCTTTGTCACCTGTTCACGGTTCAAAAACAACGAGGGGTCATTACTCAGACCATTGGCAAGCGTCTTTCTTCTCTGGTTAAATGATGCACGTATTATTTGAAACATTTTCGCAGGATGATTCGCAACTACCGGCGGTGTTTGATACAGTGACAGTCGAATCACTGCACTGGCAACATTTGGTCTTGGCATGAAGCATTCCGGAGGCACAGTTACCACCACTTCCGGTCTGGCATAATACTGCACTGCCAGGGATAATGCACCATAATCCTTCGTTCCCGGCCCTACCTGCATTCTCTCTGCAACTTCCTTTTGCACCATAATTGTGATACTTTCTACAGGGACGTGTTTCTCTAACAATCCCATAATAATTGGTGTGGTTATATAATAAGGAAGATTAGCAACTACCTTGATTGGCCTTCCCTGATTGTATTCCTCTACAAGCGCATTTAGATCAACTTTCAAAATATCATTATTAATAATGTTAACATTATCGTAATCAGACAATGTATCTTCCAGTATCGGTATCAGATCTGTATCAATTTCTACAACTACCACATGTCCGGCCTGTTCTGCAAGGTATTGCGTCATTGTACCAATTCCCGGACCGATTTCAAGAACACAATCATCCTTCGTCAGTTGCGCAGAAGCAATAATCTTGTCAAGCATATTGGCATCAACTAAAAAATTCTGGCCAAATTTTTTACGGAATGTAAAATGATACCGGTTGATGATTTCTGCGGTTTTTGTCGGTGTACCCAAAAATGCCATGTTGTTACCTGACCTTTCTTAGTCTGTGATAATATGAAATAATTTATTCGCATTGTTCCATGTAATATTTTCTACTTCTTTTGGCTCGATTTTCTTAATAGCTGCAATCGTTGCCACAACTTCATTAAGATAGGAAGAACAGTTACGTGTTCCACGATGAGGAACCGGTGCCAAATATGGGCTGTCTGTCTCCAGTAGGATACGATCCATCGGAACATATTCTACCACTTCTTTTAATTTTTTGGCATTCTGAAATGTAACAACACCACCAATTCCAAAATAATATCCCATATTCAGATATTGTTTTGCTGTCTCAGCAGAATAAGAATAGCAGTGTACTACCCCTGTAACATTTTTTCTCGGTTGCAGAATATCCAAGGTATCCTCACAGGCCTCTCTGGAATGAATAATTACCGGAAGTTTCGTTTCCTCACAAAGATCCAGCTGCCAGCCAAACCACTGTTTCTGTAATTCCTTCTTAGAAGTCGGATAGTGATAATCCAATCCGATTTCTCCAATTGCAACTATTTTCTTATGACGACTTTGCAGCAATAACTCATCCAGAAATGACTGCTTCAGCTCTTCAATCTCGCTTGGATGTATGCCAACTGCCCCATAGAAATGTGGATAGCGATCCACAATCTGAATGGTGTCCTTAACAGATTGGGCGTCGGAACTGGCATTTAAGATTCGCTGTACTCCCTGCTTTTTCATTTCTTCTATTAAAATGTCTCTATCTTCATCATAAGCTGAATCATCATAATGTGCATGTGTATCAAATATCATGATTTTCCTCCCACAATCCTACCAAAATGCCCTAATGTTCAACATTTTTGTTCTTTCTTACTATCCTTTGAAAAAAAATCAAAAAAATACTTGCAAACAAAAAAACATTATACTATAATAACACTTGCGTGTAAATAAGCGCAGTGAGCACCGCTAGCTCAGTTGGTAGAGCACCTGACTCTTAATCAGGGTGTCCAGGGTTCGAACCCCTGGCGGTGCATAAAGGCATCTGTTTTGTAGGCTTTGACCTATGGGGCGGGTGTTTTTGTTTTATATTTAATGTGGGATTTTAATATATTGTAAAGGCAGTTATCATTTGATATACTATTTCAAATGACAGAAATTTACAAAATCTGAAGCATCGAAACAATGAAGGAGATACCAATGGACAAAAAAACAACGGAAATTTTTTATTACTGGGGAATGGTTTTTTGGCTGATCGCTTATCTGGCAGGAGACAAGAATACTTCTCTCCTACACAAGAACCAAGGACTCGTTATTGCACTGATTGCGTTTATTCCATCAGTTGGCACAATAATCTGGTTGATTTATGCAATTCTTGGAACAATAGCTGTAGCAAATAATGAGGAAAAGGAACTTCCTATCATCTCTGACATTAAACTAATAAAAGAATAAGATTATTAAGAGAGGGAATTTAATGAAGAAAAAAAATACTTCAACTTTTGAAAGAGTTCTTGGATTCATCGGGGGCTTTTTGATACTATCATTTTTAGGTGTTTTGGTTATTCTCATGGTAACTGACACTTCAGATTCTACGAGTTCTTCGCATGATATTGCAGAGGAGGAACCGCTTGAGGAGGAACCAAAGAGCGGTGAGGATACAACCATTACCCCTGCAGTTTCCACCGTTAGAAACCCTTTGGTTACTCCCGTTGGTAATGGGGAAGACAACGTAACAGTTATGATTTATATGAATGGATCTAATCTGGAATCTGATTATGGATTTGCAACTACCGATATAGCTGAAATGCTTTCTGCTGACCTTAGTGATCAGGTCAATGTTGTAATTCAGACCATGGGCACAAGAGAATGGTGGGATTATGACATCGCCAATGATCATGCACAGCGATATCATATTGAGAATAATGATCTGGCATTAGTGGATGACAGCCTCACACAGCTTAATTGTACAGATGCCTCCACACTTGCCAACTTCATCATCTGGTCGGAAAATAATTATCCGGCAGATCGTTATTTCCTGATATTCTGGAATCACGGAGGTGGCCCTGTTGGCGGATTTGGTTATGATGAATGGGGCAATTACAGTGATGCCTTAACTTTAGATGAAATCCAGACAGGCATTAAGACTAGTGGTGTATCCTTTGACTGTATTGGTATGGATTGCTGCATTATGTCTTCTATAGAGATTTGTTATGCCCTTTATGATTATTGCGATTATATGATACTTTCGGAGGATTTTGAATCCAGTCTGGGGTGGTCATATGAAGGATGGCTAAACGCACTTGCCGCTAATACTTCGATATCTACTGAAGATTTGGGTACAATTCTTATTGACGACATGGTTGAAGAAAATGATTATTATGGTTCCACAACATTGGCTTTGATTGATCAGCGTTATGTTCCTTCACTTTTCTCATTATGGAAGAATTTTGCTTATGCCAATGAAGAGAGCCTGCTATCCACTAATTTCAGCCGTGAAGTAGTTCGAAGCGAACGTGCTCTTCCTTCCAGAGAAACAGGCAGAAATGCTTCTGAACTTGAGGACTATTATATTACCGATATGTTGGCTTGTACAGCTTCCATCAGTTCACCACTTGCCAAACCTTTGGTTGCAGAACTGACCAAAGCAATCTGTTACTACAACTGTACAGAAGATAACCTTGGTCTAACCGGTCTTTCTGTTACGCTTCCTTATGGCGATAAAGAATACTACAATGATCTGAAACCAATCTTTATCAACTGCGGAATTGACAAGGATTATACTGCCTGGCTGAATTGCTTCATAGAAGCTGATGATGAGACCTATTATGATTATGAAGAATTTGATGATAGTTGGGAAGGCTGGGAGAATTTCTCCTACTAGAACAGAACAATATTAATTATGTGTATTTTCCTATAAAAAAAAAGTGGTTCCATAAGGGACCACTTTTTTATATGGATGTAATTATTTTATCTTTTAATTAGCACTTTTAACATTGATAAATGGTTGAATTGCTCCGGCTACCTGTGATGCAGGCATAGTCTGCAGACCAATCTTACCGGGTCCTGTGACAATGGTATTGGTCAATCCATCTCCACTAAACAATAGATTCTTAACACCCTTCTGGATTACTACATCAACACTACAGGTTGCACTCATTGTTGCAAGATATCCCTGATCAATAATCATTTGCTGTCCCTGTGCAAGTTCATATTCTATAATACTTCCGTCAATCTCGAGAAATGCCATTCCATTACCGGATACTCTCTGCATAATAAAGCCTTCTCCACCAAGTAAACCAGCCCCAAGATTCTTCTGGAAAAATGTAGAAAGTTGAACACCATCCGTTGAAGCAAGAAATGCAGATTTCTGACACACAATATCATTCCCTGGTGTAATGGGTACAGCCATAATGGTTCCTGGAAAACTGGATGAAAATGCAACCATCCCAGGTCCTCCCTGTGCAGTAAAGATATTTTGAAAAATGCCTTCTCCCGTTAAAGCTCTTCCAATTAACTTACCTAGTCCATTGGCAGCACCGGTCGCATTGGTCGATGTCTCCATGTGCATATTCGGTGACATCCAGCTCATTCCACCATTCTCTGAAATCATCTTCTCTCCTGCCTCTAACTGGCAGATTACAACTGGAAGCGTACCTCCTTTAATCTCGTAATTCATCCCTTGTCTCCTTTCAATTTTTGATAAGTTTTAATACATTTTACTAATTCTTCATACGAATTACTACATCGTACAAAATATTCACTGGGCACTTCATAGTTCATTCCCTGCCGTCTCGCATAGTACTCATCGAAATGTGTAATCTTCCAGGAATCGATTGCTCTATTTCTCGATAACAATTGCTGATATTCCTGCTCCTTTGGAATCTCAATCCACAGAATCAAAGGACAACACCCTATTTCTTCTGCCATATGAGAATACCATTCCTTTTTTGTAATATATTGATCAAATGGTGTATCAATGATAACGCTGTGTCCGGAATCCAGTACACAATGTGCTGCATTGTAGAGCATCTGATGCGTGAGGCTTCGAACCACTGTTGTATGCAGGATACTCTCGCGGTCCTCTGGTGCAATTCCCAGAATCTCATGAAGCCTGGAAGTCACATCCTTGGTCAGATCGTCCTTATTCAGAAGAACATATCCTGTGTCTTTTTGCAATTGTTTTGCCAGTGTAGTCTTTCCTACTCCCGGCCAGCCAGCGATAATAATAACTTTAGTATTCACACTAACGCACCCTTCCAAGAAGCAATTCTGTTTTTTTAGCTACATCCTGCAACGCAACCTGGTGCTTCACTGCTCCAAGTTTATATGCTTCCATTGGCATTCCATACACAACACAGGTCTCTTTGTTCTGGCCAATTGTCTCCGCTCCGGCTTTTCTCATATTCAATAGTCCTTTGGCTCCATCACAACCCATACCTGTCAGTATGATTCCTATTGCATCTGCTCCTGCAGTTCTCGCTACAGAATCAAACAACACATCTACGGAAGGACAGTGTCCATTAACACGCTCGCCCTCTTTACATTCCACTTGATACAGGTTGCCTACTTTAACAAGCCTCATGTGCTTGTCACCTGGAGCTATCAGAACCTGTCCCGGAACTACCAGATCACCTGTTTTTGCCTCTTTACAGCGAACAGTGCATTGCTTATTCAATCGCTCTGCAAACATTGCAGAGAACTTGGGCGGTATGTGTTGTGTTACAACAATTCCCGGAATATTGGTTCCAAATGCCTTTATGACTTCATAGATTGCTTCAGTACCACCAGTGGATGCACCAATTGCAATAACAATCTCTTTCTTCAGCTTATTAACATATGAGCTGCCTGACTTGACATTATCGGTTGCAAATGTTCTTACCTTGGCGCAGTTGGCTGATATTACCTTTGGAATTAGTTCCATCTTGACAAATCGATCCAGTTCCTCCCGTCCAAGTGATAACGGTTTAGATACAAAGTCAACGGCTCCGGCATTCAGAGCATCAAATACTTTATCACTTAATGAAGAAATCATTACAACCGGAATGGGATATTGTGGAATAAGTTTCTGCACAAATTCAATACCATTCATTCTTGGCATTTCAATATCACAGGTCATTACATCTGGTTTCAACCGGATAATCTGATTTCTGGCCTCGTATGGATTCTCAGCAACTCCAACTACTTCTATTCCGGGGTCCGTATTCAAACCTCTAACCAGAAATTCTCGAAATACCGGCGAATCATCAACTACTAATACTTTTATTGTCCCCATAGCTATTCCCTTATCTTATGACTGGTCTATTTTCTATTATACTATATTATGGTAAGACAGGTATATGAAATTACATCATTTTTCTACTTTATCATGCTCAGACGTACTGAAATAGAACTATCATCATTTCATAGAATGCATAGAATGTGCTATATTATACTATATCAAAAATTTTACTACTTAGTGTCTGCTGATTAAACCGTTTCAGATTCAAAATCAGCAGGTTGATACCTT
>JAKQFQ010000260.1 GCA_029558315.1 Bacillota bacterium
AGGTCCCAATATTCCAAGGATTTCATGTTTATTCACAGAAAATGTAACATCACGAAGTACATCCCGGCTTTTGTATGAGAAAAATACTCCATTAATATTCAGGATCATCGTGACCACCCTTTCAGGAGAAGGTATAAAAACATGGGTGCTCCAAGAAATGCCGTTAATATTGACACTGGGAGAACAGTAGGTGCCATGATCGTCCTGGCCACGGTGTCGGCGGATACAAGCATTATCGCTCCTGTAACACATGAGCCTGGGATCAGGAACCGGTTATCGTCTCCAATTACTCTTCTTACCATATGTGGTGCGACAAGGCCTACAAATCCAATTACCCCTAAAAAGGAGGTTATAACTGCTGCTAAAAATGAAGATGCCACCATTCCAAGAAGCCGAACTTTTTTAACGTCAATACCAAGACTTTGTGCTGTTTCATCTCCTGCATCAATAGCATTAAAACTCCATCTGTGAGAGAAGAAAAACAGACTGATAATTATTGTTGCCACTGCCATGATAATTATCTCATCCCAGGCTGCACGCGATAAATTACCAAAAGTCCAGAATACTATTGAGGCCAGTTGAATGTCATTTGCAAAGTATTCAAGAAACATCCTTGCGGCAATAAAAAGGCTTCCAAAAGCGACACCGGCAAGGATCATCACTTCAGGGGATGATGGCCTGCAACGTGCAACAAGAAGAATCATAAACGTAGCTAAAAGGCTGAACAGGAATGCAACCATTGTTGTCAGGTACGGATTTGAGATAACAATGTTGTCGCCGTACACTCCTGAACTTAAGAACATCACCGAGAAGGCAGCTCCAAAAGCTGCTGCATGAGATATACCAAGTGTATATGGTTCTCCAAGAGGGTTTCTCAGAATAGATTGCATTGCAACACCGGCAATTGACAGACCGACTCCTGCGACAATACCTGCCGTAATTTCAGGGAGCCGGATATTCCAGATAATTGAATCCCAGTTATCGTTGATAGTAATACCCATCAGTGTTTTTATTACACAATCAAGAGGGTGTTGCTTGACTAATATTTTGAAAAATTTTGGTAAGTACTTTTTCCAATCAACATCTTTAGAAAATAATCTCCGATCATTCTTCCCATTGATGATAATG
>JAKQFQ010000262.1 GCA_029558315.1 Bacillota bacterium
TTTTGGCTATCTTGTCAACTATTTTCGTAATATTTTTTAAGTTTTTGACGAAAAAAAACAGTGGCTCTCTCTGAAAGAAAACCACTGGATTTTAATTTGAAATTGGTTAACTAAATGACATTGTTACTATCATAGTATTAAATGAAGAGCTTATAAGGAGCTGGTACCTAAGATGGTTTTTTCAAGCCTCGAATTTATATTCGGGTTTTTACCAATATTTCTAATTGTCTACTTACTGATTCCCAAGAAAAGCGGAGCCTGGATGGAATGCAGCAATCTGGTTCTGTTGATTGGAAGTCTGTTTTTTTATGCCGTTGGAGAGCCTGTTTATGTGCTGCTGATGGTTGCTTCTATTCTGTTGAATTACCTGATGGCAAGAGGAATTGAATACTATGCGGGGAAGAAAGCATACCTTGGCTGGAGAAAGAGTCTTTTGCTCATTGCAGTCTTATTTAACGGAATACTTCTTTTTGTATTTAAATACGCTGACTTTGTTTCGCTGAACATAAATCGCCTAATTAGTTACATCAATGCCAACTTAAACATAGGCATTGCGTTTCTGCCACATCTGGGATTGGATATGCCGATTGGAATCAGCTTCTATACTTTTCAGATCCTTTCTTATGTTATTGACGTATATTATCAAAAATATCCGGCAGAGAAAAACATCATATCACTGGGAACTTATATTGCGATGTTTCCACAATTGATTGCCGGACCGATTGTTAAATACGAAGAGGTCTCCAAACGCCTCAGAAAACGAAAAATTACACCAATCGCAATAGATTATGGATTAAAAATATTTATCTTTGGACTTGGAGCGAAGGTTCTGATTGCTAATCGAATAGGAATTCTTTGGACCGATATTGAGAGAATCGGCTTTGAAAGCATTTCCACACCGTTAGCCTGGATGGGGGCATTTGCTTATTCTTTCCAGATATATTTTGACTTTTTTGGATATTCCTTAATGGCAATTGGATTAGGAAAAATGCTTGGATTCTCGCTCCCTGAGAATTTTAAGGATCCATATTGTTCCAGAAGCGTAACCGAATTCTGGCAGAGATGGCACATCACACTTGGAAGATGGCTGCGCGATTATATTTATATACCGCTTGGAGGAAATCGCTGTAGCCGCATATACTGGTTACGTAATGTGGCGGTAGTGTGGTTATTTACTGGTATCTGGCACGGAGCAGACTGGAATTTCCTGATTTGGGGTGCCGGGTTTGGGATACTGGTAATGATAGAAAAACTATTTTTAAAGAAGATTTTGGATCGTTATCGAATTGTATCTGCGCTCTATATGTTACTGATTATTCCAATTTCCTGGATAGTATTTGCAATCAGCGATTTGAATCGACTGGTGGTATATTTATCCAGAATGTTTCCGTTTATTCAAATGGAATATGAGTCTAACATTAATTCGAGAGATTTTATCCGATACGGTAAGTTATACGGAATATTGTTTGTGATTGCAGGGATCTGCTGTATTCCAAGGGTTCGAAAACAATTGCATTATATCCAAAAGAAAAAGCTGGGAGCAGTAGTTGCATTTTTAATTTTTATTTTAGCTACATATTTTCTGTCACAGGGACTGGATAATCCTTTCCTGTATTATAGATTCTAGGAGGAAGAAAGTTGAACGAAACAGAACGGAGGGAAGCGCAGAAAAAGGATAAATGCAGACCCGGATGGCTGGCAGGTAATCGGCTGCTGGCTGCTATTGTCGTGACAATGCTTCTTCTATACTGTTATGGAATTGTATTGAATCACCAGGGGTACCATCTCCCTGTGGAGACTAAGGTGGGTGGCGAGATTGCCTTGGCAATGATTGAGATTCGTGATGGCATATTTCCGTGGAATATGAGGAAAGAGGCGAGTACGACAACTATATTGCTTGTTGAGAATACAGAAATTCCTTTTTTGCATAATCAGGAAGAAATCCTGACGCAACCCTATTTTAGGGGACTTGGCGGTATGATCCAACTTGCCGGAGGGGGACTTTCAAAGATGGACACTGTCTCACAGGAGAGCGTTGAGCCGGAAACGAATACGGAATTAACTGACGTAATTGATTTTACAACCGTAACGGATGAGTATTTTGCGGATGCTGTATTTATCGGGGATTCACGTATGGTTGGTGTTTATGAGTATGCCCGTATTGAGGATGCGACTTTCTATGCCAAAGAGTCAATGACTGTGTACGGTCTGCTCGAAAGCAAAGTGGTGACAAATGATGAAGCCAGAACAGTAGAAGAAGGCTTAAGTGAACATCGTTTTGCCAAAGTATACCTGATGGTCGGTATTAATGAGTTGGGAACAGCAGATACGGAGTATTTCATTGATGCCTACAAGAATGTGATCAACAGAATTCAGGAACTGCAACCGGGAGCTATTATTTACATTCAGGCAATCATGCATGTGACCGGAGAAAAAGATCGCAATGATAATATTTTTAATAATACAAATATTAATGATAGAAATGAAGCACTAATGGCACTTGCCAACGGCGTTGATGTGTTTTATATTGATGTGAATGAGATTTATGATGATGTCAATGGAAATCTGAAGGAAGAAGTATCGGCGGATGAGATTCATTTACTGGGGAATTGCTATGGCCCCTGGCATGAATTCCTGGCATCCCATGCAATACCCTGGGAAGTAAGTGTTTCAGAGAATGAAATCGAAGAGAGGACAGAGGAAGAATGAAAAAGAGAGTAATAATGGGAATCATAGTGGCAGGTTGTCTGGTGTTATGCGCCTGTTCTACCAAAGATACAACCAAAGAAAATATTAGCGGTAACGGATCAATGAGCGTTTCGGAGGAGATTGCAGCAGAAGTCTCAGAGAATATTATTCCGGAGGAAGCAATGGAATACATTGCTTTGAGTTGCAGTATCCCGGAAGGCTTTAGCCCGACTTCGGAGAGTAATGATACGCAGGCAATCTATGTGAGTGATTCGCTGGAAGATTATTCCTATATCACTTATACCAGACAAGAGGTTGATGCAACTTCTGATTATACCTTGCTGACGCAGGAAGACTATCAGACGGCGCTGGAGAATCGTCTGGCAACAACGGTCAATATGACCTCTTATGCTTCCGTACAGGAAGAAGATTACTATCTGGTCTCACTCGGACTAACTTATGAAAAGGATGAAAAATCTTATCTTGTACAGGAAGAAATCTATGTAACCGATAAATACTTGTTTACGATGGTATTTGCAGAAGGCAGTGGCGGAGAATGGGCTACGCAGTTTGCTGAGAGTATGGCAAGCCTGAAGTTGGAAAGCATAGCTTCAATGGGGGACTAATATCCTCATTTTGGTAGAAATTGCATGTAACAAGTGATATAATTTATAAGATTAATGTCGAAGCATTAATGATTATGAGGAGAGAGGATTATAACGACCAATGAGGGAGATTCCGTATAAGATTTATCTGGAAGAAAATGAAATGCCGACACAGTGGTATAATGTGCGTGTGGATATGAAGAATAAGCCGGCACCTTTGTTAAATCCAACAACACACAAGCCAATGACATATGAAGAACTTCGGCCTGTATTCTGTGACGAGTTAATCAGGCAGGAGCTGGATGATACTACTGCATATTTTGATATTCCGCAGGAGATTCTCGAATTTTATAAAATGTATCGTCCATCTCCACTGGTAAGAGCCTATTGCCTTGAGAAGACACTTAATACACCGGCGAAGATTTATTACAAATTTGAAGGAAACAATACATCAGGAAGCCATAAGCTTAATTCTGCGATTGCACAGGCTTATTATGCTAAGCAGCAGGGGCTGAAGGGCGTTACAACTGAGACGGGAGCCGGTCAGTGGGGAACTGCACTGTCTATGGCATGTGCCTATCTTGGATTGGACTGTAAAGTATTTATGGTTAAATGCTCCTACGAGCAAAAGCCATTTAGAAGAGAAGTGATGAGAACTTATGGTGCTTCTGTAACACCGTCGCCTTCAGAACAGACAGAGGTTGGACGCAGAATTCTTGAAGCTCATCCCGGAACCTCAGGAAGCCTTGGCTGTGCCATCTCGGAAGCAGTAGAGACAGCGACACATTTAGATGGTTACCGTTATGTTCTTGGATCTGTTTTATCACAGGTACTGGTTCATCAGACGATTATTGGTCTTGAGACTCATACGGCAATGAAGAAATATGATATTCATCCGGATATCATTATCGGTTGCGCGGGAGGCGGATCGAACCTTGGAGGACTGATCTCACCATTCATGGGAGAAAAGCTCAGAGGAGAGGCGGACTATCGTTTTATTGCAGTAGAACCGGCATCTTGCCCAAGTCTTACACGAGGCCGTTATGCATATGATTATTGCGATACCGGAATGGTTTGTCCACTTGCCAAAATGTATACGTTAGGAAGTGGATTTATTCCTTCTTCAAGTCATGCAGGCGGTCTGCGTTATCATGGTATGAGTTCTATTCTGTCACAGCTCTATGATGATAAACTGATGGAAGCGGTTTCTGTTGAACAGACTTCGGTATTCAAAGCTGCACAACAGTTTGCGAGAACGGAAGGTATTCTTCCGGCACCGGAATCCAGTCATGCCATTAAGGTGGCAATGGATGAAGCAATCAGATGCAAAGAGACAGGAGAAGAGAAGACAATCCTGTTTGGCCTTACCGGAACGGGCTATTTTGACATGTTTGCCTATGGCAAATACAATGATGGAGAAATGTCTGACTATATCCCGACAGATGCAGAACTGGAGCCGGGATTTGCAGGACTTCCAAAGATGGAATAACGAACGACTTTACACTCTGGTATGTGGGGACTGAGCAGCAAGAGGTAATTGCGCGGAGAATGCGACATTTGCAGAAAGGCAGGAAGGAATATGGAATTACAACCAACATTAGTTATTTTGGCAGCAGGAATGGGAAGCCGTTACGGAGGATTAAAGCAGATTGATCCGATTGATGACAAGCAACATAAAATAATTGATTTTTCAATTTATGATGCAATAAGAGCGGGCTTTCGAAAGGTTGTATTTATTATTAAGAAAGAAAATGAAGAGGATTTTAGAAAATGCATCGGCGATGCAATTAGTTCTAAGGTAACGGTGGAATATGTGTTTCAGGAGCTGGAGAATATCCCAAATGGCGCACGAATTCCCGAAGGAAGAGTGAAACCATGGGGGACAGCACATGCAATTCTTTGTTGCAGGGACGTTGTGAAAGAGCCATTTGCAGTAATTAATTCAGATGACTATTATGGTGTGAGTGCATATCAGTCATTATATGACTTCCTGACGCAACCAAAACAGGAGAAGAAGATGCCGTTTTGTATGGTTGGATATGAATTGAAAAATACACTGACCGAAAATGGTTCTGTTGCAAGAGGCTGTTGCAAGATGGATGGTAATGGGTATTTGGAGTCAATTGATGAGCGTACGAAGATTATTAAAACCCCGGAAGGAGCCGCTTATTCTGAAGATGATGGCAAGACATTTAAACCATTGCCAATCGATACACTTGTCTCAATGAATATGTGGGGATTTGTTCCTGAGATATTTGAACAATTAGAATCATCCATTCAGAGATTCTTTGATCAGGAAGTAGAAGCGAATCCTATGAAATCAGAGTGTTTCCTTCCGATGGAAGTTGGACGCATGATCTGTGAAGACAAAGCAAGCGTTAAGGTGCTTTCTTCCAAAGACAAATGGTTTGGCGTTACATACAAGGAAGATAAACCATTTGTCATGGAATCAATTCGGAAGCTAAAAGAGGAAGGCGTTTATCCGGATATTCTCTGGAAGTAGTTTATTGGCGGGAATGGAAGATTCGAGATGCCTGTGGCTCTAGTGCACAGAACAGAATCATTCCGAGAACGCCACAGGATATTAACTCACCGATTCCAACTGTGAGCATGAAGTAGAGAATACTTCCTTCAAAAGAATATACCTTGGAGAGAATCCATGGAACGATAAGAGTATTAGCTAAAATGGGCGGCAGAGATGCAGCCCATTTTTGTATGCGGGAATACTTTGACACATGATGAAATCCTCTACGGATCAGATAAGTTCCAACGGCACCAATTAGTGTAGCAAGACTTCCGAAAATTACATCCAACAATACACAGCCGGTGAGCAGATTGGATAGAATGCAGCCAACAAATAATCCCGGGATGGCTGCGGGAGTAAAGAAAGGTAAAATGGTGAGCGCTTCTGAAAAACGAATCTGAATAGCAGAACTTGCCAGACCAATACTGTTGGCCAGAACAGTAAGAACAACGTACAGAGCTGCAATCACTGCAGCCTGTACAGTAAAAAGAACTTTTGATGTTTTCATATGAATCTCCTTAGTTTTGTTTAATGTGAGGATGGTTACGAACTCACAGTATGACTGTTACTCCATTAAATTGTTTTTATAACGATTGACCAGATTCTGAATTCTTTCACTTGGATTCAGAAGATCACTGATAGAGGCATCATGATTCAGCGTATCAATCAGATAAGCAATGTACTTGCTTAAATCACAGTTAATATACCATTCACGCTGCAAAAGTTCCGGTGTCTGATAGATTAAGTTTGTTGTTAATACCTTTGTAATAATGCCCTTCTCATAGGCATCATCGAATTTGGCAAGTCCATTGGTGAAAAGACCAAAGGTCGAAAATACAAAGATGCGACGTGCTTTTCGCGCTTTTAATTCAGTTGCTACCTCAATCATACTGTCTCCGGAGGATATCATATCATCGATGATGATCATATCCTTGCCTTCAACACTGGTTCCTAAGAACTCATGAGCAACAATTGGGTTACGTCCATTAACGATTGTGGTATAATCACGTCGCTTATAGAACATACCCATATCAAGACCCAGAACATTGGCGATATAGATGGCACGATTCATTCCGCCTTCATCGGGGCTGATGACCATCATATGTTTAGAATCAATCTCAAGATCCTTGACATTTTCCAAAAGTCCTTTAATAAACTGATGGGAAGGCTGTACTGTTTCGAAGCCGCTTAAGGGGATTGCATTCTGTACACGAGGGTCGTGTGCATCAAAAGTGATGATATTGTCGACACCCATGTGTACCAGTTCCTGTAATGCCAGTGCACAGTCGAGAGATTCACGGGCACTTCTTTTGTGCTGACGACTCTCGTACAAAAAGGGCATGATAACGGTTATTCTTCTTGCTTTACCACCAACTGCGGCAATGATTCTTTTCAAGTCCTGATAGTGATCATCAGGGGACATGTGGTTCTCTTCACCAAACAGGGAGTAAGTCAGGCTATAATTACCGACATCTACTAAGAGATATAAATCTGTTCCACGAACGGATTCCAGAATAACTCCTTTGGCTTCGCCTGAACCAAAACGTGGAACCTTGGCATTTAGAATATACGTATCACGCTTATATCCGGCAAAGGATAGCGTGTCAGCATGCTCAGTTTCTCTGGTGGTTCTCCAGTTAACCAGATATTGATCTACTTTTTCACCAAGATGACGGCAACCTTTCAAAGGGATAATACCTAAAGCTCCGACTGGAATTGTTTCAAGGTTACGAACTTCTTCTTTTGGTGATGACATAATAAGTTCCTCACTTTCATGTTGAAATAGATTTATGCTTAGGACTGGGAATCCAGCTCAAGTTTTTTTTGGAAACGAATGTCCTTGCCGGACAAACGGATTAATTCAAAGTTTTCCGCAATTCTGGAAAAGAATCGCTCGGAATAGCGGTTACGGTTGTCATCCATGCTATGGTTAGAAGAAATAATAATGGATTTGTGTCGTAACTGGCGTTCGTTTAGAATCGCAAGCAACATGGAACGAGTAAATTCATTGGTCATCTCTGTTCCGAGATCGTCAATAATCAAAAGGTCACAATTATAAATGGTATCATATAGATTGATCAACGGCTCTTTGTCTTTTTCGTAATATAGATTAGAGATGGATTGGAAGAGCTGTGGTGCGCTAAAATACAGAATGGAATTACCTCGGTCTATCAGTTCCTTGGCGATACAACCGGAAAGGAACGATTTGCCAGTACCTACTGTACCATAAAAGAATAAGTTACGGTAGTCAGAATTAAAGTTCTTTATGAAATTTTTACATGTTGTAACTGCTTTTTGAAAAGCAAGTAAATCTTCATTGTGATAATAATCATATGAAAGCAGAGAAAAATTATTGGCCAGTAACAATTCGCGTATGTGGGAAGCATC
>JAKQFQ010000266.1 GCA_029558315.1 Bacillota bacterium
CAGGAAAAAGTTACTTGGGTTGTGCATTAGGTGTAGCTGCGAATCGGAATTTTTATTCTCCCCAGCGTCTTGAAGAAGCATGTAAACGTGCATTGTCATATACTGCAAGACCAAGTTTAAAGAGCGTTCAGGCAATTTTGAAATCGGGTCAGGATAAGTTGTTAATCCAGAAGGAAGAGACAAAAACAGAATCCTATCAATATGCATTTACTCGGGGAGCGGACTATTACAAGAGAGGTGAGGAGTGATGTTGAGTGAAAATACCCTCAGCAAGCTGTATGAAATGCGACTGAATAGCATGGCACAATCCTTCCGGGATCAAATGACCGATTCTGCATATGTCAGTATGCAGTTTGAGGAGCGTTTTGGTTTGTTGGTTGACTCAGAATGGAACAAGCGAAGGACCAACAGATTGAAACTCCTCATCAGGAAGGCAGATTATGCTTATCCTCAGGCATGTATTGAGGATATCAACTACGCACCAGAACGTCACCTCGATAAAGGACAGATCACAAGACTGTCTCTCTGTGGTTATATCCAGGATTGTAATAATGTTATCATACTGGGTGCGACAGGTACAGGAAAAAGTTACTTGGGTTGTGCATTAGGTGTAGCTGCGAATCGGAATTTTTATTCTGTGCGGTATATTCGGCTTCCTGATCTCTTTGCAGAATTGGCTATCGCAAGAGGTGAGGGAAGTTTTCAGAAAATCATCAAGGAATACAAAAAAGTAAAGCTGCTGATTCTCGATGAATGGCTATTGTTATCACTTTCCTATAGCGAAGCAAGGGATCTGCTAGAGATTGTTGAAGCACGTTGTGGAAGAGGTTCAACAATTTTTTGTTCTCAATTTGAGGTAAAGGGATGGTACCAGAAAATTGGTGATGAAACAATTGCAGATGCGATTTGTGACAGGATTGTCCATAATGCATACACCATCATTCTAAATGGTGATTCATTACGTAAGGTAAAGAGAGTCGAACCAGAATAATGAAGGCATAGATCAATACCTTACCCTATTTTCCAAGTGTTTCTGAGCGTTCTCACTGCTTAGTTTGAGCGTTCTCACTGTTCAAGATCAAACGGTCAGACTGTTCA
>JAKQFQ010000299.1 GCA_029558315.1 Bacillota bacterium
CTCATAGTCACCGGTTGATATGTTTGATGCAGCCTCACCAAGTTCTCCGATAACACCGTTAATATTGTCTCTGAACTGTCCGAAATTAGTCGCATACGCAGCAAGAGCCCCGGCACCTAACCCCACTGCCAGGATACCGGCAGGCCCGAACAATGCAGCAAGGTTAGGCAATGCTCCACCAGCAGCACCGCCAAGCCCCCCTATATCTGCAACAAGTCCGCCGAGTCCTGCAGCATTACCCAGAGAGAACAGTTCCTTTAATGCACCTGCAATTTTAGCGATACCAGATACTGGAAGTGAACCCAGAAGAAGCAATGGCCCGCCTATTGTAGCCATTGCAGCACCAAGCCCGGTTAAGCCTGCAATCTTGCTCTGCATGTCTTTCGGCAGGGAATTAAACCAATCCATCAGTTTTTTGGCTAAATCCATAAACTTTGTTACAAATGGAGTTAAACCATCAACTGCATTTTTAGCGAAATCTATCAGAGTTTGCTGGTTCTCGTTGAGCCATGCCCCGATCTCTTCAACGATTGGTTTTAACCCCTCACCAATCTCTATCATGATGTTGCTGATGGTTCCACCCATCTCATCCATGACAAAGGCAAGCGTATCACGCATCTTACCAGAAAACTCTTTCAGCATACCGTCTGATTCAGTTAAGAGTGTTTTATAGTTCTCTTTCAGTTTATCAATCTGCTCAAGCAGAATCACGGCAGCAGGACCAGCCCTATCCCCGAACGCTGCCATCATGGCTTCCGACGATACGTTCGCATCCTTCATCTTTGCGAGGATATCGACAAAATCATTCGTTTTCGGGTTCAGTTCGTCCATCGTGAGCCCGAACGACTCAAAAATCGTTCTTACTTTGGCAGTCGGATTTGCCAGGGTTGTTATGATTTCACGAAGCCCTGTTCCTGCTAAAGCCCCTTTCAGGTTATTGTCTGCGAGCGTTGCGATAGATGCGCCCAATTCATCGATATCTACCCCGAACGCATTAGCAACAGCACCCACGTATTTCATCGACTCGCCAAAGTCACCAATACCGGCAGACGATATATTTGCGACTGTAGCAAGTTTATCTCCATACATAGCGGCTTTGTCAGCCCCTTCTCCGTATGATGATAGAGTGGCAATGAGGATTTCAGACATTGAACCCAAATCCTCACCCGTGGCAATTGCCATTTCTGCTACTGTTGGCATTGCAGATTGAATCTCTTTTAACGAGTATCCAGCGGCTGCTAACGATTCGATACCCTGTCCAATCTCTAATGCATCAAACGGAGTGCTAGCGCCTAATTCTTTGGAGAGCGCTAAAATCTCCTCATATTCTGCCTTTGCCCCCCCAAGCAAAGCAGTATTCCTTTGTGTTTGCGATTCTAAATCAGCAAACATGCCGATGCTTTCTTTGGCGAGTAACCCCATTGGAACGCCCATGAGAGACATTGCAGCTCCCATCTTTTGCATTCCTCCGGCAACGCGATCAAACTGTGAGGCTACATTATCCAGGTTAAACCCATTTGATATGCCGGATAATTCACTGCCAAACGAAGAGAATTGACTTTTTAGCCCGGAGAGTGCAGTTTCTACTCTCGATGCATCTGCACCGATTACTACAGTCGGCCCCTCAATAGTTCCTCCGGACATTACCAGAGGATATCAAAAACAGGAGATATAAAGGGCAGGAGAATAGAATTGTTTATACCAATACAAGCGAAATTAACAGTATGCAACCCAGGACAATGTACCTATTAGGAAGTGTCTGTATTGTTGTGTTGATAATCCTGGTTTATATTACCATAATTAACCCTGAAATATTTCTAAAAATATACTTATGGATTCATTGCAATTCAATATCTGGAGAGCCATGGTTCAATATGGATAAATGTATGGCTCAAGTATAATCGATAAAAAAGTTTAAAATTGAGAATGAACCGGGTTAATAATATATGAACTACCTAGTATGGAGGGAATCTCCCGAACAGCTCCCATAACGGTTTCATATTTATACAACCCGGCAGAAATGCCTGTGATTTGAATGATATCATCTTCTAAAACTCTTCCTCCAGTGGGGGCACCTACAAATCCCACAATCAAATCGTTGTCATAATATCCGTATCCACTATCTTTGACGTATAGGTGTGCGATCCATCCATCAGAATCATAACTCACTTCAGAAGCACGACCAGTAAACGATACTTGTTCTCCAATATATTTGTCTGGATATCTAGCTAAATCTTCATACGTCAATGCTGATACTGGCATTACTAAAACAAATAATGCCATAACAATTAATGCAAACAATTTATTCATACTCTTTCACCTACGTTTAATTAATCGAAAAATGTTGTGGTTTGATATTCAGGCTTTCGCCTCATTGCAGCATATCACCGGCAGTTCAATACACTGAAATCTCCAGTCGAGTGTTCTCGCATCTTCAAACCGGATGATAGTCAATGGAGAGTTAAAGTAACTCTGCAATTGTCCCTGACAGAACTGCAGTAGTGTAAGCTGATCGGATTGTAAGACAATCAAATCGAACAGACCCATATCACAGGACAGGCACCATTCACCGTCACTTGAGAACGCGGGATTGATACCGGAGATCATACTAACACCTGCTGAGCACCCGAAGAACCGAACAATGCATCACGGATGATAGGGATTATAGATTCTTTCCAATACCATCGATATTCATGATGAACGCTCCCGTTTGAATGTCCTTGTGTGACAGGTTTCCACTCCCCATGAGGTTCGCCCAATTTCGTAGGTTTCCATTCTTTCTTTTGGCGCCCTGATGTTGATTGTTTATATTCATGGATCTGATACCCGATCCGTTCAAGAACATCATTTATCCTGTTGCCAGAAAGACCGAATGGCTTTCCAATTTCAGTGACTGTAAGTGATGCCGGTTCTCCTTCTAATGTTCTTGGAATCATGTTTTTCAGATGAATCAGAGAGGTATTTCCTCCAATCTTCTGAATCTCCTGTTCAACATGGCTTAATGATGCTGAAATCACCATTCCAGGATCTATTTTCAGATGAGGGCAGGCATATTTTATGAATGAGTTCGCAATTGCAAGATTTTCATTTGCAATCTTTATTTCCGGAGAATCAACAGGCAATGATTCAATCATCTTATCTGATTCCAGTGAAAGGACTTCTCCTCTCTGATATCGAGTATATATAGATGTGATGTGATCCTTTTTCGCTTCTATGATTGCAGCTAGATTTTTATCACCCATATATTCTGTGCGAATCTCAATTATCGCACGGTTCATCCCTTCCTCAGTAAGAAATACAAATGATTTTGCCCGGTAATCAACAGGTAACGCAGTGTTACCTGTTTCAGATAACTGGTATATCTCTTCTTTTGAAAATTTCCGGTAATGAATGCCATCAGTCAGTCTTGAAATTACTTTTTGAGCGTGATGTCTCTCAAGACCAAGTGCCTGATACACTCGAAGCCAGTATAGATACGGGACTTTATTTATTAAAATCCCGGTTATATTGTCTTCAGTCTCTGCGTTAATTACTTCAATATTAAAATCAGACATAGTAATGTTACTCCATTTTTGTTGAGATGTCGTTGTTGCCTGGTGTTGCTGCACCGGGCTTCTGTTCTTTTTTACTCATGCTTTAATCAAACCTCTGTCTCTCCGGAATGCTCTGAATGCATCTCTTACCACTTCATTGTAGTTTGCATATTCTCCGGAGTTTATGATCGTCTCCATGTCTTTCATCTCTTGTAGAGTGAAACGTACTCCAATAGACCTTGATCGTTTGTGTTTCGGTAAATCCTCCATGTTAATCACGAGGCTACATTCGTAGCCTGCACATACTACATAGTTATTGGTGCAATATATATGTTTCTGTGCACATAGTTCTTTTCAATAACTCACATATATTTTTAGAGTGATTATTGTAGCAATGGTAAACTACAGGGCGCCCACGAATATACGGTTCCCTCCAGACCTTCACGCAGATATAAAGAAATTATCTGAAGAAAGAAACGTATCATTCACTCAAATAGTCATTGAAGCATGTTACCAGTATATCGATGGAGTTGTACCAGGCCTCTGCTCATCCTGCCATACTCAAAACAATCCTGATTCACAATACTGTCAGAAGTGCGGATCGTCTCTATTGCCCGGAGTAGCAGAACAATCAATACAATACCAAGTGGATGAAGTAAAAGAACGATTGAGAAAACTGGAAGAAGAGAAAGATATAATGTTTAAACGATACTTGGAGAAAATGAAAAAAGAGTGTGAGAGAAATTAACTCAAATCCACACCGAAGAACATACCAATCGTATCGTATGACGTTTCATGAGTCGCAATAAGATCCTCTTCAGTCTTCTTTGCCACTTCTGCATCCACATCAACGCCGTTC
>JAKQFQ010000313.1 GCA_029558315.1 Bacillota bacterium
ACTCCTCCTTTACTTATCATTCGTACGGACATTCAATGGCCATAGACCCATGGGGAAAGGTATTAGGCTCCCTGGAGTATGAAAACGGAATCTTGAATGTTGAGCTTGACCTTGAGCTTATATCAGAAATAAGATCCAAACTACCTCTTTTAAAACATAGAAGAGAGGATGTTTACTTATGACAGAACAGAATGTTATAATACGGCTTGTAGCTGCGAAAGATAGAAAAAAGAGAAGAAAAATGTTTGGAATGCAGGTCATCCTTACTTAAAAAAATCCAGAGCCTGATCATTACTCAGGCTCTGGAATAATTTCACCACATCTTTCCGGTAAGCTTTATCACTTCTTCCTTGTTTTCCAAAAGCTCCGGAATATCAACACTTATGTTCTTTGAAAGATCAAGCTTTATAGTTTTTTCAACAACACGCAAAGTATTTCCGTCCTCATCGGCAACTCTTAGTTTTAACTTATGTGAAGAGCCTACCAGATAAAATATGGCAGCATCGTCATATGTGATTTCTGTTTCCGCAGCTCCGTCAAAAGAAATTCCTACAATCTGTGCGGCTTCATATGTGATACCATGCCTATCAATATCTTCATTTCTCATAACAACTGTACGCTGTCTTCCAAGGACAAACATCCAAACTCCTAACAACACAAGAAGTGCTATCAGAATAAGTATAAACACTGTTCTTTTCACAATAATAGCCTCCTCTGCCTTATTTCTCAGCCTGAGGCTGTTTTTCTGCTTTCACGCCTCTAAGACTTCTTCTTTCCATTTCTTTATCTTTCTGACGCCTCCATGCATGAAGAACCAGCGCAATAGCTATTATTCCATAAGAAATAAACTGTCTGAAATATTCACCCAGCATTGCCTGTCCGATGAGATTCTTTCCTGCCATAGGAGAAACAACAAACATCATGTGAAAAAGTATTACTCCTATGAACACATTCGGAATGGTTGCTCTGGAAACCGTTGCACCGCCTATAAGTATGGCAGCTATTGAAAATACTCCGGTCTGGTCATGGCTGTTGTAAGTGCTCAATGTACCCATGTTCTGAAGAAAGATTATCTGTCCGTATCCGGCCAGAACCGTTGAAATTACTATCGAAATGATTCTCGTACGGTCAACCGGTATACCGGCGGACTGTGCAACTTTCATATCCTGGGCTATGGCTCTCATATCCTGCCCAAGCTTGGTCTTTCTGAACCACAGTATGAATAAGCATAGCAAAGCTATGATGAAAAAAGTGCCCAGAGGTATGGAAATCTCTCCTATCTTTAATGGAATCATATTGTCAAATACCTGTCTGACACCGTCAAGAGCGACGGTGTTTCTTATGCCGTATCCTCTTGAAAGAACCAGAGAAGGGCTTTTTACAGGAATTATCCCTCCCATGAAATAAAGAACAACAAGCTGATAAACACCATTAATGAAAAAACCCAGTATGTACGACGTTGCCATTTCTCTCCCCTTAGCCCTGTTGAGGACACTTCCGCAAAGAATCCCCAGAAGTATGGAAATAGGAGTTGATATGAGCATGGCAAGTACAAGTCCAGGTATGCCTACGATAGACCAGTCTGTGATAAATATGAGTCCTATCTGACCTGCCATTGCTCCCAGCACCATACCGAAATTCAGACCCATACCCGCTATAATAGGCAACAACAGGGATAGAACCAGAAATGAGTTTCTGCCAATTCTGGTTATCATCTCCTGTATCAGATAGTTGGCACTGAACCCGGAAACGGGAACAGCAAGCAATGTAATAACTACAAAAAGTATCGGAACAGCGTTGCTTATAAAAAAATTCTTTAATTTTTCTGTAAAAGTAAGATTCTGACTCATGATTTCACCTTCGTTGTCTTTCTGGTAAGTGCATAAACAATCATACCGTTGGAAACTATTATTCTTATAACTTCCGAAAGATCTGTCTTCAAGAAATTATTTATTACGGAAGGAGTCATTGTAAGTATCCCCTGAAAGAGTATTGTCCCTACAATAACGTTGGTTATAGTAGCCTTATGAACCGAGGCCCCTCCCAAAAGAATGGCAGCCACAGCCGGAAAAGCCATGAAAAGGGGACTTGTATACAACTGTATAAACCCATAGCTCTGCTGGTAAACCAAAATACCGACTGCACCCAATACTGTAGAAATTATCACCGAGATAGTTCTCATTTTGTTCACATCTACTCCTGAAGCTCTCGCAAAATCGGGGTTAGAACCGACAGCCGTCATGGCAGTACCTGTTTTGGTATGAAAAAATGCCCATACCAAAAATGCCATTACTGCAAAAAATATAAACAAACCCGTGGGGAAAGTAAAATCGCCTATTTTTATAGCCAAAAAGTTATCTATGATATTGAACCAGTATCCTTCAAGGGTAATGGTTGTTCTAAGACCAGATCCCCCGTACCCCCATACCATCGCAGGGCTCTTGAAAGGAAGAACAAGCCACATCATACACATAAACATTACGGAAGAAAGACCGACGTATGTTGATATGACCATCTCTTCACCCTTTACCCTGTTGAGCATCTTTCCGTATCCCCAACCCAGTACAGCTGCAATTGCACATGAAAGGATAATTGCCGTAATAAAGCCCATAACTCCGGTTATACCCATTTCCATAGTGGTTACAGCACCCAAAAGCCCGGATATTACACCCAAAGGAAGACCAAAATTAAGTCCGCATCCAGACTGAACCATCGGTACCATAGAAAGCACAAGTACACCGTTCATACCAAATCTCACCAAAGTATCTTTTAAAGAAACTGCAAGACTGACCTTAGCAAAA
>JAKQFQ010000319.1 GCA_029558315.1 Bacillota bacterium
TAAAATATCTACAGTTTTCAAGGTTCATCTGAGCCTTTTTTCTTTGCTCAGTTTTTTCATAAATCATTTGACACTATCTCAATCAAATTATTGTTTTATCATCATATCGTAATTTGATATTCCAGGCAATAACTTCCCATAATTTATTTTCTCATTTTACTCGCCCGTTAGAAGATTTTATCCAATTGAAACACTCGCCTATCAGTAGAATAAGGTGTATAATGGTGATATTACACCTAACCTAAAAGAAAGGGTACCCTATATTATGAATTCAGAAAAGAAATTTGCCGTTTTGATTGACGGAGATAACATAGCGCCTAAATACCTAAAAGTTATATTAGACGAAGTCTCTGACAACGGTGTCGCAACCTACAAAAGAATCTACAGTGACTGGACGGACCGCATTCGTGCAAGCTGGAAGCAGCCCATCTTAGAGCATTCTGTTCTGCCGGTTCAGCAGTACAGTTATACCCAGGGTAAGAATGCAACTGACTCTGCCATGATTATCGATGCCATGGATATTCTCTATACCGGTAATGTGGATGGTTTTTATCTGGTTACGAGTGACAGTGATTTTACAAGACTTGCAGCAAGACTGAGAGAAGCCGGCAAATATGTTGTCGGCATTGGAGAATCCAAAACACCTCAGGCATTTCGTAGTGCCTGCAATAGTTTTAAGGTATTGGAAATTATTTTTAATGATGAAGATGATGAAAAAGAAGATAAAGATTCCTCCAGCGCCAAAAAGAAAGCCATTGAGGTTACCAGCTTAAAGGACATTGAAAATTCAATCTATAAAGTGATTGATGAAAATGCCAACAAAGGAAAAGATACTTATATTGGTGAAATTGGCAGCAAATTAAGTAATAAATACCCCGATTTTGATGTGCGAAATTACGGCTGTACGAAGTTAATCACTCTTCTGGAAGATAAGATGAAGAATCTTGTACTTCTAAAGAAGAACACCAGCACTGTTGTAAGTATCAAGAAAGAAGACATTGATAAACGCGCCGTGCAGGATCAGATTGTATTAATTCTGAAAGAGCATGACGGTTACTGCAATAACATGGCGATGATTAACGAGAAATTAAAGGCATGGAACAAAGATTTTTCTGCCAAAAAACTTGGTTACAGCAAGTTTGCATCGTTTCTGCAATCCTTCCCCGGAATAATCGAGGTGAAAAACAACGAAGTTCGATTAATTCAAAAGAAAGGTACGAAAGCCAAATGACGCTTGGTCCTCTGGATATTCTATTACTGTCAGCTATTTTCCTCGCATTTGTTGCTGCAATCCTATATCTTTATCGACATCGTAAACAGCAACGTGATTGCAGTAATTGCAATGGAAATTGCGAACAATGCAAGCAGCATGAAGCAGACCGCAAATGACATGGAATCTTGCCCAATAGCACAATGTATCTGGGCAAGGTTCTTTTTTTATTTCTTTAGGCATAAATATACACAAGTTATCATCTCTTTGTGTTGAGATCTGTGAGGCTGCCATGACACTTTCTAACCTATTGGATCTACTCCACGGTGTTCTTTGGGGTTGGCCGATGATTGTGCTGTTACTAAGTAATCATCTCTATTATTCTGTTCTGCTTCATTTTCCACAACGATATATCTGGAAAGCAATTCGCGAATCCCTGCGACCTAGTCCCTTGCATAACAATGTCTCGTCCGGTTCAACGGGGCACAGTCTCAAAGGATTTTCCTCACTTATGACAACGCTTGCTGCAACAGTCGGTACCGGCAATATTATCGGGATGTCTGCCGCCATCGCACTGGGCGGTCCGGGAGCCGTCTTTTGGTGTTGGATCACCGGACTTTTTGGCATGGCTACTTGCTACGCGGAATGCTTTTTGGCTGTACGCTACCACGCTTACACGAAGGCAAATGGCTATGTTGGTGGCCCGATGCAATTGTTAGATAAAAAGTTGAATCAACCACGCCTTGCCGGATTCTATGCATTTCTTACCATTGCCTCCGCCTTTGGAACCGGATGTATGACACAATCCAATGCAATTACCGCCTCCCTGCAGGATACTTTTTGCATTAATCCACGCCTTTCCGGTCTTTTGCTGGTGTTTTTTAGTGGTCTTGTCATTCTTGGTGGAATCAGCAGCATTGCTACATTTTGCAGTCGTTTCATGCCTGTTCTCTGTATCTTTTATCTTCTATCTACATTGCTTATATTTCTATATAATTAGTGTAAATCATCTTTGAAATAGAAAAAGAGGAATGAAACCAGGTTTAGTCTCATTCCTCTTTTGTTTAGTTCGTAAATAGACAACAAGCAATTGCTTGCCTCAATTCGTTCTAATTAGCATACTCCCTGTGCAAGCATTGCGTTAACAACCTTCTCAAATCCGGCAATATTAGCACCTGAAACATAGTCTCCGGCTACGCCGTACTTCTTAGCTGCATCGTCTGCATTGTGGAAGATATTGATCATGATATTCTTTAACTTGCTGTCAACTTCCTCAAATGTCCAGGAAAGTCTCTCGCTGTTCTGGCTCATTTCCAGAGCTGAGGTAGCAACACCACCAGCATTAGAAGCTTTACCAGGTGCGAAGAGGACTCCGTTCTCCTGCAGATACTTAGTAGCATCTAATGTAGTAGGCATGTTAGCACCTTCTGCAACTGCAAAGCATCCGTTATCAACTAACATCTTAGCATCTTCAAGGTTTAACTCGTTCTGTGTTGCGCAAGGAAGAGCTACGTCACACTTCACACCCCATACTCCATGCTCACCATTCTTCTCGTTGTATTGTGCTGAAGGTCTCTTAGCAGCATACTCAGATAAACGTGCACGCTTAACTTCTTTTACTTCTTTCAAAAGTTCAACATCAATTCCTTCAGGATCATAAATCCATCCGGTAGAATCTGAACATGTAACAGGTTTAGCACCTAACTGCTGTGCTTTCTGGATTGCATAGATTGCAACGTTACCAGCACCGGAAACAGCTACAGTCTTACCCTGTAAGCTCTTACCATTGCTCTTTAACATTTCATCTGTGAAATAAAGAAGACCATATCCTGTTGCCTCTGTTCTTGCTAAAGATCCGCCGTAAGATAATCCCTTACCGGTAAGAACGCCTTCGTATACGCCTCTGATTCTCTTGTACTGTCCGAACATGTAGCCGATTTCTCTTGCACCTGTTCCGATATCGCCTGCAGGAACGTCGGTATCAGCACCGATGATCTTGCACAGTTCTGTCATAAAGCTCTGGCAGAATGCCATAACTTCTCTGTCTGATTTACCCTTAGGATCGAAATCAGAACCACCCTTACCACCACCGATAGGAAGTCCTGTCAGGGAGTTCTTAAAAATCTGCTCAAATCCGAGGAACTTAATGATACCTACATTAACTGAAGGATGAAGTCTCAAACCTCCCTTGTAAGGTCCAATTGCGGAATTGAACTGGATACGATATCCTGTGTTAACCTGTACCTGTCCCTTATCATCTACCCAGGGAACACGGAACTTTAACTGTCTCTCAGGCTCTGTAATTCTCTCAAGGATTGCTTCCTTCTTATACAGATCCTCATTTGCTTCAATTACAGGTCTAAGAGAATTCAATACTTCCTCAACCGCCTGTAGGAATTCTGGTTCGCTGGCATTTTTCTTCTTGACCAGCTCAAGTGCTTCATCAACGTAAGACATTTTGTTTCCTCCTTCATTCTCATACATTACTATTTTTCTTTCCCGAAAGTCATTATTACTTCCGGTATAATAATACGGTCACAGCGGCCGTTTACTATTACTTAGAGAGGTATTCGTGAATACCTTTCGCGCCTGCTTTACCAGCACCCATTGCAAGAATAACAGTTGCGGCACCGGTTACTGCATCTCCACCGGCATAGACACCATCTTTGGAGGTAGCTCCGGTATCTTCTGCTGCTACGATACATTTGCGCTTATCTGTGTCAAGTCCTCTGGTTGTTGAAGAAATCAAAGGATTGGGAGAAGTACCAAGTGACATGATTACAGTATCTACATCAATGACAAATTCAGAGCCTGCAACCTCTACCGGTCTTCTTCTTCCTGATGCATCCGGCTCACCAAGTTCCATACGGATACATTTGATTCCACTAACCCAGCCTTTTTCATCCGCAAGAATTTCTACCGGATTGGTCAAAAGGTCAAAGATGATACCTTCCTGTTTTGCATGATGTACTTCCTCAACTCTGGCAGGAAGCTCTTCCTCACTACGACGATATACGATATGAACCTCAGCGCCAAGACGAAGTGCAGTTCTTGCAGCATCCATGGCAACGTTACCGCCACCAACAACAGCTACCTTCTGTCCACGCATGATCGGTGTTGCAGAATTCTCGTCAAATGCCTTCATCAGATTGCTTCTGGTCAAATACTCATTCGCGGAGAATACACCATTGGCATTCTCACCCGGGATTCCCATAAACTTTGGAAGACCTGCTCCGGAACCAATAAATACTGCATCGAATCCTTCTTCTTCCATTAATTCTTCGATGGTAGTTGATTTACCGATTACAACATCAGTCTCAAGTTTGACACCAAGAGCCTTTACATTCTCGATTTCCTTCTGAACTACATCTTCCTTTGGAAGACGGAATTCAGGAATACCATATACCAATACGCCGCCTGCTTTGTGCAGTGCTTCGAATATTGTTACATCATAGCCAAGTTTTGCCAAATCACCTGCACAGGTTAAGCCTGCAGGGCCGGAACCAATGACTGCAACTTTCTTACCATTCTTCTCAGCCGGAGCCTGTGGCTTTACGCCATTCTCCCTTGCCCAGTCTGCGACAAATCTTTCCAATTTACCAATGGAGATTGCCTCCCCCTTGATACCACGGATACATTTACCTTCACACTGGCTCTCCTGCGGGCATACACGACCACATACAGCTGGAAGTGCGGATGACAGGCTGATAATCTGAAATGCCTCTGCAATATTACCATTCTTCACCTGCTCAACGAATCCCGGGATATTGATTGCTACCGGACAACCTATGATACACTGTGCATTCTTACAGTTAATACATCTGGAAGCTTCTTCTTTTGCTTCCTCTTCATTATATCCAAGACAAACTTCTTTGAAGTTCGTTGCTCTTTCTTTCGCATCCTGCTCACGTACAGGTACTTTCTTTAATACGTCCATTTTATCGCCTATTTCCTTTCATCCTAATTACAGTTACCGCATCCGCCGTGGTGTGTGTCGCCTTCTTTTGCTTCCAGGAACGCACGTCCCTCTTTGGTCTTGTATAACTGCTGACGTCTCATAGCTTCATCAAAGTTAACCTTGTGTCCATCAAACTCAGGTCCATCTACACAAGCGAACTTGACTTCATCTCCGATGGTAACACGACATGCTCCACACATTCCGGTTCCGTCAACCATTATTGGGTTTAAGCTGACAATCGTAGGAATATTCAGTTCTTTTGTTAATAAGCAGACAAATTTCATCATAATCATAGGTCCAATTGCAATACAGACATCATATTTCTTGCCTTCAGCAACAAGATCTTTGATTGTCTGGGTAACCATACCGCTTCTTCCATAAGAGCCATCATCTGTTGTTACGTAATAATTGCCGGCAACAGCCTCCATCTCTTTTTCAAGGATCAAAATACTCTTGGTCTTAGCGCCTACGATAACATCTGCATCAATACCATTTTCATGTAACCATTTCACCTGCGGATATACCGGCGCAGTACCAACACCACCGGCTACAAATAAGATCTTTTTATTCTTTACTTCTTCTATAGGATCAGTCACCAATTCTGATGCACGTCCTAACGGTCCGACAAAATCTGCGAAGGCATCTCCTGCCTTAAGGGAAGACATCTTCTGTGTACCAGCACCAACGATCTGAAACACAATGGTAACAGTTCCTTTTTCTCTATTGTAATCGCAAATCGTTAATGGAATTCTCTCACCTTCATCATCTGTACGAACAATGACAAATTGTCCCGGCATGCACGCCTTAGCAACTCTTGCAGCTTCAACTTCCATTAAGAAGATATTTTCTGTAAGCTCTTCTGCTTTAATAATTTTAAACATTCTCTGTACCTTCCTTTATAGTAAATGTATCATTTCCATATAATTGGAAATTACTGTTTTCGACATTTGCTATCCACTTATGGGATAACCTCGCAGATTTCACTCCCTTCTCTGAGAAATATTTATTTTTTCTTAATTTTTTCATCTAACATAATAGCACATGTTAAATTTTTTGCATATCTCTCATCGAAAAAATGTTGTAAAAATGCACAAAAGGGCCACATAAATGTGACCCTTTTGTCAGTACGTGATTCATTATATACTATCTTTTTTCTAAATGCAATAGAGTAATACAAAGAAATAATGCAAAATACTTCCTGCAATAACAAACAAATGCCATACAAAGTGCATAAATTTACGGTTATTTCTAATATAGAAATAACATCCGACAGTATAAGCGACACCGCCGCCCAGCAATAACAATAAACCGCCCAAATCAATCGCTTCAAAAATTGGTTTGGCCGAAAAAACGATCGTCCAGCCCATTAAGATGTACAAAAAGAGCGAAAATTTATGCCAGCGTTTCAAATCGATTGCATTGAGTATAATACCGCCGATTGCACATACTCCCTGAAAGCCGAAAATTCCCCACCCCAGCTTGCCACCAATCATGGATAAAGCTACCGGAATATAAGTTCCCCAGATCAGTATAAAAATAGAACAATGATCGCATATCTGGAAGATTCGCTTAGCCTTGTAATTCACCATTCCATGATATAAGGAAGAAACACTATAGAGCAAGATCAGACTTGCACCGTATAACACGGCACTGACAATTCCAATTGTAGAAGAATGAAATGATGAATATATAATCATCAGAACAGTTCCTACGATTGCCATAATTGCCCCCAATCCATGTGACACCGTATTATACACTTCTTCAATAACACTCTGTCCGTTAAAACTTTCCACCTTTAACATTATTATCACCAAACCTTTCTTAGAGCAAATATCAATGCTCGTCAATTACATTATGTAACGTAGTATTTAACACTATGTTACACCGTTTTAATAGTTGTGTAAAGTAGTTTGGTGATATTATTTGCAAAATGTATTTAATCTATTCAATTATCCACTGTTGCCCGCGTTCTGTGATCTTTGCAATTCTGTCCCGGTATGGTTTAGACCGCTCCTCTTTTAGGAAACGCTCAATCACTTCATGATGCTTCCACATATGCATCGGAAATGCATGCTTTATTTCTGCTATCGACAGGAATTGAAGAAAGCCTTCGCAGTAATATTCCTCCAGTCTTGGGTCCAATGGAAGAAATGCTGCATCAATGGTTCTTCCCGAAAGTCCCTTGATAATGTCCGCAAATCTCGCCTTCATATTATTATTCTTCTCTTTTGTTCCCTTAGTCCAGCACCATAAATAGAGATCACCTGCATGGAATATCGTACGCCCGCTGCATTCCACCAGAAAAGCAACCCCACAGTCAGTAGATCTGAGCGTTCTTACATTAATAGAAGCACCTCCTTCTTCAATATCCAGTTCCTCATCTGCTTTCATATAGGTAAGATGGTCGCAGACCTGTGGATCCATATCCAGCATATTGCGGTATGTCACCTTATCCGCAATATCTTTAGATAACACGTAATGAATTGGTTCTAATGTTCTGCTGAAAGTAAAGATTTGCGGGTTAAAATGATCCGAATGGGTATGCGATGCAAAGATATACAGTGGTTTCTTATGATCTCTATGTGGCAATTCCTCTTGATAATAATCAAATAACAGATCCGCCTCAGGCAACTCAACAAGATATCCGCTATGTCCAATAAAAGTTATTTTCATTTCCGTTTCCTCGTAAATTATCATTATCTTATTGCATTATAATGATAATCACAGACAAAGGCAAACGATTTCTCTCGGCTGGATTATTGCATGTTATTAATAGGAGGTGTTATAATAGAAAATAGTTTATGGAATTGGGAATTTTATTTTTCAACAAGAAAGAGGGGGACATTCTATGTCAGACGAAAAGTTTGAATCTATTGATGATGGTTCTTTTGAAGTACTGGAATTCACAGTCGGCAACAATTCTTATGGAATCAATATCGCCAAAGCAAAAGAAATTATTCAATATCAGCCAGCCACACCTTCACCAGATCAGGATCCCTGTGTGGAAGGAATTCTATTGTTACGCAGTGCACCCATACCAATTCTTGATCTGTCAAAGCGTCTGGCCACAGAACCAACCACGAACGTGGAACGTGATCTTTATATTATTTCTGCATTTAACAGTATTACTGTTGGTTTACATGTACACAGCATCATCGGCATTCATAAGATGAACTGGTCTCAGATTCGTAAGCCGGATGAAACCATTACGCGACATGGCAATAGCATCGTTACCGGTATCATCAATTTTAAGGACCACTTTGTTATGCTTCTGGATTTTGAAAAAATTGTTGCTGACATCAATCCGGTTACTACCATTCAGGTTGCAGATGTGCCGATTAACACCTCGCCTAATCAGAATCCTGCTCCGATTCTGATTGCCGAGGATTCTGTGATGCTTAATCACCTTGTCTGCTCGGCCTTAGACAAAGCCGGTTACGAGAATGTCGTTGCTACCGCAGACGGCGAGGAAGCTTGGAACTATCTGCAATCTCAAAAGTCCAATCCGGGTATCACACCTGCCATACGCTGTGTGATTACAGATATAGAAATGCCGATAATGGATGGGCTTACACTGACCAGAAAAATTAAGGCAGACCCTGCATTCACAGATCTGCCCGTCTTAATATTCTCCTCCATTGTTGATGAAGCCACGCACCAGAAAGGTCTTGATTCCGGAGCCGACGCTGTTCTTGCAAAACCCAATATCGGTCAGCTTGCAGAAGTACTTCGTGGCATTCTTTCATAATAAGCATTTATTGAATCAAAAGATACATCAGGCAGGAGCCTAATGACATTAGTGTCAGAAACATGGGAATCGCAGTATTCATGAAACCATATGCCGGTTTCCTGCCTAACACAACACCAAAAGCCACACACAGTATCACATAGTATCTGTAATCCATGCTGCATCCATAGGGATACCGGATTGCAAATGTTACTATCGACACCAGCATAATTCCAATCAGAATAATCACATACCAATCATTTTTCTCTTTCTCTTTTCTTCTAGCTACGGCGATTAACTGTATCACCGCAAGTCCTGAAAGAATCAGTGCAAAAAATAAAAGTAATGTTGGAATCACACCTTCAATATCATAGACAAATTCTCCAAACAACGCCGATTTAATGATATAGATCGGCTCATTATAATCCTGCCATGGATAGGCATAAGGTGTCTTGAAGTAATTCTCCAGCGAAAATGTAAGAAATCTTGTTGCGAAGGATCGATTTCCGATATAGATGTCCAAGTCCTTACCAATATCCGGGACATACGTAAGCGATTGTCCAAACAGATAGTAATTACGCACACTGTACCATAAGCCAAGCGGAAGACTGATGACTCCAAATACACATAAACGTGGTACTATTTTCTTTCTGGTCGCAGCATCTGCCCGAATCAATCGAACAAGGAAAAAGGTCGCAGTTAAGAGTGCCATACTTGCCATAGAGATTTTCGTCATCATACCGATTCCATAGACCAAAGCAAGTAAAAGGGTGTTCTTCCAGTTAGGATCATCATACCAGTCAATTGTAATTAAAAATGCCAGCAGCATGATGTAACAGATCAATGCATCCGCATTTAATCTGCTCGAAATCAGATAAAAGTCAGGAACAAATGCAACCAGTGCAGTTGCAATAACTGCTCCTCTGCCTTTTAAATGAAATGTCTGACATACCTTTTTGTTCAGCAGCAATACGCCACAGGACGCATAACAGGAGACTACTTTCGCAGCATCCAGATAATCTGTATAAGTGCTCAGCTTCAAAATCGAGCAGATTCCTTTCGACACGATTGCTGCAACTATGTAATAAAAGGGTTGCTGATAAAGCTGAACGGTATTCGTCTCCGGCAAGGAATGATTATTGATTATCTTGAGCAGATAAGCTGCGTGGCCATAGGCATCAATACGAACTTCCCCAAGATCATGCGTTCTCACGTCAAATGGTGTGTAGAGCATGTACCCAATTCTCATTGCGATTCCTGCGCCAATAATAGTTGTGACAAGATATTCCCAGGTCAACCGTTTCTTCCAGTAAAGAAAGGCAATATTTGCAAGTTCAGTAATCAGAAAGATTCCAACCGCCAACTGAATGTTCTGCATGGAAGGGTTCAGAAGATGGGTGATGATATAGAGAATCACAATAATAACAGCAAGGAAGAACTGCTGTCCCAATTGATTTTTAGTTTCCTGTTGCAACATAAATTCACCTCTCTATTCGAAAATCCACTCTGGTATCCATTCAAGGAAATGCGAAACATAGTACTGTGGAACTCTAACTCCGGATAACACCGGGAAATAAGCAGCAAACGCAACGCCTGCCAGGATTAGTAATATAAGATAATATTTTCTCTCATTTCTGCGTGAATGGCTGACAGAACCAGCTAACATAGGAATCAGCATGAGCGCTGAACAAAAGTACTGATAGATAAAAACAGTTCGATATACCAGCATCCATGGCACTAACATAGTCAGATAGCAAATACACAAATACTGTGCCTCGCGATCTTTTTTCATCACCCAGCGATAGGTCTGATAAAGCAATGCAACAAGTCCAAGCAGCCATATTACCGGATTACCAAGGGTGGCAACTGAGCTGACCGTTCCATCCCCCGGATAAGCAACTGCATCCAGAAGCGGTTGTCTGCAATAAAGCCATTCATACCAAGGTGAGGAGTATGGATGATCAAAGATTGTATCCTTATGATAATTATACATATAGATTGAAATATCATATGCTGTCTTTAACAGTCCCCGTTGTGGGGTCTCTGCCAGGAACGGATAAAATGAAATAACATAGATTGCTCCCGGAATCAGGAGAAATGACACTACGGATATCAGGAATAAAAACAGCAAATGCTTCGCTGCTTTCTTCCAGGCTTGGATTGTTGGATAGTGTTGCACAAGATAGATAATAATCAACACCGCCAGTCCTGCCGCCGCGTATAATCCCGTCCATTTCGTTGCAATCGCACAACCAGTCGAAAGACCAGTCAGCAGCAAAAGACCTGCTTCCTTCAGCAAAAGGATTCCTTTCTCTTTACCTGTTGTATCCGCAGATTCAATCGTATCGGCATGTGCCTGTATAAATTCAAGTGTTACATACATCAGATAGAACATAAGGATTACAAAAAAAGCAATAATAATATCCAGTGTACCAATCCTTGACAAGGTATAATGCATGAACTCAAAAATCAGTAACAGAGATGCAAGTACAGCATAGCGTGTTCTTCCGAATAATTTGTGTGCAAAAAGATAGATTACCGGAACCATCAGGATACCAAAAACAGCACACATGAAGCGGTAGCCAAATGGATTCATGCCAAAAACTGCAATTCCGATTCCCATCAAAATCTTGCCCAGCTGCGGATGTGTATTTTCATAGATCTTGTCACCATTCAAAATCTCATTGGCCGTTCTGGCGTGGTAGATTTCATCAAACATGGTTCTATAATAGTAACTGCGTAATTGTGGATAATATGCCTGTTCATCAAAGAGCAGCGGATAATCCGTTGCATTTACCGGTAATATTGTGTAACCATCCGGATCCACAACTGCAATCTCACTCAGCAATGACTCCTGATCCATGCAGACAATCCCAAGATAACGGGTACATACATTGACCTGTACTTCTTCCCAGCAATAAGCACTTCCGATTTCATAATTCTCTGCAAAAGTCTCCCATTCGGAAGTTGTCTCATTAAAGGTGGAGAACGAGATTATACGCTTGGCAGTATTGCCAAAAAAGATAGAAATCTTTTCCACTTCCTTTGCTTCTCCCAGATCCAGAACAATCTCATTGCCCTGCATACCATCAATCACAAGCGTATCTGTCGTCTGCGGTTCATACATAGCACCCAGCCGAAAGAAAGATAGGGCTGCCATAATACAGGTTAATACCAGAATGATAACAGCATCCTTCTTATTTAATTTACTTTTCTCTATTGCCGGTTCACTTACTGTTTCCTCTTTGGTCTCCGGCTCAATCACATTCAAATCCTGATATTGTAAACGACGCAAAAGAATATGAAGCAACGCATATCCGGCAGTTAATATCATACCTGCTGTACTGATGATAAGAAGTGTCGGAATGTCCTGTTCCTTATTCCTGCACATTGCAAAGGTCTGCCCCAATGCCTGTGTTGCAATCAAATAGAAAAATGCCGAATAGGAAAACAAAATATAAACCGGATAAAAATCAAGAATGACCTTTCGTTCCTGACGAATATGGCAAAAGAGAAGAATCAGATAGCAAAATGTTGCTATACCACACAGAATGAGTACATCAGAAATTTTACCGGTAACAACCGCTGCTGCTGCCGCCGGATTGGCCAGATACAACAAAAATGTAGCTTTGGAGAAATGAAATTTCTTCTTGATAAAGATACGAAACCATAAGAGTGTGGCTAACGTCACAAAATCAATGGCCAGATTAATCCAATGAAATGTGGTTTTTTCCGATAGCATCAGAATGGGAAAGACACGGGAAAAAAAGTATAAAATCACGCATGTCGGTATTGTTATCCCGATTGCGCCTTTTCTATATTTTAAATTAAAAATCCAAAGCATTACTGCACACAGTATTCCAATTTCATAACATGCTGATATCATGGTCTTACTCCTTTTGTAACATTGCCAATCTTTTTTATTATAGACATTTCTGCATTTTCTAGCAACACATTTTATATCTGAACAATTCTGGTCTGCGCATCCAACTCTCCCAGTTTGTGCGAGATACTAATTATGGTACGATTCTTACATGCTTCTTTTAGGGTATAAAGTACCGCCTGCTCTGTTGCAGAATCCAGATTCGCCGTCATCTCATCGAGCAGAAGAACTCGCGGATTCATGACTGTTGCTCTGGCAATCGAAAGAAGCTGCCTCTGACCAAAAGAGAATTCAAAGCCATCTGTAATCACAGTATCATAGCCATCCGGCAAACGCAGGATGGCTTCCTTTAGCCCACACGCCTCACATACCTTACTCACCTGTTCTCTTGTGATGTTAGTATCTCCGAGTGTAATCTGGTCTTCTACGGTTCCCGGAATAAAATGAAACGTCTGCTCTACATAGCCAAAAAGCTTTCTCTTTTGACTAGGTGGAATCAGATCCGTTGGAACCCCATTTAACGTAATCATACCTTTTATCGGCGAATACAACCCAAGAATCAGCTTCATCAGAGTAGATTTACCGGCTCCGGTTCTACCGATTAATGTCACATTGTCACCTGCTGGAATGAATAAACTGAGGTCATGAAGTACATTATGTTCTCCATCATAGGAAAATATCACCTTGTCTATTCTGATTTCTGCACCATCTAAATGAGCCAGAATTGACTCAGCCTTTAGTGCATCATCCTTTTCTTCCTCCGCAAGGTCTAGGAATTCACTTACGCGATGTATTCCAACAATACCCTGTTGAATCTTCTGAAATTCCATCCCCAATGCTTCGATTGGAATAATCAGATTCCCAAGAAATTCGATGGATGCCGCCAGCATACCGGCGGTAATTCCCATAACAGTATTGTTTCTGGCGCACAATAAGATAATTACAGTGACTGCAGTGGCACGCAACAGCTGAATGATTGGTGCATAGATAGAATCCAGCAGATTCACTTTCTTCTTCGTATCATAATTCCTTGCCAAATGCTGCTCATAGGACTCTTCCATATAGCGTTCCTTATGGAATAACCGAATAATCTGAAGATTCTCAATACTTTCTGAAAGACTATTACTGAGCCCTCCCAATTCAACAAGATTCGCTTTCTGTGCCTTTTTCATGTTCACCTGAAAGATCCTTGTGATGCCGGCAATCAAAAGGACCAATAACAGAAGCAGCAGCAGAAGTCCAGCGTGAAAGAACCATACCGATATCAGGATGCCAACAATCTTCATCGCATCAATAAACATACTAATGAGCCCATCTGTAAAGAGGGCATTGACGCTCTCCACATCCGAGGTAAAATGAGCCACCATTTCTCCGGTACCATGTTCTGTATAGTAGCACTCTCTTAGTTTGGTTGCCTTATGATACATCCTGCTACGTATCTTTCTAATCAGCCGCTGTCCCAACCCGGTTAATACAACCCCCTTTAGGAATTCCAACGCTCCAGACATAATCAGGATTACAAGATAGCCTGCCGCAAATAGCGGCAGATCATCAGAATTACCAACACTTAGCCGTGTATCAATGAGAATACGCAGAATCTGCGGTGGTAGCAGTGTTACAGCAACCACCAAAAAAGCCAGAATGAATAAGCTCATTAGCATAAATGTATTTTCTTTGCAGAATTCTTTCAACACTTTCTTCATTGTTCTGCACCCCCTTTGGTCTCCTGCAAACAATAAAGCGTAGCATATTCGGGACATTTTTTGATAAGTTCTTCATGCGTTCCCTGGTAAATGCCGTCTTTTCCAAGGAATATGATATGCTCCAGAGTCGGGAAGAACTGTAAACGATGGGAAATCAAAATACAGGTTCGATCAAAATAGTGTGTTCGAAGATTCGCCATAATCTCCTTCTCCGTTGTCTTATCAACCGCAGAAAATGGATCATCTAAAATCAGCAGACCTGATGGCTGCCATAAAGCTCTGGCCAATGCAATTCTTGCCTGTTGCCCGCCGCTTAAGCGAATTCCGCCATTTCCCACCAGGGTATTCTGACCATCGGGCATTGCTTTGATTTCCTCAGTCATGCATACATCCATAAGGACGCTTGTTATATCCAAAGTGTCGCCCAATGTGATATTCTGATAGATACTGTCAGAGAACAGCATGGTGCGATGTCCCATGTAGGAAATGCGCTTACTTCTTTGATAAGCGGTCAAATCTCTTAGTTCCAGTCCGTGCACACATACACTGCCCTGATAGGGCAAACTTCCTGTGAGAGCCAGTCCAAGTGCTGATTTACCGCTTGCCACTTCTCCTGTAACACCAATAATTGTGCCAGTCTGCGCCTGAAATGACAGTTCTTTAATCTGTTGCTTCGTATCTCCCGGATACGAAAAGCTCAAATTTCTGACCATAAGGCATACTTTTTCCTTATCCTTACAGTCTTCTGCCTCCTCTTTAGGAACAGGTTGCAGATAAGGTTGTACACGTTTCCAGGAAACTACCGCTTTCTGATAAGAATTGAATAATTTGGCAACCTTTCCAGCCTTAATGGTTAAAGCAATAAAGATTCCAAGATACGCGCTAAAGGTTCCGATCGTCCAGATTCCCTGACTCACCAGGTTGCCTGCACAGTAAAGTACTGCTACTACACCAAGCGAAGCTATCGTGCTATAAATCGGTTGCATGGAATTCTCAAATACCTCTGCCTTCACCGACAATTTCTCTAACTGCTTCAGTTCCTCAACATATCGTTTCTGATAGATGTCGCCTACTCCATATGTACGATACAGCGTCATATGAGACAGGTTTTCATATGTTTGCTCAGATACCTTGCTGCTCTGGCTTCTTGCTGCTTTGACACAGGCAACAATTTTTACCTTTAATACTTGGGCAATTCCAATGGCAATCGGAATAAAGATGCAGGAAATCAACGTAATCCTGACTTGATAGCCCAGCATCGTAATAAAATAGCCGGTCATCAGTACCCCTGTATCAAATACTTCCGTGGTCACCTTTCGCATCCCTTCCACACAGTAGTCAACATCAAGAATGGCGCGATTAATCATTTCCCCCTGCAGCTTATCCCGACCATCTACACCAAGGAGGTTTTGATACACCTGTCCTCGCATGGTCTTCATCGTTCTGTTTGCAAATACACGAACAGAGTATCGTTTTACTGCACGCATTCCCTGAATCCAAAGAACCACAAGCAAAAAAAGACTTCCGGCACGTGTAATCTCCTGAACGCCTTTTTCATATACAAAAGTATCTACAAGCTTGCCTTGCATAATCATAATCTGCGATGCAAACCCATTAAATAACACGCCGGAGAACAGAATCACAAGAACTGTTGGCCACTCACAGAACCAATAGCTCGCCATTTGATCCGGCTGTTTTATTTTCTTCGTTCTCATTTTATTCGTATTCAATGCCATCAGCTTAACTTTCTTCTATCATATAGATGTGTAACTAGATTATAACCATCTATATTTAAAAAGGCAAATGCAGTTTACTCAAGCAAAACAATTGCTTTTTAAAAACTGCAAATCGCAAAACTGATGCAGATATTCTTGAAACTGGCATGGATGCTATTGGTATGGTTAAACAGCTAAAACAACTATATACCTACAAGGGAAAACATTACAAACTTTCTGTTTTAAAGGAATTTATGAGTTTTGAAGGTGTCAGAAACATTTTTAATCCTACGAATTCTGCACCTCCAGCATGTTCAAGATTATACACATGCAGTGCCACATACTGTTCTTTCTTTTCTATACTCGTAAAGTTTAATTAAAAGTATAGATTACTACTTCATCTTGATTCAAATAGGCCTGCTGGTGGTCCACCCGCGGGATTGGGATCATTTTGGTAATTAAGATATGCATGCTTAACGTATGCGCTTGCTTGTATCTCTATAACAATATTATCTAGTTCATCAATATCCTTTTCTTCCATAAAACATAATGTATAAAACTCATTATTATCATGTTCAACAATAATTGCTCCATAAGAATCAACCAATTCATCAATATCATATGCACTCATTTCGTTTTCTAAATAAATCATGATCTGATTGTCTAAATATGTACAATAAGCATCTGGGCATCGTACCTCATGTACTGTATTCTCATCCTGATCAAAACACAGAACATTCTCCGAATATGTAACTGTTTCATCCTGAAACTCGCCAAATTGCATGTTATACAGGCACTCCGGCTCCGTAACAATTCCTGTCATCCTAAGTTCCATAACAAATATATCCTCTGATGCCTCTTCTTCGATATTCACTTCACAAACTGCCTGATACGGGCTTCCGGACCATGTAATATCAGGATGATGAACCTCCTTTATTTCCGAACCATAATTCTTTTCAAAAGTAATATTATAATCATCCCACACGCCTGCATCAATCACTGCTAACCCTACAGCTCCGGTATCTCTGAGGTTACATTCTATGTACTGTATCTGCTGCACATTAGTAATTACGTTTGTATTGATGCTACATAATGCCATTTCTTGCGGTAGCTTTGGTGTGTCTGTAAAGGTTGCTTTGTAGGTAAGCTCTATGCTGGCATCCTTCATAATTTCCTGTGCTTCCAATCCTGTCAATAACTTAATCTCACTACCGGTTGCAACATTCTTTGCATTCTCTGCTCCTGTAATGGAATCCGCTGTATTGAAAACCAGTCCCCAGTCAGTGATCGTTTCCTTCGAGGTATTGGTTACCACCAGCTTCATGGTATATTCGTTTTCTGTGATACCTGTAATCGTCGCATCAACCTGACAGTTCTCTCCGTATATCTGATACTGCATTCCTTCGGTAATTTCAGGCAATGATTCTCTACAGCAAAGCTTCGTACCACTCAGTTTTCTCCTTGTTCCCTCTGCACGAAATGGAATATGTACGCTTTCTCCTGCAGGAATAACAGTAGTATCTGCAAGGGAAGTACCACTAAGGCAATAACCATACTCATTACTAACTACCACTCCATTCTCCATACGTACGAATTCATCTCTTGTCTTGAAATACAATGCCCAGCTTTCCATTGCGGTATCGGATAAGTTCGTGATGACAATCTCTCCATCGTAATAGTCTCCCATCGTTGCAAGAACGTTGATAGATACACTGTAATCCTCACTGTTGCAATAGTTTTCTGTTTTTGGCAAAAGAAAGGCTCCTCTTAAAAGAAAACCTACTATACCAAGAACAATGATTCCAACAATCCCTATACTTATATATAATTTCTTCTTCATAATCTACCTGCTCTTTCTTATATAACGTTAATCCCAGCATCTTCATAATGAGTTCTCTACCCTATCATCTACCAAGTCGTAAAAGAATATGTTTGAAATGGTTCAGATACAATTATGTTGAAGAATTCACTCCTTCCATTTCTGATGACTTCAACAGTATAAGTTCCTTTTGGAATACTTGTATTACATGCTCCATATTCCGCTGTCGTAACAGTATGTTCGATGTTCCCGCCGCTGTTATTCCAGCCTGCTCTGAAATTGACAACCAATCCGACAACAGCAGGATCTCCCAGCGGATCCATCCCTACGGAACAGGCCTGTATTGTTAAGGATGTGTTGGACATATTCGAATATTCTTCCACGACCTCTGTAATATACATTGTTGTTCCAATATCCTGTGATGTCACTCGAATCATGCATACAGAACCACCCGTATCTCCATGATTAATTAAGGCATAGTAAGTTCCTTCCTTCACATAGAAGGAAACACATCCCATGGAATCTGTTTCTGTTGGATAACACGGCTGTGATGGCCCAACGGAATCTGTCACCCATACTCCTCCAAAAAACATAGCTCTGTACTGTTCCCATGAATGCATTTCAACAGAACAGCCAGATAATGCACCTTCTTCTGTATCTTTCACATTAATTACAACCTTACACTTATCTTCAATCGAAACAGCCCCATTTTTAACCGCCATGATAACTGCTGCACAATTCAACACTTTTCCGGTTGCTGTATTAATAATACATTGTTTCAAATCCGTAGAGTGAAGGGTTGGATCTACATTATATGCCAAGCCTACGGTTCCACTGACATAGGGTGCTGCATATGAGGTTCCATAATCACAGGAATATGAACTATGTGATAATGGGTTAAATTCTATTGAGCAACTATAAATCATATCTCCAGGTGCAAGAACATCCACTCTGTCACCGCCATTACTAAATGGTGCTTCATCTCCGTTCAGATTACTAATTGCACCAACACATATGATATGGTTATAGCATTCACTTTCTTCACTAATATAATTAAATACATTACAATATCTCGCATCTATATCTCCAAGCGGTACTGTCTCAGAGCATAGATTTCTCACATCTTCATTAAGTTTTTCTATATCCGCACCGTTTCCCATATAAAGAGTAGAAGTATCCAAATCCGGAGCCATATATGGGTCAACATAATCTGTTTTTGCAAACCCATATTTGTTTTCTACGCAATACCTGTAGTATGCATAACCATTATTATTTCCCGCCGCAGAAATAATAAGAAAATCATATCCTTTATTTAATAATTCTTGGATGCAATAAACAAGCTGTTTTTTGTTATCATCAAGATACTTTACTGCATTTGCTTTTTCTCTCTCATTTCCACAACAGGCAGCTACCGGAATAACATCCAATCCATAACTGTAGTTAATAACCTTAACTCCACTTGTCACCAGATAATCTAATGCACACTTTATTTCGAAAACATGCTTTTCAAGATATCCCAGTTCTTCCCCCTGCGAATTCTGATTTGGCCCATCCCATGCATATCCATAGATTTCATTCTTAACACATATACCGCTGATTCCACATCCATTATTGAATTCTGCTCCCATAATTCCTGCAACGCGAGTTCCATGGATTAAGTTCGCCAAATGTATTCCATTTTCATTATAATATACGAGATCTCTTGCCGTGTAATTCATGGATACATCAGCAAAATTATCATTCAGATCTTCATGGTAGATATCAAAGGCACCATCTATAATCCCTAATTTCGTTGTATATAAATGTTCTGTAGATACACTGTCTGCTGATGCAAGATTACTGCTAATAACCCCGGCATATATTAGTGCTTCCTCAAAATTAACAGCTTCAATTCCCCAATTCTCTCCATACGGATTTGAAGAATCCCACTCTGTTATTCCATTCGCATTTTCTCCATGTTCAGCAAAATCTGCTGAGTAACCATCTTCACTGCCTTTATCATACCAGGGGTCTGTTGAGCAGAATGCAGGTTTTTCCAGCCAAATGTAATTGAATCCAACGATTCTAACCCATGGTTCTGTTTCAAATCTATCAATAATTACCTGAATATCCTCAACCGGAGTATCCGATAATAATTCAACCTGATAGTCATTTGTGAATTCAATATAACCCACAATTTCTGCCTGATAGGGCACCAGATACTCTTTCATTTGTTCAAAGGTTACTTCATCTGTTGCCGATATTAAGAATTGATTTTTTACACAAGGTACTCCGTCCGGTGCAGCAACAAAGTCACCCGAATGAGCTTCTTTATAATACAATTGTCCTGTACCGGGTGCTGACGACAGATAATGAATTCCCACCATAACATTATTGCCGGACACATTCTCACTAACCGTGTTTCCACCGGTACTGTTTCCACTGGTTGTATTCCCACTGGTTGTATTTTCGCTTGCAGTATTCTCACTTGCCGTATTCTCACTAGGGGTTGGTTCCCCTGTATTACCACCACTTACACTTGCTTCCGTAACTCTTACTTCATGCATGGCAACATTCTCTAATTCACCAACATCACACGATAAAACTGCTCCAACAACAAGCGTATCACCTACTGCAATATTCTGTGCATAATAAGGATTTTGAATTATATAGTGATTTCCTGTATGAGATAAAATTACTCCATTCCATAATTCCTGAATCTGCGTGGTACTATCGAATTCCAGTGTCCAGTCTTCGATTTCTTTCTCAGAAGTATTTTCCACAAGGAACTGTAACACCGTACCACTTTCCCATTCTTCACCGATTATTGTACTAACCGTGTAACTCTCTGTGGTCACTTCTGTCTCAATGGTTGATAGCTGGAATTTTGAAGGAACATCAGCTGTTCCTTCATAAGATGCTGTATAGCCGAAGGTAATACTTCCTCCAACCGGAATATCCTGATTGTATCGGTTATTACGGATTAGTCGGATATTATCGTCAGTCTTACTTAGTTCTACAGCATTATAGAGATTGGAGATGGTATCATTACTCTGAAAGATAAATCCCCAGTTATGTATAATCTCAGCAGAAATATTAGTTACTGTAACAACAACGTTATACCCATTCTGCCAGGCATCTGTAATCTTCACATCTGCCTGATATGTTACTGATGAATAACTCTGATCGGTTGGAGTACTAATTACAGATGGCTCAACTTGGCGACAGCTCAACTCGCAATTTTCAATCGTATGTGTATTGCCATTGGCTGTGATTCCTACAGTTACAGACTCGCCTGCCGAAATCGCAGTATTATAAATATCCCCATGAACCAGATACGAATAGATTGTACCATCACTAACAGAATTATCTGAACCCGTAGCTTCTCCGGATTCCAAGATTCCATTCCATACATTAGTAATTTCATCCTGACAGGTACAGCTAAGACTCCAGTCCTCCATAGGCTCTGTCGTCAGATTGGTAATTGTAATCTCCGCATTATAACCACCTTCCCACTCATTTGTAACTGCTGTACTGATTGCATACTCATGATCCTCACAGGTTCGTCTGTCTTCCTCTGCCTGTACCATGAGAACACCCGGATACAGATTGGTTACCAACAGAACCAGGATTAATAAGCTACATAGTCTTGATTTGTTTGTTTGTTTGTTTGTTTGTTTAGTACGCCCATTTTCATCTTCATTCTCTTTTGTCCTTATCCCTTTCCACTAATATTAGTTCACTTCTGCTAATCTTTGTATATGTCTCGCCTATACATAAAAACCTCCCATCATACGACGAGAGGTCATTTCTTCAGAGTTATTTACTTAGCCCCCATATTCTCCCATGTATTCCCATTACCATTTAATGGTAGCAAAGAGTTCGTCGAAAATCAATAGGGCAAAAATTATTAATATCTGTAATCAAAGATTCTTGTTGTCTTCTTCTCACTTCTTGGAAGTTCACCAATGGCAACTGCCTTCGGAATAATGCCAACACCGATTCTTGTCTTGAAGAGGTCTTTTAAAAGCTTCTCGAATTCCTTCTTCTGCTCCGGATCTGCCACAAGTTCTGTCTCTACGAAGACACTCATCTGATCCTTACCATCGGCATGCTCGATAAATACCTGATATTCTGAGGATGCTCCCTCTGCTTCCTTTAAGATATCTTCAATCTGTCCCGGGAAAATGTTAACACCCTTGACTTTAACCATATCATCGGTACGTCCAATGACAACATCAATTCTTGGATACGATCTTCCGCAGGCACATTTGCCGGGGATGATTCTTGTTAAATCATGCGTACGGTAACGAATGAGTGGTGCGCCTTCCTTGACAAGTGTGGTAATAACCAATTCGCCAAGTTCTCCATCCGGAAGATTCTCGCCGGTCTTCGGATCAATAATCTCGAAATACAGATAGTCATCAAAGTAATGCATTCCGGTATTATGCTCACAGTTAATTGCAATACCGGGGCCGTACACCTCAGTTAATCCATAGATATCATAGAGTTCTACGCCAAGCTCCTTGGAAATACGATTTCTCATCTTCTCGCCCCAACGTTCGGAACCAATGATTCCCTTCTTCAACTTAATCTTATCTTTCACGCCGCGCTTCTGAATCTCCTCCGCCAGAAGCAGTGCATAGGAGGAAGTTGCACAGAGAACCGTGGACTCCATATCTTCCATAAATTTAATCTGTTTATCAGTGTTACCAGGCCCCATCGGGATGGTCATTGCCCCTAACTTCTCTGCACCAAGCTGGAATCCGATACCTGCTGTCCACAAGCCATAACCCGGTGTGATCTGAACTCTGTCTTTTTTGGTCATACCTGCGATTTCGTAGCATCTGCGGAACAGTTCTGCCCAATCATCAACATCCTTCTGGGTATAAGGAATGATAACCGGAGTTCCGGTGGTTCCTGATGAGGAGTGAATTCTGACCACTTCTTCCTCTGAAACAGCAGATAATCCAAGGGGATAGGCATCTCTCAGATTCGCTTTCTCAGAGAACGGAAGCTTCTCAAAATCTTCCTGTGTCTGAATGGATTCAATATCCACACCTTGCAACAGCTTCGCATAGAAGCCATCTGCTTTCATAACTCTTCGTAACTGCACTTTAATCTGCTCTAATACTTCTGCTTTCATTTCCATCATTGTCTCCATTCTTGCCTGTACACTCAACCGTTGGGCGCAAGCACATTGTTTACTATGTAACCAGTTCTGTTTTATTGTGTAACACATTGAGCGCCAAGTGCCAATGCCTGTTCATTCATTGCTAAGAATTGTGGTTTCAACTTTGCTGCTAATACCGCTTTGACATCTTCTACACTAATGCCCATGGCACCACTCTGTGCAGCTGCGCCCACCAATGCGACATTTAACACCTTGCCAGATCCGCAAATGTTGCAAATCTCTGCTCCATCAATCACAATACAGTGTTTTACTTTCCTCTGCAGATAAGCAATCATATCCTCTGCGTTGTAATCAGAACCTGACAGAGAAGCAGTTACCGCCTGCACAACCTGCTTGCAGGTAATCACGATTCCGTCCTCTTTTAGGTAAGAAAGGTTTCTGACCACCTCACCGGGTTCAAATCCAATCATCATATCTGCCTGTCCCTCCGGAATCATCGGAGAAGACACGTATTCACCAATTCTCACATGGCTGACGACACATCCGCCACGCTGTGACATTCCTATCGTTTCTGCTGTTCTTGCAAATAATCCCTGGTTCATTGCCGCCTGAGCAAGGATTCTCGATGCGAGTACCGTTCCCTGTCCGCCAACACCACATAACAAACAACTTTTCATCTACTTATCCTCCTCGTTAATCTTTCACAATGCAACCCGTAGGGCATACTTTCGAACACAATCCACACCCCGTACATAGAGCTGGGTCAATGACTGCCTTGCCGTCTTTCTTACTAAGTGCCGGGCATCCTAACTCTCTGATACACTTCATACAACCGATGCAGGTATTGGTATCGATGTGTCTTGCCTGATCCGGCTTCACAATTGCAACACACGGAGAGCGGAAAATGATGGCACGAACGCCGGATTTCTCATCCATTTCCTTCACAGTGGCAATGGCTGCTTCCAGATCCAGTGGATTAACAATCTTCACCTCTGCACCAATGGCAACCAATACCTTCTCAATACTAACAGCAGCGGATACTTCACCCATCATGGTCTTACCAATTCCCGGATGTGGCTGATGACCTGTCATTGCGGTTGTTGAATTATCCAGAACCACAAGAATCATATCTGCCTTGTTATAGACTGCATTGACAACGCCTGTCATTCCGGAAGCGAAGAAGGTAGAATCTCCAACAAATGAAAACTTGGTTCCTGCACTCTTGCTGTGTTCTAATCCTTGTGCAATGGTGATTCCAGCACCCATACACAGGCAGGTGTCTACCATATCCAGCGGAGCCGCATTTCCTAAGGTATAGCATCCGATATCTCCACAAAATACTGCTTCTTTTCCTTTCATCGCCTGCTTTACTGCATAGAAGGAAGCGCGATGAGGGCAACCTGCACAGAGAACAGGCGGTCTGGTTGGAACCTTCGGCGCATCCTCAAATGTCTGATTACCAACCACTAACTCTGCTCCAAAGATCTCATTTAGCACTCCGGCTATGTAGTTCGCACTTAGCTCCCCTGCATTGAGTACAGTACCAGTACGTTTTCCGATAATCTCATGCGTCGTATGGGTAACACCCTGGTGATAGATGAGGGCATCTTCAATCACGGGATCTAATTCTTCAAATACGATGACTCTGTCCACCTGTTGTAAGAACCGGTCTGCAAATATTGTCGGAAATGGGAATGGAGTCACGAACTTTGCAACAGTAAACATTTCCTTATTGCTCTCAATTGCATCCATCACATATGCATATGCTATGCCACCACAGGCGATACCAATCTTACCGGAACCAATCAGCTCATTTCCCGGGTAGTCCGAAAATTCTTCTGCAAGAGTAATCTCCCTTGCTTCCACTTTCTTTTTATTTAGATACGAGAGTCTTGGGAAGATAACCCATCGGCTATCTTTCACAAATCCTTCTGCTTTTGTAATCTTAGGAAACTCGCCCACTTCGATGGATGCACATGCATGACATACTCGTGTGGTTGCACGAAAGAATACCGGAGTGTGGTATTTTTCTGAATAGTCAAATGCATCCTGAATCATTTGATAGGCTTCTTCGGGGGAGGTAGCATCGAATATGGGGATCTTTGCAAACTTTGCATAATGTCTTGTATCCTGTTCCGTCTGGGAGGAAATCGGACCCGGATCATCTGCGACATACACTACCATACCGCCCTTCACGCCTATCATATTAAGACTCATTAACGGATCGGAAGCAACATTGAGTCCCACTTGTTTCATTGTTACCAGAGACCGTGCACCTGCGTACGCAGCTCCGGCAGCTACTTCCATACCAGCCTTCTCATTTACTGACCATTCTACATAAATACTGCCATCATTTCTTTTGGCAATCGTCTCCAACACTTCTGTGGATGGGGTTCCGGGATATCCTGTCACTACCTGAACTCCCGCCATCATCGCTCCTACGGCAATCGCTTCATTGCCCATCAATAACTCTTTCATCTGTCTACCTCATTTCCTCTGATCTATAGAATTCTATTTTCTGCTCCGATATTTTAAACTAAATAATTGTACACTTTGTTGAAATAAAAAAATCCTCAGAAAGATTACTCTTTCCAAGGACAAATTAACTGCTTAATCTGCGGTGCCACCTTGTTTGACCTAACGATCCACTCATCATGATGCTATCACATCATTTCCCGTTAACGCCGGTCAACGTTCGGAAATACTAAGGTAAAGCCTGTTCCTCCGACCCTCCGTGGCCCATAGCCCATGTAGCCCGACGTAAGGATTCCACCATCCCTTACTCTCTGTAGTCACTTACATGTATTCTTCCACTTCAAAAGTTTAAACTAACTATAATCACATTTTCTCGTTGTGTCAATCCTTTTTTATATAATTCATCAAAAAACCCACATCAATTCCTGATGTGAGTTTTTGGTGAAAATACGTTTTAATTACGCTTCTGCTTCTTCTGTGTTCTCTTCCTAAATCATTTATTCGAAATGCTGTTTTGTATTCCAAAATGCATTCTGACAGACTGCTTTACTTTTGTTTTTTAGCACGTTTTCTCTTTAAAGCATCATATTCGGACAGAACACGGCGGATTTCGTCTTTCTCTCCGCTCTTTTTCTTGTCACTGTGATATGGCTTGCTGAAGCGGTCTTTCTTCTCAAAAGCGGTTCCGTCTTGTCTGATAAACTTTGGTTTTGCTCCGGTTTTCTCACTACGATCTTTCGTATCACGTTCTTTACGATCATTGTTTCTTTCACCATAAGTCTTCTGGTAACCTTCGCTTCTTCCCTGTTCTTCGTT
>JAKQFQ010000325.1 GCA_029558315.1 Bacillota bacterium
GTTTGAAACTGTTGTATACTCTTAATCATAGAAAGCTCCTTCTCTTGTCTCAGATTTTTTCTTGTCGCTAAAATCATAACACAAGATGGGAGTTTTCTTCTTTTGTCTATTTAATTTTCCTACAAAAACTTTACACTAGCAGTGCTTTTAACAAGAGTCTATAATGCAATCACACAGGAGGCATATATGGAAAAATGGGAAATCATGTTAAAAGGTCAGGAAAAGGCGCAGATACAGAATTATCTTCATACCAATTCCTATACACAAGGGTTTGGCCTTAGCCTGACCGAAGAAGATGCAAAGCAGTTAGTTATAGCACACCAGAAAACATTAAAAGAAAAGCAAAGGTTTGAATTTGGGGAAGGGATTCTGTCCAAACTCATTTTTGCATTCTGCGATTCGTCTTATATCAATCAGGCTGAGTATAAAGAGACACTAATAGAACTGGAAGAGATTTTTTATGAATATAAAAATGAATCCAAAGACTTAATTACAGATGATGAATTGGTGGAATATATGGCGAAAACATTTGAGGGGGAGTGCTGTGGTTCAATAGAATATCTTCGCGGGACTGCACTTGCTAAGCTGATACGCAAGCTTAGAATGGAACATGACGGTATCTGGCAGGAGGAAGAATAATGGATGAGGAAGAGTATCAAAGAGAACTGTTTAAGCTTGTTGTTATGCTTGCAGAACGATTTACACATAAGGAAAGTACTTCAGTGCCTTATGAGAAGGCAGAAGCACTGATGCGTGCTGTTGTTTTTACGCTGGCGCATGGTGGAAACAGAGATTCATTGGTCACAGAAACAGAGGAGATAAAGGATTTTGGTATGGTAGTGACAGATGAGACACTGACAATGGAAGAACAATATATCAAAGGAAGAAACAGAATTGTAAGGCAATGCAAAACACTTTATAACTACTATAATCAGATTGCAAATACCTTCAGGGATTATGGCTGTATTGCTTTAAGGGAGACCTTCCGAAAAGCAATTCCCGGATTTTTCCTGTATTATGATGCAGAATTTGCACCCTATCATAGAGTCATTACGATGGATTATAATCTGCTGCCACAAAGATACCTGGACAAAGAGGGAATTGATGCAATCGCAGAGTATCTTCATGAGATTGATGCTGAACAACAGTTCCTTGCAAAGGTCAGGGAGGATTATGTGATTTCGATGCTGCATTCGGTCAATCCGGGATATGAGACACAATTTGAGAGTCTGACCGAACCACTGCTGACCAATCTTCTTTTACGGTCTATGGGGAGAAATGGATATTTAAAACAGGAGAATCTGTCACTTAATACAAGTACGATGGAAGAATTAATGCTTGTGTTGCAAAATGCAACGCAGGAATTGATTATGAGTCGTTATGACAATAATAAAATGTTACATGAATATCTTGCCTGTTATTTACCGGGGATTGCCGTTCGTATTAGCAATGCTGACGAAAATGGCACAATAACCCAATTATTGCCGGGTGTGCGTTAGTCCTTGAATAATCTTATGAAGAATAAATAGATTGACGGTCAAAATTAAACTTAATATAATAAGTATAGTACTTATAATTAAGGCATAATGGATGTGTATGAGGAGATGCGTGTGAAAAGAACTACGATTATTATGTTGGCGGCGTTTTTTGCATTTATTTTGGCTGGAGGAATTTTGGTAATGGTACTGGTGAGTAACAACTCGCCAGAAAAGAAGGCAACAAAAACAATGAAAATTGCGGAGGATTTCTTTTATAATCAGGAGTATCTTGATGCAATAGAGAATTACGAGATAGTTATTGAAATACAGGAAGAAAATACACTTGCTTATAGGAGAGTAATCGAGTGTTATGCAGCATTAGAAGACTATGATGCGTTACAGGAATACTATGAAGAAGTGCTTAGAATCATTGAAGATTATGACAGCAAAATCGTCAGAAGAGATGTGAATGATATTGCAGGCATCTATTGCATGGCTGATAGAGTCTATCCCAAGGATAAGGACATCGTTATCGAGATTCTTAAAGATGGTTGTGAACTGACAGGTGACAATGCAATCATTACTGCTAAGTATGATAGTCTGACGTTGACAATGGAAGAATTTCTGGAGCTGAAGGCAACATTTGATGATTATACGTCGGATATGATGCAGAAGATGATGATTGAGATCGGTGAAATGTGTACTTCAACTCTGTTAGATATGTATAGTGAAGATGATATTATTGGTTTTTTATTTGTTGTAAATTCAGAGATGATTACAAAAGAGGAATATCAACGTATGGTGGATAACGGAATCATTGGAGATGACCTTGAAGAGATTGTTGCTGACTATGAAGATAAGGTTACTGAGATTGCATATCTTAATATGCTCTATGCAATATTGGAAGATGAAATGAACGATAGTCTGACACTGAATTGTCTAATCGATTCAAAAATGGCATATGAAGGTTATAGTACATCCGAACTATGTACAACATACTCATCTGGTTTACAGGAGTATTATGTTACATTAATAAATCATCTCAATGATGGAGGTGAAATGCTCTATGAAAGTGCTAAGAAAGATGCATCTGTAAGCGATATCATAATTAAGCAATGCTATCATATAACCACCTTACTGGTTTTATCAAATTATGATTATACAGATGAAGCATATGGCCATGCCTATACTATTTATGAAGAGGAAAATGAAATAATTGAACAGTACCTATACGACAAATATGAGGATTAAAGGAGAAACTTATGAAGATTGAACACATGGCAGTTTTTGTACATGATTTGGAAGCCTGTAAGGATTTTTATGTAAAATATTTCGATGCCAAGGCCAATGCGGGGTATCGTAATCCGAACAGTGGATTCTGTTCCTATTTTCTTAGCTTTGAAGATGGTGCCAGGCTGGAAATCATGGATAAACCGGGTATTGCAGAAATAGGACCTTATCGGGAACATATGGGTTATATGCATCTTGCAATCAGCGTTGGAAGCAAAGAAAAAGTGGATGAATTAACAAGTACATTACAACGGGATGGATATTGCGTGGTACGTGGACCAAGAACCACTGGAGACTGCTATTATGAAAGTGTTGTTCTGGATCCGGATAATAATGCTATTGAAATAACCGTATAAAATTGTCTTTTATGTACACTTAAAGGGGGCAGTATATGGCTGTTTTATCGGATTATCTTGAATGGAGAGGGGATTTGGAACTGGAACGAGATCCGCTCAACGAAGTGGATTGTATGTTATTGGCATGGATTTCTTATGTGGATTTTGAAGAGATTCTATTTCGCGATATCAGAAAGAATACGTTTAGAACAGTTGCAGATAATTATCTTGGGGTCTATCACCTCGAAGAAGAATTAAAGAGAAATCTTTTTTACCGTACGGCTGGGGCATTTCTTGTTGATGCAGCAGCCAGAAAACGTTTTGAAAAATGTCGTATTGTTGATTACCAGGCTGATTTTTCAAAAGAACGAGAGGAACAATTTACTGCATTAACATTTGCAATGACCAGGGATACGGATCTGGTTGTATTTGGTGGAACAGACAATTCCCTAATCGGTTGGAAAGAAGACTTTAATCTGACCTATATGTCAGAAATACCTTCACAGATACAGGCTGTTGATTACTTAAATAAGATGATACGAAAGCGAAGAAAGAAAATCATCGTAATTGGTCATTCGAAAGGCGGTAATCTTGCTGTATATGCCGGAATGAAGGCAGCGAAAGCATTAAAGAAATTTATCACCAAGATATATAATTTTGATGGGCCGGGATTTGACCAGAAGACGATTGAAAGTGAAGAATATCAACAGATATTACCTGTTATAACGACCTTTGTACCGCAATCATCGATTGTTGGAATGCTGTTTGGACATAAGGAACAGTTTGTTGTTGTCAAAAGTGTGCAGCATGGAATCATCCAACATGATCTTACCAGCTGGGAGATCTCAGCGAATCATTTCATCCGAATGGATGGTGTTGATAATATGAGTCTGATGACGGATGAAGCGATTTCCGGATGGATTGAAAAAATGATGCCGCAGGAGAGAGAACAGTTCTTAAATGCTGTCTTTGAGATCCTTAAGGCTTCTGAGGCTTCAACGTTAGAAGAACTTGCCAAGCTTAGTCCCAAAAAGATTAATGCTATGATTACAGCTATGAATAGTTTGGATGAAGAACAGAAGAAAATACTGAAACATGTAACCAAAAAACTTCTGGATTCCTCCGGAGTGGCATTGACAAAACATGTACAGAAAGTAGGTAAAATGCTTCCCAAGATAAAAGGTGGTAGAAAATGATCAATACAGAAACGCAGGAATTAATTGTGGCCGCCAAGAAAGCTACAAAGTCTTTACTTGATCTGCTTGGAAAGTTAGAAGCAGATCATATATTGACAGATAGCAGTAAGAGTATTGCCGGTAATATCATTCCGGAATTGAGTGCGTATTGTCTGGCGATTCTCGAAGTGAATTGGGAAGAACCAACAGAAGAATTAATATGTGTATTTGCAGACATCTGTCTGACAGAAAGAAAAATCCCTACAGAGATTATTCTGTCGGTAGCGAATAATATAAGAAGAACAGAAAAAGAATTAGCAAAAGAGTTGAAAAACAAGTCAGAATGTAGTGTAGTTCCCGGAGGATATGATATGTTATGTCAATTTGATGCAATGGCATTGGAATTTGACGGTGCATTATATTCCAGAATGAAAATTACCAATCCAGGAAGAATGACAACATACTATCTTGATTTGATGGGCAGTTATCTTGAGATTATTACAAAAGTCTGTAATACTGCAGGTAAACGAACCTGTCCTGAATTGTGGGAACAGATTCTCTCAGAGATGAAATCTGCAATGCTTGAGAGACAAATGGAGATCTTAGTATGAGAAGAAGATTACCACCAGATAAGGAAAGAAAATTTAAGTATATGGTGAAAACATTAAGCCGTACATCACGATTTGATGAAAGTTCGCAGTTTGTTCAGCATGGAGACACCTCTGTTCGTGAACACTGCATTCGGGTTGCACAGACTGCTTACTATATTTCGTATCGGTTGAAGCTTTCTGTGCACGAGGAAGAACTCATCCGTGGTGCTTTGCTTCATGATTATTTTTTATATGACTGGCATGAGACTTCATGGAAAAATTCCATACATGGATTTACTCATCCAACAACTGCTTTAAAAGAAGCTTCCAGAGATTTTAGGCTTTCAAGAATTGAAAAGGACATGATCAAGCATCATATGTTCCCTTTGACAGTGAGACCGCCAAGATCCAGAGAAGGTAAAATATTATGTGTTGCAGACAAATTGTGTGCATTACAGGAGACTATTGGGGGACGAATTTAATGCACTTCGAATTTTTAGGTATGGATCTTTCTACATTTACCTGCATGCTAATGTTTTACAGCTTTATAGGATGGCTCTATGAGTCAACGGTTTTCTCCTTGATAGAGCAGGGTAAATTGATGAATCGAGGATGTTTTATAGGCCCGTACTGTCCGATTTATTCTGTAGTGGCAATGCTCAATCTATATCTTTTGAATGGAGTAACTTCTCCGGTAAGGATTGTACTGATTGCTTCGTTGTCATGCTGCGCAATTGAGTATGTGACTTCCTATTCACTGGAAAAAATATTTCATGCAAGATATTGGGATTACAGCTATTTTCCATTGAATATCAACGGTAGAATCAGTGTGATTTCCGGTATGTTTTTTGGCTTTGCCATTCTTTTTCTGATAAAATTACTCCATCCGGTATCAATCATTATGTTTGGTAAGATTCCGCATAGGATTATGATAACTATGGCAATCGCATGTTGGGTGATCTTCTGGATAGATGCGGTGTTTACGGTTATCGGTATGTGTAATCTGAATCGTAAGTGTAAAGAACTCTATGATACACTTGATAATTATGTTGAGGATAAATTCGATACGATAAATAATAAAAAAGAGTATCTGAACAGATTTGTAATCGTTGAGAAAGGTAAGGATATGGTGGTTCGCTTAAAGAGCGTGAATCGCAAATTCGTTAATCTCGAAACGAGATATCTGAAGGTTTTCCCCAGCTTTGAATCATTAAAGTATTCTGAAGTAATTGATAAGATGAAGGAAGCATTGAAGCGAAAAAAGAGCGATAACGACGACATCGATGTAAGCGATAATGAACCGGACAATGAGAATTGAAAGTAAAAAAGCACACAACTGAATGTGATCAGTAAGTGCGCTTTTTGTGTTTTGTTAGAAAATGGTACTGGTTACACAAGACATTATACAAAACAAGATGGCGTCAGATTAATTATAAGATACGGTAACACCGTCACCTTCGGGAACATTTCCCATCAATAAATCACCAATATATTTGATGTGAAGCATTGCGGTTTCGTATTTACTCTTCGCCTGTGAACCTAAATCTGCCTGATAGTTACCATCTGCAAAAGCCTGATGATAGAGATCAACCGATTCGCTCATATAGGTAGCCGCATCATCAGCGAGACTTTCGCAGCTGGAAAATTCCTCGGGGACTTCAATTGCAGCTAATGTCTGAAAAGAAGCGTTCATTGTATCCAGTTCGGCTAGAAGCGTATCAACCGCATCTGCGGAGGTGGCATCAATTCCATTAATTGAAGTACTGGTTGTAATAATCTCCTGATAAATCTTGTTCATACTATCTTGATAAACTTCCAAATCACTCTTATTTCCACATGCGCTAAGAAGAAGCATGAGGGAAAGAGGCAACCAAAGAAATCGTTTTTTATGTTGAAACATAATCTCTCTCTTTCTGTTTTGTGTTGATATAATTATATTGTTTCCATTTTAGCAAATATTTTGTATAAAAACTATGAAAAACTTATCACATTTAAGAACGTTATTCAAGGAAAAAAGAAAACTAATCAACAAAAGTATCAAAGAACCTATAGAAATAATTGCTAAAATGCCCTCAATGTTGTATAGTAACAAGTAAAAAAGTACAGAGGTGAACGATATGAACGGCGCAGATGCCATAATTAAATGTCTTGAAGAAGAAGGTGTACAATTCGTTTTCGGATACCCGGGTGTTGCGATTTGTCCATTTTATAATAGTATACTTAATTCTGATATTAATTCTGTCTTAATCAGAACGGAGCAGAATGCAGCACATGCGGCAAGCGGACTTGCAAGAGTAACAGGAAGACCAGGTGTGTGTGCAGTTACCAGCGGTCCGGGAGCAACTAATCTGATAACAGGTGTTGCAACTGCATTTGCTGACAGTATTCCTTTGATTTGTATTACAGGTCAGGTTAATTCTGAACTCATTGGAAGTGATGTGTTCCAGGAAGCAGATATTACCGGTGCAGTAGAGTCATTTGTTAAATACTCATATCTTATCAAAGATGCAAAAGAGATACCAAGAATCTTCAAAGAAGCTTTCTATATTGCCAATTCCGGACGTAAAGGGCCGGTTCTGATAGATGTTCCTTTTGATATCCAGCAACAGGAACTGAAATCATTCCGCTATCCGGAAGAAGTAAAGCTTCGCACATATAAACCAACAGTCAATGGAAATGCATTACAGATTAAAAAGGTTATTAAGGAACTGGAGAAAGCAAAAAAACCGTTGATTTGTGCAGGTGGTGGTGTATTACTTGGTGAGGCCAAAGAGGAATTAAAGGTATTGGTCGAGGAATATCAGATTCCGGTCGTTTCTACTATGATGGGAATTGGTGTACTTCCAACCCGGCATCCGTATTACTATGGTATGGTTGGAAATAATGGATGCCCTTGTGCTAATCGTGCAATGCGTGAAGCTGATTTAATCATGATGGTGGGAGCTAGAGTAGCAGATCGTGCAGTTAATCAACCGGAGATAATTACGAAGGATAAGGTATTGATACACATTGATGTAGATCCGGCGGAAATTGGCAAGAATGCAGGTGCAACCATTCCAATCGTTGGTGATGTCAAACATATTTTTGCTGATTTTCTGGAATATGAGATCGATGGTATCTATGATTCCTGGATTAATACGTTAAATCAATATCGTACAGAATTACGACCGGTTCGTAACCCTAATCCTGAATATGTGGATCCGGCAGAATTCATTCGTTACCTTTCTGAACGAATGAAGGATGATGCAATCTATGTAGCAGATGTTGGACAGAATCAGATATGGTCCTGTGCACATCATATTGTAAAAGGAGGAAGATTCCTGACTTCCGGCGGAATGGGAACAATGGGATATTCCATACCTGCAGCAATGGGAGCAAAGATTGCAGACTCAAAGAAGCAGGTTATCGCAGTTTGTGGAGATGGATCATTCCAGATGTCAATGATGGAGCTTGCAACTATGCAGCAACATCATGTACCGGTTAAAATTATTGTGCTTCGCAATAACTATCTGGGAATGGTAAGACAATATCAGCATTTTACTTATAAAGATAATTATTCTGTTGTAGCATTGGATGGAAGTCCGGATCTTGAGAAAATAGCTGCAGCTTATGGAATCAAATTTGAACGGGTTCTGAACATGAACAAGTATGAACAGGCAATCGACAGATTCCTTGCCAATGATGAATCTTATCTGATGGAATGTATGGTGGATCCGATGGATCTTGTATAATGAATGCATCAGACTTTTCAAAGAAATGGAGACATAGGAATATGAATAGAATATTTTCAGTTTTAGTAGAAAACCGTGCAGGCGTTTTGTGTAAGGTTGCCGGTCTTTTTTCCAGAAGATGTTTCAATATTGATTCTCTTGCGGTGGGGGAGACGGATGATACTGCAGTATCCTGTATGACGATAGTCAGCACGGGAACGACACAGACACTAGAGCAGATTGAGAAACAGCTAAATAAGAAACTGGATGTTATTAAGATAAAAACATTTGAAGAACATCAGGCAGTATCGAGAGAATTGATGCTGATCAAAGTGAAGTACAATAAAAACAACCGAAGAGAAATCATGGAGACATGCGAAGTGATGAAGGCTGAGATTGTTGATATGTCCAAGAATATGATGATGCTGCAGATCTGCGATACACCGGAAAAAATCAAATTGATGATCAGCATGCTGGCACAGGTCAGCATCGTTGAAGTTGCAAGGACGGGTACGCTTGCATTACCCAAATGTATGGAATCAGATAACTAGTTAGGATTGACTTTTCAAAGGAATGTTGCTAATATTATTTTTGGTCTAATAAGATAATAATTCTCGTGTAATTCTATTTGTTTTAGTTATGAGAGAAAGTTACAGGTGAGAAAGTGAATAAAAAAGTATTTCAATTATTAGTAGATAATACATCCGGTGTTTTGAGTAGAATTTCAGGTCTGTTTTCAAGACGTGGATACAATATTGAAAGTATTACCGCAGGAGTAACTGCTGATCCAAGATATACCAGAATTACTATTGTTGCTTCCGGTGATGATGAGATTCTTGATCAGATTGAGAAGCAGGTTGCCAAGCTTGTAGATGTTAGAAATATCAAAGTGCTGTCTCCGGAGGAATCCGTATATAGAGAACTGTGCTTGATTAAGATTGAAGTAACACCAGACAATCGTGAAGGTGTAATTGCAGTATCCAATGTCTTTCGTGCCAATATCGTTGATGTAAGCACAAAGAGCATGATGATAGAGTTGACCGGTAACCAGTCCAAGATTGAAGCTTTTCTTGGCCTTTTAGAAGGCTATACAATACTTGAACTTGCCAGAACCGGAATCACCGGATTGTCCAGAGGATTTCAGGACGTAGTCTGGTTGGATAACTAAGAACTCTAAGGAAAACCTTTCAGTTATATATAACAATTAGGAGGAAAGAAAATGGCTAAAATTTACTATCAGGAAGATTGTAATCTGTCAGTATTAGATGGAAAGACAATCGCAGTTATCGGCTACGGAAGCCAGGGACATGCTCATGCACTGAACGCGAAAGAATCTGGATGTAAGGTAATTATCGGTCTTTACGAAGGATCCAAATCTTGGAAGAGAGCAGAAGAGCAGGGATTTGAAGTATTTACTGCTGCAGAAGCTGCTAAGAAGGCTGATATTATCATGATTCTGATTAATGATGAACTTCAGGCTGCTATGTACAAGAAAGACGTTGAGCCGAACTTGACTGCTGGTAAGATGTTGATGTTTGCACATGGTTTCAACATCCACTTCAATCAGATTATTCCGCCTAAGGATATAGATGTAACAATGATTGCACCTAAGGGACCTGGACATACTGTAAGAAGTGAATATCAGGCTGGTAAGGGTGTTCCTTGTCTGGTTGCTGTACATCAGGATGCTACAGGAAAGGCACTTGAGACTGCACTTGCATATGCATTGGCAATTGGTGGAGCTAGAGCCGGCGTTCTTGAGACAACATTCAGAACAGAGACAGAGACAGACCTCTTCGGTGAGCAGGCAGTTCTTTGTGGTGGTGTTTGTGCATTGATGCAGGCTGGTTTTGAAACACTTGTTGAAGCTGGTTATGATGAGAGAAATGCATATTTTGAGTGTATCCATGAGATGAAGTTAATCGTTGACTTGATTTATCAGTCAGGATTTGCTGGAATGAGATATTCTGTATCTAATACAGCAGAGTATGGTGATTATATCACAGGACCTAAGATTATCACTGCTGAAACCAAGCAGACCATGAAGAAGATCTTAAAGGACATTCAGGATGGTACTTTTGCAAAAGACTTCTTACTTGATATGTCTCAGGCAGGTGGCCAGGCACACTTCAAGGCTATGAGAAAGCTTGCTGCTGAGCATCAGTCAGAGAAGGTTGGCGAGGAAGTTCGTAAGCTTTACAGCTGGAATGGTGAGCAGAAGTTCATCGATAACTAATTGCCATATATTATTGCAGTTACAAGAAAGAATCAAAAGACGTTGTTCTACAGGAGTCATTTGATTGGATAAATAAGACCGGTATGGCAGGAATCCCCTGCTCTTCCGGTCTTTTTTGAAAAAATGACATGATGAATGGAGGCTATATGGCAGAGAAAAGAGCATCCTTTTCCAAAAATATTAATCAGATGGTGGTTATTGGCTGTGGTGTTGCATTTTTTATGATTTATGTGACATGTTCAGTCCTCCTTTATATGTCTGAACCTGAGACTGTACATTATTATGGGAAAGCATTATTCATGTTTTTAATTTATCTTGCTATTTATCTGCTTGTATCCTGGTATATGACGCATAAAATCAGGGAGATGTTCCTGCCTTTGGACCAGATTGCGGATGCACTTGTTAAGGATGAATTACATTTTGACAGTGATTCGGATGATTTGCAGGGACTTGCAGATTCGTTGAAGGAACAGATGGAAAAAATGACATACATCTCCAGAGAACTGCGGGCGACAAAGAGCAGTCTGGATGTTGTTTATGAGGAAAACAGGCAGAGCAAAAGTCAGATTATTTCGACACTGGCTGACTGTAAGGTGCAATGTGAGAAGGCATTGCATAATCAGGGAAACATCATTTCCGGCATGGAACAGGAGAAAGATATTCTTTCGAGGCTGGAATCGACCGGACACGGTTTGAAAATCAATAAAAAAACTTTATATGAGGATGCGCAGCAATTACAGAATTGTATTGTGGATGGAGTCAGAAGCAATCGAGATACGAAAGAAGAGATTGTACACTTGAAAGAAAGCTTTGAGGTGCTTTCAGATATGCTTACAGATTCTGCAGGACTGATTGAAGAAATCTACAATGAGGTTACAACAATTCAGACTGAGACGACAAGAACGAATCTCTTTGCAATGAATGCCGCATTGGACGCAGCGAGAAGTGGACCTTATAATCCCAGTGTTGTGAACGCACTGGATGACATTAAAGACATGACTGGACGAATCAACGGAAAGACTGATGCGGTACAGCTTTTGGCGATTCGCTCAAGAAATTCTGTGAAACTGGCACTGGATCAGGCTGATTTTTGTGTGGAAAAAGAAAATGAGAGTGATCATAACTTCTCTGTTACGGAAGAAAAGCTCGGAACGTTGTCACAACAGATTCTGGGAATTCTATCAATTACGGAGGCAATGATGGATGGGGTTACAACTGTATCTGGTAATCTCTATGAATTATCAAAGATGTATGGCGGCAGAACAAAAGAGAATGTGCAGATGCAGCAAAGGCTGGAGGACGTGAAAGAGATGCTGGGAGAAATTCTGGAAGAACTGGAAACAGGAAGGAAAGGAGAACAATTATGAAGAAAATAATTCTGGTAATGATAGGAATTTTTTTAATGACATTAAACGGATGCCAGAGCAAGAACGAAGAACCGGAGAAAGAAGAAAAAAAATGAAATGAGTCAGGAAAAAATGACAAATGCCAGTCTCGATTCCAATATTTTTGCATCAGAATCTCCATCACCATCACAACAATCGACGCCATCATTAGCACCATCGTTGACACCAGCACAACAGCCGGTACATGAATATGTATAAGGCAATCTGCTGGCTGGAACTGTAGAAATTGAAATCTCATATCGAGAGTCTGTAACAGGAAGTTATGCTTCATTTGATGAGACGTGGAATTATATCAGAACGAATGGCAATCTGGTAACTCCGAATTTGACGGAAACACATGATTTTGGAAAGTGGCAAAGACAATTAGCAGATGGAACCTATGTCCAAGATTGGGAACCAACAGGAAGTTTCTATGATACTTTTCAGCTGTATGTGTGTAATGATTATATTGACTGCGGTGATTATTATGAATTGCAAGTAGTATTAGAACGACCGGCGAGAATCTCTGAACACGTTGACATGGGGGAGAGCACACGGATTGTAATCAATGAATTAACAGGAGAATCTGTTATGATTACAAGAATAGAAGAACCCTATGGTTCTAGCTTCTGGGGAAATGAAATGTATGTATATGATTATGATTGTTACATATCTGCATATGAAGATTCGAGTAATATGATGGATCCGTATGGAAGCGACGATCCTTATTGGATTCCTTGTTATGCTGGAACTTTGCGGATTAGCAAGGAAGTTAATATTGGTGTGATTGTGCTAAGAACATATGGTGATATTACAGAAATCGGACTTGATTTTGCGAATTATCTTCAATTCAATGACGAAGGCATCCTTGTTACTGCATTATATAATGGAGACTAATTAGTGTCTGCTGAATAAAAGAAAATCAGCCTGAATCTATTGATTTTATAGCATTACCAGGCTGGAAAATAGAAATACAGAAATTGGAGGTCTGATAGGAACTTTAGGATGAATATATGTATAAACCAAAAGCATTGGGAAAGTATTACGAATTGTTTGATCAACTAGCCTTATATCAGACAGGGCTTCAACTGAACAACTAAGGAGGGGGAAATGGATGAAACAGAATTTCAAATTACATATCGGAAGTTGTACGCTTTTATGGGGAATGTAAGCAGTAAACTTGCGGAGTGGCAGAGTGCACAATTAGCAGTAACTCAAAGCTTGAGTGAATTATCTCTTACCGTCGCATTGACAGGAGTTGGTGTTGACACAATGAAAGATTATTATGAAAGAAATATATCCCATCTGCAGTACCATGCTGGGGATGGGAATTAATGAATATCAGATGAAACTGGCTATATTTCTTTCAAAATATCTTGAAATTGATACAGCAGACGATTTTGTTCTGGATGAAGCAACGCTGAACCGTTATTTGGACAGTATCAGACTAAAGAAGGAATTTGTCTCGGTATGTGATAATAAAATCAAAGAGGCATTGGAAGAAGTGAGCGATATTTATTACCTGGAGCATCCATCCTGGGGAAATCTATATAGCGACACGGAAACCTTGCAGAGTGCCATAGATGATACAATAAAAAAAGTGGAAGAACTGGAAGAGGAAGAATTAAACGGACCACTGGCAGAATTAGAAGAACTGATAGCAAGTGTACAACAGGAAATCACCAATTATCAAAGTTATCATAATTCAAACACAATATATCATGCAGGAGATTTCGCCAATACACCAAACTTCGAAACACTGCAAAGCAATTTATCGCGAAGTATAAGCTATCAGACAGATCCAACAGTACAAGCACAATATACAACAGCCATTGGACAAATGCATACAGTACAGGAGCATATATATCAGGAGCAATGTGAAGCGAGAAAAGAGCAGGGATATCAGACAATTTTCAATGCAGCAGTTTTTGTAGTGGTATCTACAGGAATGATTATACTTTCAGTTGGTTTAGCGACACCGGCGGTAGTCTCGATAGGAAGCATTGGTTTATCAGCAGGAATGGTAGTAGAGTGTGGAGTTGTAGCATTTTTTGTTTCAGATACAATGGAAGGAATTGGAGATATATATTATGGAAGTATCGGGGATTTGGAGTCGATAGCGGTAAATCCTTTAAAACAAGTCCTTGCTGGCGGAGATGACGAATTCTATGCAATGGAGAAAGATTTCTTTATGATGGTTGTCGGATGCGGACTCGGTGTAAATGCATCCATGAATGCAGGAGCGAGTTTTGGAAAAGCAATGAGTATTGAATTAGCACAATGTGCAATAGGAGGCATAGCAAGTGAGGCGGTAATTCAATATGCAGAAGCAAATAATTGGTCAGAAGCAGAACGAAATTTAGGAGTATTATTTGCAAGTACAATAGCCAGCACATTGACGGGAATGGGAATGCAACAAATCGGTCAGCCACGAAGCGGAAGCAGTTTGACATTGGGAGAACATGCATCTATAGTTGATAACATAGCCGATGATGTGGTGGTCCCGCGGGTTGGAAGTCCTGAATTAGATGTGCCTGAAAGTATGATTACACCAATTCAAAGCATAGATGCAGGCGATGTATCAATCGGACGAGCACCGGATATTCCGGAAAATGTGGCAACTCCAATGCAAGGTGTTGGGTATGTTAGTGAGACCAGCTATGCGCAGTCAAGTGAAAATTTAGACAAAATTAAAAATATTTTGTCTAAAGGAGAAATATCTTCAAATGGTAGAAAGATACTATATGAACTAGATGCCAATACAAGGGTGATTTTTGGGTTGGATTTAGGTGGAAATGCACATTCTTTACGAAATCAAGGATATTTAGAGCCTACAAATCATATGAATGTGGAAATTCAAACAATATCTGAATCAG
>JAKQFQ010000330.1 GCA_029558315.1 Bacillota bacterium
CATTACTGTTTTGCAATGCATCTTCACTGTCAGCAATAAATACATTGCCAAGCAAATGCTCAGCCAGCTTACGGTACTTCTCATCCACTTCCACCACACTCAATGCAGGTATGGCCCCTTCTAATTGGTGAGAAGATATTCCTGCAGACCCATCATTTACTTTATCCAGTAAGAAGAAATTGGCTTTTCCCTTTTTGTTCTCGTCAAGCAGGTGAACGGCTTGCAAACCTTCCTGCAGATCGTTTACCACATAGTAACTCAGGTATGGTTCCAGTACATTTTCAAGGGCAGTCCTGTATTCTTCATTCACATATAGTACATCAGAAAGAATAGGAGAACTATGATTCCAGTTATTGTTGTTATGCAGAAATTTAACAGAATCAGGATAACCTTCCATTGAATCGATCATACTCTTCAACAGGTCATGTTCATTCTTTTTGGCATCCAGTTTCCGGTTCTCATCTGCCAGGTTATTGCGCAGCCCATCAAGCACAGCTTGTGTCTGCAATATTTGTTCTTTGGTATTCTCCTGGTGTTGTTGCAATTGTTCCAGGTCTACTTTTTTAATACCCAGTTCCTTTTCCTTGAGTATCCTGTCACTGTCAAGGTGGTGACGTTGCTCATCCCTTTGTATCCTCTCCTCCTCTATCTGGTGGATGACTCTTTGTAAGTTTTGTACTGAGGTATCAGCCACTGCAACTTTCTTCTCTGCGTCAAACTGGCTTCGCTGTATTTGCTGGTATTCATTGCGCAGATTATCCAGCATACGGCGTTTCTCATCCAGTACTTCTCTCTTTGCATTCACTTCGTTGTTCAGCTGCGCCAATTGCTCACTCAGCAGTTCCAGCGATTTTTCTTCATCCTGCACCTGCTGGTTAGTAAAGCCAATACTTTCCTCTATACCTTAACTGCCCCTCAGCTTTCAATAAGAATTCTTTCAGGCTACCTTCTTTTTCCTGCAGGTGTTCCAGCCGCTGGGCTGACAGGTTCTTATCATTTTCTTTACTGCGAACAGTCTGCAACATTTCGTTGAAAGCATGTTGCATGCTCTGCAATTGTCTTTCCTTTTCTACAAAGGCCAGTTT
>JAKQFQ010000334.1 GCA_029558315.1 Bacillota bacterium
ATTGGCTCCTTTCGGTATTTTGGAATTTTGGTCGAGGACATTATATCAAAAAAAGGGAGGTCAATGCTCTTTTTGGTGCAAACTCCCATAAAATCAAGGTTTAGAACAATAAAACAAGGTAGGTATTTGACACTACCAGAATGTGAGGGGAAGAATCTTTAATGAAAGAATATTCCAATGTTACGGATGAGGAATTGATTGTCAGAATCCGTGATGGTGAAAATGAAATCACAGATTATATCATTAATAAGTACAAGGATCTGGTTCGAAAGAAAGCACAGTCAATGTATATTTTGGGCGCAGATAATGAAGATATTATTCAGGAGGGAATGATTGGCCTGTTTAAAGCAATTCGTGATTATGATGCCGGAAGGGATGCCAGTTTCTTTACATTTGCTGATATCTGTATTTCAAGACAGATGTATACTGCAATTCAGGCAGCGCACAGGCAGAAGCATTTTCCCCTGAACCATTATATCTCCTTATATAGTTCGGGAGAGAAAACACCGGATGCACCGGAAGGAGCACAACTGATTAATGTATTGGCCTCGGTGTCTGATAAAAATCCAGAAAAACTCTTGATTGACAGAGAGAATATTGATCGTCTGGAACAGATCATGGAAAAGGATTTGAGTCCGTTGGAAAAGCAGGTTGTGGATTTGTTCCTGACAGGAATGGGATATGCAGAAATTGCAAGAGTACTTGGCAGAGATGAGAAATCTACGGATAATGCGCTTCAGAGAATCAAGGCAAAAATAAAAAAAGGAATGGAGCTGTAGCCCCATTCCTTTTTACGACTCTTCGGCGGAAGAATCCGACTCCGGCAGAGGTGCAAGAGTCAGTCTGACGGAACCAATTCGATTGTTTTCAAAACTTTCCACTTTAAGGGTGGTTTTGTCTTCCAGAACAACTGTCTCACCTACAGTAGGAAGACAGTCATTTAGATGTTCAATGATGATGCCACCGATAGAATCATAATCTTCACTGTCTAAATCGGTTCCCAGCTGAGCATTGATGTCATCTAGCTTCATACTGCCTTCGATCAGGTACTCGCGATCTCCTACGCATTTTAACAGATCTGCCTCATCAGCATCATACTCATCTCGAATCTCACCAAATATTTCCTCTACCAGATCCTCCAAAGTAATCATACCTTCAGCAGCACCGTATTCATTCAGAACGATGGAGAGAGAGACATTTTTTTCACGCATTTCATTGAGCAAATCCGGAACCTTTTTATATTCATAGGTATAGTAAACTTCACGTAGAAATTGCCTTACATTAAATGAGGAAGGCTCTTTTAGGAAAATCAAATCCTTTACGTTAAGAATGCCGACAATGTTATCCGGAGAATTTTCATAGACAGGAATTCGAGTATACATATTCTGATGAAAAAGGGTTTTAACTTCTTCATAATTACTCTCAATATCTGCTTCTACAATGGAGATTCGAGGAATCATAACGTCTTTAGCCAGTGCGTCTGAAAAATCAAACAAATTGTAGATCATTTCTTTTTCTTCGGATTCAATAACGCCTTCTTCATGGCTTACATCCACATAGGAAAGCAGTTCGCTTTCTGTAATTCCAATAACCTTCTGATCCGGGGAAATCTTAAGAATACGCAAAACCAGATTAGACAGCAAATCCACCAGGAAAACCAGTGGCGTTAGAATCAGGCATAGAAAACGAATCACAGGCGCATAGACAAGCGCTATTTTTTCATTATTAATCATCGCTAAGGTCTTTGGGATAATCTCACCAAAGAGCAGAACCAGAATCGTCAGTACTCCGGTGGCCAGTCCAATCGCCCAGCTTCCAAATACCACGGTTGCAAAAACGGTAGCCAGAGCGGAAGTGGAGATGTTAACAATGTTATTTCCTATTAGAATTGTACTAAGCATTTTGCTGTAGTTAGAAAGAACCTTTAGAACTGTCTTGGCACGTTTGTTGCCATCATCGGCAAGGTTCTGCAGTCGAATCTTATTGACCGTTGTAAAGGCTGTCTCAGCAGAAGAGAAAAACGCTGACAATAAAAGTAATATAAATATCAATAGTAGTTGCATCCATTGTGCTGTATTCAAAATAAACTCCTTTTTTATCCAATGTTTTCTTATTATGCAAAATCATAAGGAATCTTTGGTGAAATGTCAAGTTATTCAAATACTACGAATATAATTAGGAATAGAGAAGAATTACAATATAGGAAAGGAATATGGTATTTTAATGGAGCAAAAAAAGATTCTGTTCTCCCTGGGTAAATACTTGTTATTTTCAGTTATTCTGACAGGTATATTCTTAATAATTCTGTCTTTTCTGCGATACTGGTTCGACCTAAAGGAATCATTGATCAATGGGGGGTCATAATAACATACGTCATTTCCTGCTTTTTTGCCGGACGGATGGCCGGCAAACGTATGCAGAATCGACGATTTGTGTATGGAGCACTTATGGGAGGCACCTATTTTCTGCTGCTTCTTGCCGTGTCGGCAGGAACCGGAGGAGCGCAGTGGAAACCGGGGCAGGATTGCATCACAGTGTTGCTGCTTTGCACTGCAGGCGGTACTCTTGGAGGGATTGTGAGTTAACAACTCTTAATTTGCAGAGAATATTGAAAAAATACTTTCTATATGAAAGGTTTTGTGATACAATACTGAAAGTATTGGAAATGTTAGTGTGACGTTTCCAAAGGAAAAGAACGGAGGATTACGTTATGAAGCATATTAAAACATTAAATACGAGAGATTTTAAGAAAAGTATGAAAAAGGGCGGTTGCGGCGAGTGCCAGACTTCCTGTCAGTCAGCATGTAAGACATCCTGTACTGTAGGAAATCAGAGCTGCGAACAGACGAAATAAGGAAAACAAAAGAGACGTATTTGGGGAGCAGCGATCATCAAAGTCGCTGCTTCTTATACGGTATGGAGAGAGTATGATTCATCAGTATCAGAGTAATGGTTATAATATTGTTTTGGATGTAAATAGTGGAAGCGTTCACGTTGTAGATGACATAGTTTATTCCCTGATTCCAAAGATGGAAACCGATATTGCCAACGGAATGAATGACGAAGATCTGCTTGAAAAATATGCAGGTAATGCAAGTGATGCTGAGACGAGAGAAGCCGTTTTAGAAATTTTGACCTTGAAAAAGGAGAATATGCTTTATACAGAAGATATTTATGAAGCTTATATAGATGACTTTATGAAGCGTGAAACGGTAGTTAAAGCAATGTGCCTTCATATTGCACATGACTGTAATCTGGCATGTAAGTACTGTTTTGCCGGAGAAGGCGAATATCATGGTGATCGTGGCTTGATGAGTTTTGAAGTAGGAAAGAAAGCTTTGGATTATCTGGTTGCCAATTCCGGAACAAGGGTGAATCTGGAAGTTGATTTCTTTGGCGGAGAACCTTTGCTGAATTGGGAGGTTGTAAAGCAGCTGGTTGCTTATGGAAGAAGTCTGGAAGAACCAAAGCACAAAAAATTCAGATTTACGGTTACAACAAATGGAACTTTACTGACAGATGATATGATGGAATTTATCAATAAGGAAATGAGTAATCTTGTTCTTAGTATTGATGGACGTAAGAAAGTAAATGATTACATGCGTCCTTATCGTGGGGGACAGGGAAGCTATGATAAGATTGTTCCAAAGTATATTAAGGCAGCTGAGTCAAGGAAACAGATTAATTACTATGTGAGAGGGACTTATACTCATTTTAATACCGATTTTGCTGAAGATGTTCTGCATCTGGCAGATTTGGGATTTAAGCAGATATCAGTTGAACCGGTTGTTGCACCGCCGGAAGCTGATTATGCACTTACAAAGGAAGATTTACCGATTCTGATTAAACAGTATGATTATCTTGCGCAGGAAATGCTAAAACGAAGAAAAGGGGGAAAAGATTTTAATTTCTTCCATTTCATGATTGATTTAGAAGGCGGTCCCTGTGTTGCAAAGAGATTATCCGGATGTGGATCAGGATGTGAATATTTAGCGGTTACTCCCTGGGGTGATTTCTATCCATGCCATCAGTTCGTCGGACAGCCGGAGTATCTGATGGGAAATGTAGATGAGGGAATCACAAATACGAAGTTAAGAGAACAGTTCCATAATTGTAACGTTTATTCTAAAGAAGCATGTAAGAACTGTTTTGCAAAGTTCTATTGTAGTGGTGGATGTGCAGCCAATGCACAGCATTTTCATGGAAATATTTATGATGTATATGAAACAGGATGTGAATTGCAGAAGAAACGTATCGAATGCGCCATTATGTTGAAAGTAGCACAAAATGAAGAAGAGAATGAAGAGGAGACGGTGAAATGAAAAAAGGTACAGCAATTGTCGCACTGCTTGCTGTCATCGCAGCGATAGTCGGATTAGGCTATATCGTACTCTACGGTGTAGGTGAGAATGCAGCCGGTTCAGCCAGAGATACCAAGTTGGGATTGGATCTTGCCGGTGGAGTAAGTATCACATATGAGGTGGTAGGTGAAGAAGCACCTACGAAAGAAGATCTTGACGATACGATTTTTAAATTAAGAAAACGTATTGATCAGTACTCAACGGAAGCACAGGTGTATCCGGAAGGTGATCGCAGAATTAGCATTGAGATTCCTGGTGTATCAGACGCAAATGCCATTCTTCAGGATCTCGGATCTCCTGGATCGCTATACTTTATCCGTTCGGTTGGAAGTGACGGTACTTTGAACTATCAGTATATGGAGACGGCTGGCGGAGAACAGGTTTATAAAGAGGACACCACATATTTCTGTTATGTTTCTTCGATGCCATATTTATATGATAAAGAAACAGATGAAGTTGCTGTTGATGCCAATGGAGCACCAATACCATATACGATTATTGAAAGAGCACATGTTAAACCGCAGTATGAATTAACCAAAAGTATAGAAGATATTATTGCTGATGGATGTGCAGTACTTAGCGGAACAGATGTAGCTTCCTCAGAAGCAGTATCACATACAGATGAGTATAATGTAACGCAGAATGTGGTTGCATTACAGTTTACCGGAGAGGCTGCTCAAATCTTTGGAAATGAGACCGGAGCAGTTGCCGGAAAGGCAGGACTATACGGAACGATCGCAATATACTATGATCAGGAATTGCTGAGTGTGCCGATGGTTTCGAATCGAATCGATGGAGGCGAAGCACAAATCACCGGTATGAGTGATTTCTCTGAGGCAGAGGAACTGGCACAAAATATCAGAATCGGTGGATTGAAGCTGGAATTGCAGGAATTAAGATCGAATGTCGTAGGAGCACAGCTTGGTACGGAAGCGATTGCAACCAGTATTCTGGCCGGTATGATTGGACTTGTAATTGTTATAATTTTCATGATTACTGTATATCGTATCCCTGGATTGGCGAGTTCATTAGCCCTGATGATTTATATCATACTGATTATGCTGGGAATCAATCTGTTTGAGATTACATTAACGTTACCGGGTATCGCAGGTATTATCCTGTCTGTCGGTATGGCGGTGGATGCCAATGTAATTATTTTCGCCAGAATTCGTGAGGAACTGGCAGATGGCATTACGGTAGAATCGGCAATTAAATCCAGTTTTTCAAAGGCTTTGTCTGCAATCATTGATGGTAATGTTACCACATTAATTGCTGCAATTGTGTTAATGATAATGGGAAGCGGTTCAATCAAAGGATTTGCCTATACGTTGGCCCTTGGTATTATTGTTTCCATGTTTACGGCACTGTTTATTACCAAGCTCATTTTGAATGCATTCTATGCAGTTGGTTTTAAGAGTGAAAAATGGTATGGAAAAGTGAAAGAGAAGAAGACAATTGATTTCCTGAAGAAGAGAAAAGTCTTCTTTGCAATATCAATTGGTGTTATTGTTTTAGGCTTTGTATTTATGGGAATCAATAAGGGTACAACAGGAGATTTCCTCAATTACAGTCTTGAATTTAAAGGTGGTTCTGCCGCTTCTGTAACATTTGAGAGTATGATGGAAAGAGATGTAATTGAGAATAATGTAATTCCGGGAATTGAAGCAATCACAGGGGATGCCAATGTACAATGGCAGACCGTGAATGATTCAAATGAAGTAGTATTTAAGACCCGTGTATTGGATGCTACAGAGAGAGAACAGTTTGAAGATTTGATGACAACTTCCTTTGGCGTTGATAGTGCCAAAATCAGCTTTGAGACAATTGGTTCCACTATTTCAGGTGAAATGAAAAGAGAATCATTACTCGCTGTTTCTATTGCTACGATTTGTATGCTGATTTATATATGGTTTAGATTTAGTGACATTCGATTTGGTGCTAGTGCAGTATGCGCGCTGATTCACGATGTACTTGTTGTGTTGACCTTCTATGCAGTTGTTCGGTTGAGTGTCGGCAGTACATTTATCGCCTGTATGCTAACCATTGTGGGATATTCAATCAACGCAACCATTGTAATCTTTGATCGTGTCAGAGAAAATCTGAAAGCAATGAAGAAGAAGGATACATTGGAGGATATGGTGAATAAGAGTATCACGCAGACGTTGACTAGAAGTATCTTTACTTCCCTGACTACGGCGGTGATGGTTATTGTATTGTATATTCTTGGTGTTTCTTCGATTCGTGAATTTGCACTTCCTTTGATTATTGGTATTGTCTGTGGAACATATTCTTCTGTATGCATTACCGGTGCTTTGTGGTTTATTCTTAGAAAGAAATTTCCACAGGTTGAGAGTGATGACTAATACAGAACTTTCTACGTAAGCTGAAATGGTTACCCTTCCCCGCAGAAGAGTAGCCATTTTTCATAAATTAGGATTTCGATGGAGAACGAAATGCAGAATCGGGTAAAGAAAACGAAAACAAATACACACTTACAGTGGTTTGGTGTCATATTGATTATGGGAATTGCAGTGGTAGCTGCATTTGTCATGCTGCTTTATCAGAAAAAGATTGTTATTAATCCGTATTTTTCTTCGCATTACGAGGTGTGTGGTGTAGATATCTCCAGATATCAGGGCGACGTGGATTGGGAGGTACTCTCGGCGCAGATTGATTTCGCATATATTAAAGCAACAGAGGGAAGTCTCCATGTGGATGATTGTTATAAAGAAAATGTTGAAGAAGCGCAGGAAACTCAAATACCAATCGGTGCATATCATTTCTTTAGCTTTGAGAGTTCTGGAGAAAGTCAGGCCAGTAATTATATTGCTACAGTAGGCAGATTTGATGGAATGCTGACTCCGGTAATTGATGTGGAGTATTATGCATCAGATAGAGATAGAGCGAGTACGGAAACAATACAGAGAGAATTGCATAGTATGCTGGATTCGCTTGAAGCATATTATGGCTGCAAGCCGATGATTTATGCAACCATGACATCCTATACGTCGCTGATACAGGGGGAATTTAAAGATTATCCCATCTGGATACGAAATGTTTATTATCCACCTTTATTCATTGCAAATGACTGGACAATCTGGCAATATAGTGATAAAGGAATGCTGAAAGGTTACCATGGTGAAGAAATTTATATTGATATGAATGTGTTCCATGGAAATCGTGAAGAATTATCATCATTAAGAGTTCCGTATAATTCAAATTAATAGTTTTTTAGTTATTCAAAGGTAGATATAATAAAGAGGAAGCTTTTTGAAACATTCTTTTACAAAGGAGATATCATGACCGACAAAAAATATGATGCATTTATCAGCTATCGTCATAGTGAACTGGATCGATTTGTAGCTGAAAAGATTCAGCGAGAGCTGGAAAATTATAAATTGCCCAGAGCTGTGAAACGAAATTCCGAAGGAAATGGAAAGAAGAAGATTGAGAGAGTCTTTCGTGATAAGGATGAACTGCCTTTGGCAAGCAACCTTTCTGATCCGATTAATAAAGCATTACAAAATTCGGAATTCCTGATTGTCATTTGCACGCCAAGACTGCCACAGTCTGTATGGTGCAAGCTGGAGATAGACAGTTTTATTGCGATGCATGGAAGGGATCATGTACTGGCAATACTGGCTGAGGGGGAACCGGAAGATTCATTTCCGGAGCAACTCCTTCATGAGGAACGACAGGTTGTGCTTCCGGATGGAAGCGTCAAGACAGAACAGCTTCAATTAGAGCCATTGGCCGCTGATGTTCGTGGTAAAAATAGAACCGAGGTTATGAAAAATATTCGGGCTGAAAGTCTGAGATTGCTGTCTGTGATGTTTGATGTCAGCTATTCGGATTTGCGACAGAGACATCGGGAAGAAAAACTGAAAAAAATAATTGGTATTACAACCTTTGCGGCTGTTGTGTGTCTGGCTTTTGGGGCTGTCAGCTGGATGATGGTAATGATGATTCAGAAACAGGCAGAATTGCTTGAGACACAGAAGATGGAATTGCAGGAAAGTAATGCACAGATTCAGGAACAATATTGGATGTCGATGTCGCAAAATGAAGCACAGGTAGCGGAGAATGCCATGAGTCTGGCAGATGTAGGAAGGCGTAGGGAAGCTGCTGAAATGTTGCTGGACGTTATGCCTAAAAGCTCACAGGATTCAGAAATTCCATTTGTACCACAGGCCAACAGAGCATTAACCAATATTCTTGGTATTTATGATACCGGATATTTTCTTCAGCCGACCAATGTGTTTGAGTGTTCCACTACGGTATCCTATATGACAACTGACTCAAGCGGTCAATTCTTATTGGCAGGGGATGAAGCAGGTGAATTATATCTTTATAATGTTAAAGAGGATAAGCTGCTGTATCAGGCTTCTACGCAAATAAACTATCTTTCGGAAAAATATATGGGATTTATTGATGAAGAAAGGCTATATTACACGACAGAGAATACTTTTGTAATCTATGATTTTGTGAATGAAACGGAAGTCCTTAATGTTTCACTTCAATACTCTGGTGTAAACTATGAGGTTTCCTGTTGCACAGATTATATTGCATTGTTTTCATTCGCTGATATAGCGGTTTATCAACTGGATACAATGAAAGAAGTATATCAAATTGATAAAACGTCTATGGATGCAATGGCGACTGATTACATTGCAAATGCTTCTGTTAATATTGATGGAGCAATGCTGTCCGGTGATACGAATTATTTTGTCTATTATGAATCTGAATATTCATCCACGCAGGATGTTCTTCCCGAGTATACATTTTATGTTTTGGATACTTCAACCTGGGAGGAACTCTGTACAACCCAGATAACGACAAGCTTCATTGACCAAATAAGAGTTTATGATGGCAAATTGATCATCAGTACATTTAACTCATTGGACTCGGAAGAAAGTAAAATTATTCAGTGCATAGACGTCAATACCGGAGAACTATGCTGGGAAAATCGAAATCTCACAGTTTATACAGACCATATGTATCATTGCACTGCATGGGGGAGCGATACTATTTTGATTGAAGCAGGGCGGCAGTTAATTATACTTGATTCTCTGACCGGAGAAACCATTGCAAGTAATGTTTTTCAAGATGATATCATGCAAATTGGTGCATTGGAGTCAAAGGGATTCTTTAAGATATGGTGTGGAGATGGTACTTATATAATCTGGAATTCGTCGCAATTGGATACAACATCATTCTCATTGCTTTCCATTAACTGTAGCGGAGAGATTATCCAAATAGTGCAGGGAGACGGCGCATATTTTGTAAGTCTGACGAATAATAAGGAAATTATTTATTATACATACAGTATGGGAGAGAATGTAGAACAGATTACGGATACTAATTATGAAGAGGTGAGAGTATCTCCTGATGGTAAGTTCTGGGCTGGATTTGATACGGATACTTGTAATATTGATATTTTCGATGGAAGCAACAATGAAAAGTTATACAGTTACTTTTGGGAGGGGGATTATATAACACCGACATTTTGTTTTGTTAAAGACAGTTCTTACCTGGCGATGGCGATGGCTGATGATGAGGTAACTATGGTTTTGTTTAATTTAGAGGATGGTACGACGACAGAATTCAACTGTGAGGAGTTGGTATATGCACATAGTGTTACCTTTTCCTGCGATGGTACACAGATAATCGCAAGCAAAATAGAAGGCATCTTTTATGTGGATGTATTAACGGGAACAGTAAGTACGATTCCAGGTGATTTACTGCCTGAAAACTTTTATGACTACGATACTGTGTACAGTAGGGATCTGGAACATATAGCTTATCTGAATGCGGAGAAGGAAAGCATTGAAGTATTTAATCTATCAACATATGAGATGGAAATGGAGATTACAATTGACACAAATAATGTCAACAATATACTTTTTTGCGATAACACAGATCATCTGCTGGTCGAGTATAAAGATTCTACAAATGAGATATACAGTATTACAGCAGGAGAGTTGTGTATGCGTCTGGATGATGGAATATCAGAAACGGAAGAGATGTTCTATTTAGAGGAAAAAGATGAGTACTATATCAGATCTGACTTTAGAACGATTGTATTGAATGGAGCTTTCTCAATCTTAGAGGATATTTACACATTTCAAGCATATTTACCTAACCAGAATGCTTATCTGTTATCCGGCTCGGCTACTTATATTGTACCCAAGTATAATTATGATGATTTGATAGAAGCAGCAGAAAATTTCTAAACAGCAATAAAAAAGCTTCCATAGCGATGGAAGCTTTTTTCGTAACAGGAAACTACTCATATGATTCATTAGTTAATAGTTACATTTTCTTCAAGATAGTTGATGACCTTGTCTGTGAGTGCAGCCTGTGCCAGATAGTTATATCCGTACTGTGTAATTAATTCCTGATAAGAAGCATCATCGCATCCCTGTGCAGTAAAGTAGGCTTTGACTTCTTCTTCAGTATTTGTCAGACCGGCTGTTTCATAAATGTATTGGATTGCAAGGAAATACTCTACATCATGTTTGGCTGTCTCGGTACAGAAGGTTAGATATTCTGCTTCAGTGGGATAACCATACATTTCATAGGTGTTATTGTATATTGTAATTCCATATTGCTGATTAAAGGAATTCATCTGTTGTTCATTCTGATAATCATAAAGTTTGACTGCATTATCCAAATAAGCTTGAGGATATTGAGATATTACACTGTTGCTGGAAAGAGAGGTCTTGATTGCACGCTCAAGATTACTGTCATAGTAGGATTGTGTAAGGTAATCTTTATATCCGTCAGCAGTAGAGGCAACATCCGAATAATAAGTTTGTACAAAGGAATCATTAAATTCCGGAACAACATAAATACCATGGAAAGTAATGTCATAATCGACAGTCAAGCCAGCCAGCTTAGGATCAACAAAGTCGGCTGGGAAAGTTACCGTAGTACTAAACTGATCGCCGGCACTGTGTCCGGTAAGAACGGTATCGAATTCCGGAGTCCAGGAAGCCTGCCCAATTATAAAATCTGCACCGCCATCTGATTCAGTGATTGCATTTAGGGATGCACCACTTACTGTTGCGGTATAGTAGATATTCACCTTATCGCCCACTTTACTAACTAAAGCACTGTTGTCTGAAATGGTAGCATAGGATTCACAAACACTCACGATGTCTGATGTTAATTGATCTTCAGTTGGCAGCAAATCTGCTTTGTTAAAGGAAATGCTTTGATAATCAACCTGAATATAATCATTAATATCAATTCCTGCAATGGTTCCCTCTTTGGTTAATCCACGACTAAAGTCGATTTTGGAATTCTGATAAACAATCACAAGAACAATGATTGAAGCAACAATCACAAGCGGGATTAGAATTGCCCACATTGTTGCCATTGCACGTTTCTTTTTTTGTGTTTTTCTGGCATTTTCCATATCCAAACGTTTTTGCTTGGATTTACTGATTTCATTCTGACTCATAATTTCCTCCTCTGATGCATTTTGACCTTTCAAAAGTCCAATGTACAGTATATCATATTTCAAAAATTAATAAAGAGTTTCCATTGGAAATGATGTATAATGGGAAAGAAAGATAAGAGAAAGGAATTACGGGGTGCCGTACAATGGAACAGTGGATCTTAATGCGAAAAGGTGCTGATTATCAGGCTCTTTCGGAAGAATTTGGTATATTGCCGGTAACAGCCAGGGTAATTCGGAACCGAGGTATGATAACCAGTCAGGATTTTGATGAATATCTTCATGGAACAATTGCCTGTTTTGGACAAGCCAGGGATATGAAAGATATGGAATTGGCTTGTGATATATTAAGAGAAAAAATAGAGCAACATAAGAAGATAAGGATTATTGGGGACTATGATATTGACGGTGTGTGTGCAACCACTATTTTATGGAAAGGATTACAGAGTGCCGGAGCCTGTGTCGATGCAGTAATTCCGCATCGGGTGAAGGATGGTTATGGTTTAAACAAAGAAATGATTGAGCGAGCCAATATAGACGGAATTGATACCATCCTGACCTGTGATAATGGAATTGCAGCAAGAGAAGAGATTGCCTATGCCAAGATGCTTGGAATGACCGTAATTATTACAGATCATCACGAAGTCCCATATGAGGATGTGCAGGGAGAACGCCATTACCTTATTCCTGAAGCTGACGCAGTTGTTGATCCGAAACAGGAAGCTTGTGGATATTCCTTTAAAGGGATTTGTGGTGCTTTTGTTGCATATAAACTGATAGAATGCTTTTTTGCGCTTAATGCAGCTTTGGTTACCGATGCTTTGGTAATGGACGCCCTTTGGGATGAGTTGCTCCAACTGGCAGCCTTTGCAACTGTTGGAGATATTATGGAGTTAAAAGGGGAGAATCGTGCATTAGTAAAAGAGGGACTGAGTCGGATGCGGAATGCGAAGTCACATGGCATAAAAGCATTGCTTAGTGTGCTGGGACTGACGGGAACCTGCCTTTCCACCTATCATTTAGGCTACCTTTTAGGACCCTGTATCAATGCAACCGGAAGAATTGACACAGCAGAGCGTGCACTGGAATTACTGATGTCACAGGATGATGTAACGGCAATGCAGCTGGCTTCTGAATTAAAGGCAATGAATGACAGCAGAAAAGCATTTACCGAAAAGGGAACTGAAGAAGCGGTAGCACAGATTACGAGAGGAGAGCATAAAGACAGTAAGGTATTGGTTATCTATCTAAAGGATTGCCATGAAAGTATTGCCGGAATTGTTGCGGGGAGAATTCGAGAACGATATGGAAGACCAACGCTGGTGATTACAGATGCAGAGGATGGGCTGAAAGGATCAGGAAGATCGATTGAGACATATCATATGTATGATGCATTGGCCGCAGTAGGCGATATTTTCACCAAATTTGGTGGACATGCACAGGCGGCTGGCTTTTCGCTGCCAAGAGAGCGGCTGGAAGAACTGAGAAAGCGACTGAATGAAAACTGCAGCTTGACGCAGGAAGATTTCAGGGGAAAGATTTATATCGATGTGGATCTTCCGCTTTCTTATGTTGATACAAGATTACTGGACGAATTGACACTGATGGAACCATTTGGTAATGGAAATGAAAAACCGATGTTTGCAAGAAAAGGTCTTATATTAACAGAGGGAAAACTCTTAGGAGCTGAGGGCAAGGTTGGAAAGTACAAGGTATGTGAGACTGATGGGGCGGTGTATGAACTGACGATGTTTTATAGAAATCAGGAGTTCCTGCAATTCCTTAGAGAGCAGCATGGTGCGGATGCGGTGGATGGAATTCTTGGCAAAAGAGGGGGAAGAATTCCGATTTCGATTGCATATTACCCACAGTGGAACGAATATCAGGGAAGAAAGAGTATACAGATTGTAATTGCAGATTATTGCTAGAGAGGTAAAAGATGGAAACAAAACGTTTTAATTATATTGATATGTTAAAAGGAGTCGGCATTATATGTGTTGTAGCCGGACATTCAACAATGCTTCCGGTGGCATTACAGCAGTGGGTAGAGTCTTTTCATATGGCTTTATTCTTTGTTGCAGCAGGCGCTTTGATTGGGCAACAGAAGAGCTATACCAAAACGAGTGAAACAGTAATTAAGGCTAGAAGCAGGTCAATTCTGATTCCTTTTTTCTGGTTTAGTCTGATTGCGATGCTGTGGGATACTGTTGGACTCTACCTGGATCCGCAACAGTATAATGTGAGCGGATTAAAAGAAAAAATATGGGATTCCTGTACATTTTATGGTGTTTCGGTTCTTTGGTTTTTACCGGCCTTTTTTGTGGCAGTTACCGGATATCAGATCATGCGCAGATATGTTAAACTGTGGATTACAACGATTATTGTAATTGGATTGGCAGTGCTGGTATGTCTATGTGATTCCATTCCTGATTATATATTGGGAATGGATAAGAGTCCACTTGTCTTTTTCCTGCAGGTTGCATTTGTATTCTGGCGTGGTGTGATCGGTATGTTGTTCTGTGCAGTTGGCGAGATTGCTGCATGGGGCGTTGAAAGATTACGTGAACACAGAATGATCAAGCTTTTGCTGGGAATAGTGCTCCTGGCAGGCGGAACCTTCCTTGCAATGAAGAATGGAATGGTCTCGTTTCGTTATCTGATCGTTGGCAATATGGCATTGTTCTTCCTGATCGGAAGTGCAATATCTATTGGATTTTTGTTCCTATGCGAATGGATTGGAGAGTTTAGACCGATGGAATATCTTGGGAGATACTCCATGGTTATATTCCTTACCCATCTGGATCTTCGGGTAATGAATATTGCAATTAAATGTTCGGATAAAGTATTTGCCCTAACAGATAATAATTTCGCAAAATATATCACAGTAGGAATTGTGCTGATTTTATTAGAACTGGTGATTGTTAATGTGATGGATCGTTATTTTGGATTTTTGTTAGGTAAGAAGCGAAGAGAGAGGAAGGAAATATAAATGATTGTAACAGTAACACTGAATCCGGCGCTGGATAAGACGGTAGGCATCGATACCTTAATTCCCGGGCATGTAAATCGGTTGAATAGTGTGGCGGAATTTGCCGGAGGAAAAGGCATTAACGTTACAAGAGTATTGGCCCAGTATGGGAAGAATGTAATGGCAATGGGGTTCCTTGGCGGATATGCCGGTAAATTTATCAAAAAGGAAGTGGAGCGTTGTGGCGCCGTCTGCAATTTTACAACAATTGCAGGAACAACAAGGACGAATACCAATATCCTTGGAAAAGATGGATATGTAACAGAACTGTTAGAACCAGGACCGGTAATTACTGCGAGAGAACAACAGAGTTTTCTGGAAGCGTATACGCAGATGGCTTCTGATGCCGAGGTGATTCTGCTATCCGGCAGTCTTCCGGTTGGCGTAGATGAGGGCTTTTACGGAGAATTGATTCGGATTGCCAATATTAAGAACCGGAAGGTAATTCTGGATACCAGTAAAGAGGCTTTATGTGCAAGTGTGAAATGGTTGCCTTATATGATTAAGCCGAATGTAAAAGAATTGGAATTCCTGATGGGAAGAAAGCTGGATGGCATCGAAAAGATTACTGAGGCAGCAAAGGAATGCTGTCAGAAGGGAATTGCCAAGGTGGTAGTCTCGATGGGAGATAAGGGACTGCTGTATGTGGATGCGAAGTGCAAGATTCATGCTACAGCACCTAAACAAAAGGCGGTCAATACCGTTGGATGTGGAGATTCACTTGTTGCGGCTATGGCGATGTCAATGGTGGAGAATGAGGAAACAGTCTCTTCCCTGAAAAGGGCAGCAGCTATTTCTGCGGCAAATGCGACAACACTAGAAAATGGAGTAGTTCCTCAGGTTTTAGCAGAACAATTGATGGAGAAGGTCAGAATTAGAGCTGTATAAATAGAAAACCACCGTTGCGGCGGTGGCTTTCTTTATGAGGGGGGGGGAGATAGTAAGCGTTGCATCTATCCAAATAAAAGAATAAAGAATAGATGTGTACAATTTGTGAGAGAAAAGTGAATAATTATTGGATGATGAAAATGCAGGTGTGGACAGGCTTTCTTGTCAATTAAGGGAAAAAGGTATAGAATATACTATATTGCGCACTTGGAGGTAGTAAAATGGCAATCCTAAAGAATTTGGTAGAACAGCTGGATTATGAATGTTTACAGGGGGATCTCGAAATCCTGATTACATCTGTCGTATATGATTCCAGAGAAATCACAAAGGGATGTCTGTTTATCTGTATTAAAGGCACAAAATTTGATGGACATAGTTGTATTCCGGAAGCAATAGAAAAAGAGGCGGCAGCAATTCTTTTGATGGACGATGCTGCAGTACCTGCGAATGACCTGGTGGTTCTTAAAGTCAAAGACAGCAGAGAAGCACTCGGATATGTATCTGCGGCTTTTTTTGGTCATCCGGCCGCTAAATTAAAAACAATCGGCATCACCGGAACAAAGGGAAAAACAACCACAACATATATGGTAAAATCCATTCTTGAGAATGCCGGATACCATGTTGGGCTGGTAGGAACGATAGAGATTATGACAGGGAAAAGAACGATACCGGCGAAGAATACAACCCCGGAATCGTATCTTGTGCAGGAATATTTTGCGGAAATGGTAGAAGCCGGTTGTGAAGTTGTAGTGATGGAGGTGTCTTCACAAGGGTTGATGATGCATCGGACGGCTGGTTTTACCTTCGATTACGGAATCTTTACCAATATTGAACCGGATCATATCGGACCCAATGAACATAAGGATTTTGCAGATTATCTCTCGTGTAAAGGCCGCCTGTTTCGTCAATGCAGAGTTGGAATTGTAAATGGTGACGATACACATGTTAAGTGTGTTGTTGATGGACACACTTGTGAACTGGAAACATTTGGATTTGACAGTGACAACGATCTTGTGGCATCCAATCCGCAATTGATCAATGGCGGTAGTTATCTTGGTGTTTCCTTTAAGGTAAGTGGTTTGCAAAATCTTGAGGTAGAGGCTGATTTTCCGGGGAGATTCAGTGTCTATAATGCATTAACTGCAATTGCGATTTGCAGACATTTTCAGGTTTCTCAGGAGGGAATCCGGAGTGCATTAAAGTCGGCCAGGGTTAAGGGAAGAATTGAGATGGTACCGGTATCAGATGATTATACTTTGATGATTGACTATGCACATAATGCAATGGCATTGGAGAGTTTATTAACAACGTTACTGGAGTATCATCCCAAGAGGCTGGTGTGTCTGTTTGGGTGTGGCGGTAACCGTTCCAAAATAAGACGTTATGAGATGGGAGAAGTATCCGGCAAACTTGCAGATCTTACGATTATCACATCGGATAATCCGAGAACAGAAGAACCGTTGGATATTATTCGTGATATTGTGAGTGGAATTCAGAAGACGAACGGCAATTTCGTACAGATTCCGGATCGAAAGGAAGCAATTGCCTATGCCATTGAAAATGGTAAAAAAGGAGATATTATCGTACTGGCTGGAAAAGGACATGAGGATTACCAGGAGATTAATGGTGTGAAGTATCCAATGGACGAACGTGTGCTAATTCAGGAAATCCTGAAAGAAATGAAGGAATCAGTGTAAATGCAGAGAAAATATGCCAATATTATTATAGACATTTCCCATGAAAAGCTGGATCGGCCGTTTCAATATCGAATACCGGAACCGCTGCGTCCACTTTTGATAGAGGGAATGGAGGTAACCATTCCTTTTGGTAATGGAAATAAGCAGCGTAAGGGGTATGTGTTAGAGATTACGGATCAGTTGGATTATGACGAGTCAAGACTGAAAGATATTATAGCAATCAATGATAAAGCGATTAGTATGGAAGCGAAGATTCTAACGCTTGCGGTCTGGATGAAACAACAATATGGTTCAACTCTGATTACAGCGATGAGAACAGTATTGCCGGTCAAGAAGAAAATCAAGGAGAATCAGTACAAAACGATAGTGCTGATTGCTTCAAGGGAACAACTTGGTCAACTGATTCTTAAATGCAATCCGTATCGAAATGCTGCCAGACTTCGATTATTACAGGAACTGATGAAGCTGCAGGAGCTTCCCTATACGCTGGTTACCGGCAAATTAAATGTATCACCGGCGGTAATCAGATCACTCGAGAAGCAGGAAGCAATTGAAATCAAAACTACAAGGGAGTACCGTAATCCAACGGTTCAAAATGTCTCTATACAGCAACCACTCATCCTGTCAGAGGAGCAGCAGCAGGCTGTGATGGGAATCCGGCAAGTCCTGCAACAGGAGTATCCTGGTGTTGCATTGCTTCATGGAATTACAGGAAGTGGAAAGACAGAAGTCTATATTGAACTGATTATGGGGGTAATCAGGGAGGGGAAACAGGCGATTGTACTGATCCCCGAGATTGCACTGACTTTTCAGACACTGATGCGTTTTTATGAACGTTTTGGAGACCGTGTCTCAGTCCTGCATTCGAAGCTGTCGGATGGAGAGCGATTTGATCAGTATGAAAGAGCCAGAAACGGACTGCTGGATATTATGATAGGACCAAGGTCTGCATTATTTACTCCTTTTAATAACTTAGGACTCATCATCATAGATGAAGAGCACGAAGGAACTTACAAAAGCGAGAAAATGCCGAAATATCATGCCAGAGAAGTGGCTGAGTATATTGCACATAAGGAGCATGCCGGTATGGTACTTGGATCTGCAACACCATCGCTTGAGTCATATTATAAAGCGAAGAATGGACAATATCATTTATATGAACTTCATAAAAGATATGCGGATGCTGTGCTTCCAACCACTTATATCATTGATATGAGGGAAGAGTTAAAAAGCGGAAATAAAAGCTTCTTTTCCGGGAAATTAAAGGAATTACTGACAGAGCGTCTTCTGCATGGGGAACAGACAATGCTCTTTATTAATCGAAGAGGTTACGCGGGATTTGTTTCCTGCAGAGAATGTGGATATGTGGTAAAATGTCCTCATTGTGATGTGTCCATGTCGCAACACAGGAATGGAAAACTAATCTGTCATTATTGTGGATATGAGCAACCTATGGTTACCTCCTGCCCGGATTGCGGCTCCAAATACATTGCCGGTTTTCGTGCCGGAACGGAACGGATTGAACAGGAACTTAAAAAAGAGTACCCATCCATCCAGATTCTGCGTATGGATGCAGATACGACGAAGAATCGGGATGATTACGAGAGAATTCTTTCCGCATTTGCCAATGGAGAAGCGGATGTTTTGATCGGAACACAGATGATTGTCAAAGGACATGATTTTCCAAATGTTACTTTAGTAGGAGCAATTGCAGCTGATTTATCGCTTAATGCAAGTGACTATCATGCAGCAGAACGAACCTTTCAGTTACTGACACAGGCAGCAGGAAGAGCCGGACGTGGACAAAAGCGAGGCGAAGTGGTCATACAGACTTATCAACCAAAGCATTACAGTATCGTGCATGCCGCGAGTCAGGATTATCAAAGTTTTTATGAAGAAGAGATAGGATATCGTATGCTTGCCGACTACCCGCCGGTATTTCATATGCTTGCGGTGCAAATCTTTTCAAAGACCGAGCAGGAAGGAAATGAGGTAGCAAAGCGCATTGTGACAGGATTAAAGCTAAAGATGCAGCAGGCGAATGCAAGAATCATTGGTCCCGCTCCGGCTGTGATATCAAAGATTAAGGATATTTACCGAACGGTATTTTATATCAAGCATGAGGAGAATACAACACTGATTCATGCAAAGGACTGGATTGAGCAGAACATATTGCCGAAGAATGGAGAAAAAACCATCTCTTATGAGGTGCAATTTGATTTTGATCCGGTAAACATGTTTTAGAATTATTACTTTTGGAGGAAGAGAAAATGGCATTAAGAAATATCAGAAAAATGGGAGATGAAGTTTTGGGTAAAGTCTGCAGACCGGTTACAGAGATGACACCAAGAATCAAAGAACTGATTGATGATATGTTTGAGACAATGTATGAGGAGAACGGGGTTGGACTTGCAGCACCACAGGTCGGCGTAGTAAAGAGAATTGTGGTAATTGATGTTGGAGAACAACCCATTGTAATGATAAATCCCAGAATTGTGGAGTCAAGCGGTGAACAGACAGACTATGAAGGTTGTTTAAGTGTACCCGGAAAGTCCGGTATTGTTACCAGACCTTCTTATGTAAAAGTAATTGCATTGGACGAGGATATGAAGGAAGTGACAATTGAAGGAAAGGATTTTCTGGCAAGAGCGATTTGCCATGAGCTGGATCATCTGGATGGTCATCTGTATGTGGAAAAGGTGGAAGGTGATTTGGTGGATAATCAGTCACCGGAAGAAGATGACGACGAATATGAGGACGATGTTGAATAGAGAGGTCAATTGAATGAAAGTTATATTTATGGGAACACCTGATTTTGCTGTGGGAGCATTAGAAGCTATTCTTGCCGCCGGTCATGAAGTGACGGCAGTGGTTACGCAGCCGGATCGGCAAAAGGGAAGAGGTAAAGAACTGCAGTGTTGCCCGGTGAAGGAATGTGCAGTGAAACATGGACTGACTGTTTTCCAGCCGGAGAGAATCAAGAGAGCGGAAGCGATCGAGCAATTAAGAACTTATCCGGCAGATATTTTCGTGGTAGCAGCTTTTGGGCAGATTCTTTCCGAGGAAATATTATCAATGCCAAAGTATGGATGTGTCAATATTCATGCATCTTTGTTACCCAAATATCGTGGCGCGGCTCCAATTCAATGGGCGGTAATCAACGGGGATGAAGAATCCGGTGTGACAATTATGCAGATGGATGCAGGAATTGATACCGGTGATATTTTGGCACAGGAACGCATTAAGCTTAATCCCAAAGAAACAGGAGAAAGTCTTTTTGAACGTCTGTCACACATCGGAGCATCTTTGCTTGTAGCTACGCTGCAAAAGATTGAAAATGGTGCAGTTACACCAATGAAACAGAATGCGGATGAAAGCTGCTATGCAGCTATGTTAACCAAGGAAAGCGGAAAGATTGACTGGAGAAAATCAAACGTTGTATTAGAACGCCTGATTAGGGGGCTGAATTCCTGGCCAAGTGCATATACCTGCTTTCATGGTAAGGTGATGAAACTATGGGACGCAGACTGTGTTTCATTAAAACAGGATAAGGCGCCGGGAACCATAGTGGAAGTCAACAGGGATAGTGTTGTGGTTGCCTGTGGACAAGGGGCGTTAAAACTCAATGAAATCCAGCTTGCAGGAAAAAAGAGAATGTATGTGAAAGATTTCCTGCTGGGATATCATTTGAGCCCGGGTGAATTATTCGGAACGCAGGAATAGCGAAGGGAGAAAACCGATAGAGTTTGATGCATCCAGAAGAGCAATTGCGCTTACTGAAAAATATGGTATTCTGCAAACCTCTGAGATGGGCTACTGTAAGAAGGTTCTATCGGCAGCAGCGATGACCTATGTAGCAACAACAGCAGTATCAGTACTTCAACTATTGAGATATATTTCGATTAATAGAGACTAACGGGAGAACAACGGTGGCAAAAGGAAAAGCAACAGAAACCAGGGCAATCGTATTAGAAATCCTTCTATCTTTGCGTGATGATACGCAGAAGGTAAATGTGATTCTTCGGGATGTTCTGAAAAAATACGATTATATGGATGCCAGAGATAAAGCATTTATTAAGAGACTGACAGAGGGATGCGTTGAACAGCAGATTTTGTTGGATTATGTAATTAACTGTTATTCCAAAACCAAAACAAATAAAATGAAACCTGTGATTCTGACAGCACTTCGAATGGGAACCTATCAGATTCTTAAGATGAATTCAGTGCCGGATTCTGCGGCCTGTAATGAAACGGTCAATCTTGTGGTGTCCAAAGGTTTGCAGGGTCTGCGTGGATTTGTAAATGGAGTTATGCGAAGCATTGCAAGAGGTAAGGATACGATAGTGTGGCCAGAGGAAAACAATGAAGTTCAGTATCTTAGCGTTATTTACTCTATGCCGGAATGGATCGTAGAAATGTGGCTTGCACGATTTGGACGTGAGTTAACAGAGAAGATACTATCAAGAATGCAGGAAACTTCCAGCCTGACAGTGAGAATTAGTGAACACTTATCTCAGACAGAACGTGATGCGCTGGTTGCTTCTTGGAAGGAAAGCGGGATGGAACCGCTACAGCATCCATATTACGAAAATGCTTATAGATTGAAGCATGCAGAAGGAATGGAACGGGTGTCTGGATTTGTTGAGGGAAAAGTGACCGTGCAGGATGCGAGTTCTATTCTTGCCGTCAAACTCGCCGGAATAGGTTCCAATGATCTGGTGTTGGATGTATGTGCAGCGCCGGGGGGAAAGAGTATGTTTGCAGCAGAACTATCTGGTAATCAGGGCAAGGTAATTGCACGGGATCTGACAGAAAGTAAGACTGCTTTAATTGAGGAAAATGTTCATCGACAAGGTCTGGATAATATAGAGGTTCAAATACGGGATGCGAAGGATTTGGATGAATCAATGATTGGAAGGGCGGATGTGGTTATTGCTGATTTACCATGCTCAGGACTGGGGGTTATGGGAAGAAAAGCAGATATCAGATATCATTGCAGTATAGAAGCAATCCGGGAACTGGCACAGCTCCAAAGGCAGATTCTTACAGTAGTTCAGAATTATGTCAAACCTGGAGGAATCCTGATGTATAGTACCTGTACCATAAGTGAAGAGGAGAATGAGGAGAATCGAAGCTGGTTTCTAGAGCATTTTCCTTTCCGGGCAGAATCGGTTGAGGAGTTCTTACCCGAGGAACAAAGGGAGATAACTGATAAACAGGGATATCGTCAGTTATTACCGGGGATTCATGAATGTGATGGATTTTTCTTTGCAAAATTCCGTAGAATGGCGGTGACAAATGATGAAAGATCTTAAGGCATTTACACTTGAGCAGCTTTTGGAAGAAATGAGAACAATTGGAGAAAAAACATTTCGTGCCAAACAGATCTATGAGTGGAGTCATCAGAAGCTGGCACGTAGTTATGATGAAATGACCAATATTTCGGCATCATTAAAGGAACGACTGCGTGAGAATTATTCATTTGTACAATTATCTGTCGTCAGGATGCAGGAATCACAACTCGACAAAACGCGCAAATATCTATTTGCATTGCCGGATGGACATATGGTGGAGACGGTATGGATGAAATATCATCATGGCAATTCGGTATGTATTTCCTCGCAGGTAGGCTGCAGAATGGGCTGCCGATTCTGTGCATCGACCCTGGATGGCCTGGCGCGATCATTGAGTGCATCAGAAATGCTGGAACAGATTTATGAAGTAACCAGACAGACAGGGGAACGTGTTTCGAATGTAGTTGTAATGGGAACCGGAGAACCATTGGATAATTATGATAATCTATTACAGTTTTTAAGAATGCTGACAGATGAGTTTGGACTTCACATCAGCCAGCGCAATGTGACGGTCTCAACCTGTGGACTGGTTCCAAAGATGCGCGAACTTGCGAAGGAGCATTTACAGATTACACTGGCACTTTCGCTTCATGCGACCTTAGATGAGAGAAGAAAAGAAATTATGCCAATCGCTAATACGTATACAATCGCGCAACTGATGGAAGCCTGTGCATATTATTTTGAACAGACCGGACGGCGAATTACCTTTGAGTACTCTTTGATTGGTGGAGTCAATGACAGTGAACAGGAAGCAGAACGATTGGCTGAGCTTGCAGCACCGCTCAATTGTCATGTTAACCTGATTCCAATTAACCCGGTAAAAGAAAGAGAATACAAGGAATCGTCAAGAGCAAGCGTATTGGCGTTCAAAAATAAACTTGAAAAAAAACAAATAAATGTTACTATAAGAAGGGAAATGGGGAGAGATATCGACGGAGCCTGCGGACAGTTGAGGCGGCAGTATGTCCACAAACAGGAAGAACAACAGGCTGAATAGAGCTCTACTATAGGAGGAACAATGCGGGTTACTTCATATTCCATAACGGATATCGGGAAGCAAAGACAATTGAATCAGGATTATGTATTTACTTCACAAGTGCCGATGGGAACCCTTCCGAATCTGTTCATTGTAGCAGACGGAATGGGAGGACATAAAGCAGGAGAATATGCATCGAAGTGTGCAGTTGAAACCATAGTGGATGATGTAAATCTTTCCACAGAAAAGAGCGTAATTAAAGTCCTATCCGGGGCGATTCGACATGCTAATGAACGAATACGACAGGTATCGAGTCAGGATGACAACTATCAGGGCATGGGTACAACACTGGTGGTTGCTGCATTTGATGGAAAAGAAATGTATGTGGCCAATGTAGGAGACAGCAGATTGTATCTTCTTCACGATGGTCTAAGACAGGTGACAACAGACCATTCCCTTGTGGAAGAAATGGTAAGAATTGGAGAACTGGAGCGGGAAAAAGCCAGAAATCATCCGGATAAGAATATTATTACAAGAGCAATCGGAGTTGTTGAGGTAGTCGATGTTGATTTCTTCGAGTTGGATGATTTGAAAGAAGGAGACATCATTTTGATGTGTTCTGATGGTTTATCCAACATGCTCGATGACAATGAACTGGAGAGAATTGTTGGTGGTGCGGGCACCCTGGAGGAAAAGGCAAAGAGACTGATAGCAGCAGCCAACCTGAATGGTGGCAGAGATAATATTGCTGTAATTTTGATTGAACTGTTATTAGATGAGGAGTAATAGATGGTTAAAGTAGGAATGCTGATAGCGGATCGCTATGAGATTATCGAAAAAATCGGAACAGGTGGAATGAGCGATGTATATCGTGCAAAATGCCACAAGTTAAACCGTTATGTTGCAGTGAAAGTTTTGAAACAGGAATTTTCCGAGAATACGGATTTTGTATCCAAATTCCATGTAGAGGCACAGGCTGCCGCTGGTTTAATGCATCCCAATATTGTGAACGTATATGATGTCGGCGGGGAAAGCGGCTTTCATTATATTGTAATGGAACTTGTAGAAGGAATTACCCTGAAGAAGTATATTGAGAAGAAGGCAAGACTCTCCGTAAAGGAAGCAGTCAGTATTGCGATTCAGGTGGCGATGGGAATTGAAGCTGCGCATAACAATCATATCATTCACCGTGATATTAAGCCGCAGAATATTATCATCAGTAAGGAAGGCAAAGTTAAAGTTACTGATTTTGGAATTGCAAAAGCAGCAACCAGTAATACAATTACGTCCAATGTTATGGGAAGTGTACATTATACTTCACCAGAGCAGGTTCGCGGAGGATTCTCAGATGAGAAGAGCGATGTATACTCATTAGGTATTACTTTATTTGAAATGCTGACTGGCAGAGTTCCATTTAATGGAGAAACTACCGTAGCTGTAGCAATTAAGCACATTCAGGAGCCGATGCCTTCACCAAGAGAATTTGTTCCTGAGATTCCAATCAGTGTAGAACAAATTGTCATGAAATGTACACAGAAGAGTCCTGACCGAAGATATCAGTCTGCACCTGAATTAATTGAGGATTTGAAGAAATCACTGATTAGTCCGAATGAGAATTTTGTTAAATTAGATCCGGGAGATGCATATGGGGAGACAAAGAACTTCACCCCCAATGATATTCGACAGATCAAGCAACAGGCTCATAAGCATGATATGAATGATGCCAGAGTGGCTAACATCGGAGAGGTCGGCGAAAAAAATGAAACTGTTAGAAATAATACGGGAAGAGTAAATAGACGTACGACACCAGAAGAAGCATTGCCACCGGTTGAAGAAGAATTTATGGAAGAACCGGAGATTATCCTGAAAAAGAGAAATTCCTCTCAGAAGAATCCAAGCAAGAAAACTTCTGAGAATAGTAAAGGGAAGAATGCAAAGAATTCCAATACAGGAAAGAATGCTAATACGGGTAAAAATGCGGCGAAGAATTCTAATACAAATAGGAATTCCAAGAACACATCCGCAAAAAATGCTGATAAGAGCAGTGCAAGAAAATCACCAGACAGGAAAAAAGGTGATAAATATGAAGACGATTATGATCCTAAGATGGAATTGCTGACAACGATTTTGATTGTTATTGCGGCAGTCATCGTTGGATGCATTTTCTTATATATTGTTGTGAAAGCTGTAGGTCTTATAGGTACGGATTCGGTTGGAGAAACCGAACAGCCAAGAACACAGGTTGAGATGATTGCAGTGGAAGGACAAAGTGCGGATAATGCAACGAATAGCCTTAAAGCGATGGGGCTGTTAACTGCAATCGAGTATCAGGAATCCGCAACGGTGGAGCAGAACATAGTAATATCTGCGTCAGTAGAAGCTGGAACTATGATAGATACAGGGACAACGATAACACTGAATGTAAGCAGCGGTGCAGATGGAGCAATCGTACCGGATGTCACTGGCAAATCCCGCGCAGAAGCAACGGCTGCCCTTGAAAGTGAAGGATTTATTGTAAAAGTAACCAAGGAAAATAGTGACACGGTTCCCAAAGATAATGTAATCAGACAGGATCCGGCAGGCAACACGACAAGCGCAAGAGGGGTAACCGTGAATCTTGTTGTAAGCCTTGGTGCAGAGGAAGTCGAAGTTACTGTCCCAAGTGTGTTAGGAGAAACGGAAGAGGACGCAATTGTTATTCTTGCCGAGAATGGACTGACGGGTATTATGGTCCTTCAGGAATATAGTGATACAGTGGAATCGGGTCATGTAACTTACCAGAATTATTCTGCCGGAGTTACAGTGAACAGTGGTATGGAAGTAGAATTCAGAGTGAGTATGGGGCCGGAACAGTGTTATTATAACTGCTCTACAAGTGTCGCGGCACCTCCTAATTATGCCGGCGGTGATGCAACAGTTGTTTTGAAGGGAAGAGATGGTACACAGCTGTTCTCTACAACAACATCTACATTTCCGGTTGATATTAATGTCAGCAACATCTTTGCGATGTCCAGCGGAGAGATTTATATATCATATAATGTGAATCAGGAACAGACAGTAACAGATGCTGCGGGTAATACTACAGTTCAGACAATTCAGGTGCCAACAACTTCAGGCCCGACAGAAGTAACATTTGTTAAGGTTTTGTAGATGGATAGAGAATGCGAATTAACGGGAAGAATCATGAAGGGAATTGCCGGATTCTACTATGTCAATGTAGAAGATGATGGTGTTTATGAATGCCATGCTGTCGGCATTTTCAGAAAAGATAAGCAGAAACCGTTGGTGGGAGATCTAGTTAAGATCAGAGTACTCGATTCAAAGAAGCGGGAAGGCAGTCTGGTTGGAATCTGCAAACGAAGTACTGCACTCATTAGACCGGAGGTGGCAAATGTTGATCAGGCACTGATCGTATTTGCACAGATATTTCCGGAACCCAATCTGATTCTTTTGGATAAATTTCTGATTATGATGCTGGAGCATGAGATTGAATGTGTAATCTGTTTTAACAAACAGGATATTGCAAAGGATTCCAAAAGAGAAGAATTGCTTAATATCTATTCCGGATGTGGCGTCAAAGTAATTACGATTTCTGCATTGGAAGCACAGGGATTACAGCAGATACGGGAATTGTTGAAGAATAAATTCACGGTACTGGCCGGCCCTAGTGGAGTTGGCAAATCAACTTTGATTAATCATCTGTGTCCGCAAGCGAAGATGGAGACCGGAGAAATCAGTAAAAAAATGGAACGGGGCAAGCATACGACAAGACACTCGGAACTGTTTTATCTGGACAAAGGAACCTATCTTATGGATACGCCTGGATTTACAGCATTTTCGCTCATGGACATGCCGGAAAATACGATTAAGAATTATTATCCGGAATTCTATCCATATGAGGGCAAATGTAAATATCAGGAATGTTCCCATATACATGAACCGAAATGTGCGGTGAAGGATGCTGTACAGACGGGGGCGATTAGCAGGATTCGTTATGAAGGATATTTGACAATCTATGAAGAACAAAAGAATCGCAGAAAATACTAATATATTACGGCAAGGAGAGTAACATGAATCATTTTTCGCCATCCATCTTATCTGCAGATTTTATGCAGTTACAGACTACTATTGATGCTTTAAAAAAGGGTGGAGCCGATTATCTGCATATTGATGTAATGGATGGAGTTTTTGTTCCATCCATTTCGTTTGGTATGCCCGTGCTAAGTTGTGTTCGCCACAACACAGACCTGTTTTTGGATGTCCATCTGATGATTGATAATCCGCAACGTTACATAGAGGAATTTGTAAAATGTGGTGCAGACTTGATTACCTTTCACTATGAGGCGGTAGAGGATGTCACAGCAACAATTGAACAGATCAGAAAACAGGGTGTGAAAGCGGGACTGTCTATTTGCCCGGAAACACCGGCCAAGGCGGTGCTGCCATATCTTTCACAAGTAGATATGATCCTGGTAATGACGGTGCATCCAGGATTTGGTGGTCAGACCTGCATTCCGGAATGTATGGATAAAATCAGTGAGATTCGCCAGTGGATTGATGAAAAACATTTGACAACAGATCTTGAAGTGGATGGCGGAATTAAGCTGGATAATGTAGATCAGTTTTTGACAAGAGGAGCCAATGTGATAGTGGCCGGATCTGCTGCGGTGAAAGGAAATGTGGAAGAGAATGCAAGAAGATTTTGCGAAATGATGAAGCAATATTCGAAATAGAGAACAGGAGAGCGAAAGGAAGTAACAAAGATGAAACTAGGAATTGTAGGATTACCCAATGTGGGCAAATCAACACTGTTTAATTCACTGACAAAGGCAGGCGCAGAATCAGCCAATTATCCATTCTGTACGATTGATCCGAATGTAGGAGTTGTGGCAGTGCCGGATGAACGAATCAAAAAACTGGGAGAACTGTATCATACCAAAAAGGTAACCCCTGCAGTCATTGAATTTGTTGATATAGCCGGACTTGTAAAAGGCGCTTCTAAGGGAGAAGGACTGGGCAATCAGTTCCTTGCCAATATCAGAGAAGTTGATGCCATTGTACATGTTGTGCGTTGTTTTGAAGATACCAATATTGTCCATGTGGATGGTAATATTAATCCATTACGTGATATTGAAACAATTAATCTTGAATTGCTGTTTTCGGATCTGGAAATTTTGGAAAGAAGAATTGCAAAAACTGTCAAAGGCGCAAAGAATGACAAGGCTCAGGCCAAAGAGCTGGTGCTTCTTGAAGAGTTAAAGAAGCAAATGGAAGAAGGAATGATGGCGAAGAACTACGTTTTGAAGGACGAAGATGAGGAAGCATGGTTTGCTTCTTATAATCTGCTGACTGCCAAACCGGTTATCTATGCAGCGAATGTGGCGGAGGATGATCTTGCTGATGATGGTGCTGACAATGCTGGTGTTGCTGCGGTTAGAGAGTATGCAAAGAGTGAAGGCAGTGAAGTATTTGTAATCTGTGCGCAGATAGAACAGGAAATAACAGAACTGGAAGAAGAAGAGAAAATGATGTTCCTGGAAGATCTTGGATTAAAAGAATCCGGATTGGAAAAACTGATTCGTGCAAGCTATTCCTTATTGGGACTGATTAGTTTTCTTACAGCAGGAGAAGATGAGTGCAGAGCATGGACAATCAAAGTGGGAACGAAAGCACCACAGGCTGCAGGAAAGATCCATACGGATTTTGAAAGAGGTTTTATCCGGGCAGAGGTAGTAAATTATCAGGATTTATTAGAACTTGGATCGTTAGCAGCGGCCAGGGAAAAAGGCGTTGTAGGACTGGAAGGAAAAGAATACGTTGTTCAGGATGGCGACGTGATTTTGTTCCGATTTAATGTTTAATCGTTATCTGCTTTTTAGAATGGAGGCTTAAAATGTTACCAGATTGGATGGAAGGGACGGATATTGCGTTCCCTAATTTAGGAATATATTTACAGAATGTTCCACAGAGTTTTACTGTGTTTGGATTTAGAATTACTTTCTACGGGGTCATTATTGGAATTGGTGTAATTCTTGCATTTCTGTTAATTGACAGAATGGCGAAGAAGAATGGTCTGGATCCGGATGATTTCTATGATTTGGGAATCTATGTCCTGATTTTTGGTATTATAGGAGCTAGACTGTATTATGTGATCTTCTCATGGGATATGTATAAGAATGATCTGCTTTCTATATTTAATACCAGACAGGGCGGACTGGCAATTTATGGTGGTGTCATTGCAGGTTTTCTGACTTTAATCATTTATTGTAAGATTAAAAAGAAGAGCATGGCAGCACTTGGCGATGTTGCAGTAATGGGGTTGCTGGTTGGACAGATTGCCGGACGCTGGGGCAATTTTACCAATCGTGAGGTATTTGGCAAATATACGGATAACCTTTTTGCAATGAGACTTCCGGAAAGTGCCGTACGTTCTGCGGATATCACAGCAGACATCCGCGAGCATATGATCCCTGGAACCAACTATATCCAGGTTCATCCAACATTCTTATACGAGAGCTTTGCGAATCTTGTGTTACTGATTCTGATTCTGGTATTTCAAAAGAAAAAGAAATTTGATGGAGAAATTGCATTATGGTACCTGAGCGGATATGGCTTAATTCGGTTCTTCGTAGAGGGAATCCGTACAGATCAATTAATGATTTGGCATACAACAATACCGGTATCACAGTTGTTAGGTGGATATCTTTTTATTGCAGCGATGCTGGCAATTATCGTATTGAGAATACAGAAAAGTAAAAATGTGGTAAAAGCAAAATCATAGATATTGTCTTTGGAATGATACCAACCACTATATATTGAAATGTGATGAAAAAGATACGCTTTTAGCGTATTTTTTTTGTGCAAAATATTGAAAATCACTTGCCAAAGCCATTATTTCAGTATAAAATGATGTTCAAGTGGAGAAAAGTGGAGCGAAGTGGTAAAAAGTGGAGAAATGAATAACAAATGAGACACTTTTCCATAAAGGTGGGCAATGTATAAAGGAGAATACAGTCATACAATTGATGCCAAAGGACGAATTATCATTCCAGTAAAGCTTAGAGAGGAACTGGGGGATAATTTTGTTGTTACCAAAGGTCTGGATGGCTGTTTGTGGATGTTCGACAACTCAGAATGGGAGAAAGTAGAACAAGAGATTCAGGCAATGCCCTTTACACTGAAAGAAGCCAGAATGCTTGCCAGATTTATGATCGCAGGTGCCTGTGATGGTGAGATGGACAAGCAGAGCCGAATTTTGATTCCACCCAACTTAAGAGAATATGCAGATTTGAACAAGGATGTTATCCTTTCCGGTGTTGGCAGCCGGGTGGAAATCTGGTCGAAAGAGCGATATGCACAAGCCAATGACTTTGAAAATATGGATGCAATTACAGACAAGCTGATTGAACTTGGATTTCGACTTTAGCAAGGAGAAATAAGACAGCGGCAACAGTGAAGGAAGAGCGACGATGGAATTTGCACATAAATCGGTGTTACTGAATGAGACAATTGAAGCATTATCCATCAGACCAAATGGAAGCTATTTGGATGGAACATTAGGTGGTGCCGGACATTCGTATGAGATTGTAAAGCATTTATCAAACGAAGGGCATCTGTACGGGACCGATCAGGATGGAGATGCCATTGTGGCAGCGAGCAAGCGTATGGAAGCATTTGCAGATCGGACAACCATTATCCGAACCAATTATGAAAATGCAGTAAAGGAATTGCAACGTATTGGAGTAAACGGGGTGGATGGAATTCTTTTGGATCTTGGGGTTTCTTCCTATCAGCTGGATAATGAGGAACGTGGCTTTTCTTATCACAATAATGCAAAACTTGATATGAGAATGGATACCAGACAGACACTGACTGCACAGGAAATCGTTAACACATATAGTGAGATGGAACTGTTTCATATGATCCGGGACTATGGAGAAGATAAGTTCGCGAAGAATATTGCAAAACATATTGTCAGAGCAAGAAATGAACATGAGATTACAACAACATTTGAATTAAATGACGTTATCAAAGCTGCAATACCAGCCAAGATGCGAATGGAGGGAGGACATCCTTCCAAAAGAACCTTTCAGGCAATTCGAATTGAGTGTAACAGAGAACTGGAAGTACTATCCGATTCTTTGGAACAAATGATAGATTTCCTGAATCCGGGTGGAAGATTTGCAATTATTACATTTCAGTCATTGGAAGACAGAATAGTAAAAAATGCATTTAGAAAGGCAGAGAACCCATGTACCTGTCCACCTGAATTTCCCATTTGTGTATGCCATAAGCTACCCAAAGGAAGATGCGTAAGCAGAAAACCAATTCTTCCATCAGAGGAAGAACTGAAAGATAACAGCAGATCAAAATCAGCCAAATTAAGGGTGTTTGAGAAGAAAATAGAAGAATAGTAATTGTGCAAGAGGCACATTGATGTATGAAAGGAGGAAGAACCATTGGCAGGAAACAAGCAGAATTATGTACATGGAAGTGCAGCGAGACAATTGGTTACTTCACCGAGGAGAAGAGAAGTCGAGATACATCCGATCCTTACGGAAAGAAGAAATAAAGCTAAGGCTGTACATATGTCCTTTTCTAATGTAATATTTATTGTATTGGCAGTTGTCATAATGGTAGTTGCAATGTTTCGGTTTATTGCGTTACAATCAGATGTAACGAATGCAAGAAAACAATACGCCAATCTTCAGAACCAGTATGAAGACTTGAAACTATCCAATGATTTGTATTACGAAAATATTTTGAGTAATGTAGATCTGAATGAGATTGAACGAATTGCCGTAGAAGAACTTGGTATGAAGATGGCAGGCGAGGGACAGATTGTTACTTATTCAGGAGAGATTGAGGATTATGTAAAACAATATTCGGATCTCCCACAATGATATTACAAGGTGCGTGAGCAGATTTGAAAGAGAAGAAAAAACAACCACAATTTAAAATATTTATGAAGAACAAATTAGTAGTATTCTCCGGGGCGATACTGCTAATTTTTGTGTTATTGGCAGTGCGTCTGACTGTTATAGGAAGAGATAACGGAGAACAGTATAAAAAACAGGTTCTTTCACAACAGGAGTATGACAGTGTGACAATTCCTTATCAGAGAGGTGCAATCATGGACCGAAACGGAACGATGCTTGCATATAGCGGAAAGGTTTATAATATTATCCTGGACTCTAAGCTGATGAGAAGCAATACAGAAACACTTGAACCAACACTGGCAGCCCTGAATTCCTGCTTTGGACTGGATATTGGAGAAGTGCGTGGCTACATTACAGAGAATCCGGATTCCCGTTATCATATTCTGTTAAAACAGCTTAATTATGATGATATTCAAACTTATATTGAATTAAGGGACAGTGAGGAGAGTCAGATTAATCCATCCGGAATCTGGTTTGAGGAGGAGTATAAGAGGCAGTATCCATATGGAACGCTGGCTTGTGATGCGATTGGCTTTACAACAAAGGATGGAATCGGACAGTATGGACTTGAAGAGTACTATAATGACATCTTGTCCGGAAGTAATGGAAGAGAGTATGGTTATCTGCTGGATGATAATGCGTTGGAGAGAACGATTATTCCTGCGGAAAATGGAGATACTCTTGTTACAACAATAGATGCCTATATCCAGGGAATTGTGGAAGAAAATATCCTGGTCTTTAACCAGGAACATGCCAATGAATACCGAGAAGGGGAAATGGGATCAGATAATACCGGTGTTATTATTATGGACATTGATACCGGTGAGATTCTTGCGATGGCAAGCTTTCCAAACTATAATCTAAATGATCCTTATGACCTGACGGCATATTATTCCGAACAGGATATTGCCACAATGCAGGAGGAAGACACCTATTATTCAACACTGCAGGGATTGTGGAAGAACTTCTGTATTTCTGAGTCTTATGAACCCGGTAGTGTATGTAAGACATTTACTGTTGCGGCGGCGCTGGATTGTGGAGTAATCCATGATGGCGATAGCTTTTATTGCGGCGGATTCCTGCAATTTGGCGAAGGAGATCATGCGGTTACAATACGTTGCCATAATCGTTATGGAGAAGGGGAACTGACTGTAAAACAGGCATTGGAACAGTCCTGCAACGTATGCCTGATGCAGATTGGACAGAAAATGGGACAGAGTACATTTCTTGAGTACCTTAACAATTTTAATTTTGGTTTAAAAACAAATATAGATCTGACCGGTGAAATGCGAACCTCTTCTCTTGTGTTTACGGAAGAAACGATGGGGGTTACAGAGCTTGCAACTTCAACCTTTGGACAGGGATATAATGTTACCATGATACAGACGATTACCGCATTTTGCTCTCTGATTAATGGTGGTTATTATTATCAGCCACATATGGTTAGTCAGATTGTGGATGAAAATGGTGCTGTAGTAGATAATATTGAGCCGGTGCTGCTTCGCCAGGTGGTTTCAGAAAGTGTTTCTGCCTTGATGAGAGATTACTGTATCGGAGTTGTGCAGGAAGGTACCGGTACTTACTCAAGACCGGCAGGCTACATGATTGGCGGAAAGACCGGTACGGCAGAAACCTCTGGTGACGGTAAGCAGAATTATGTAGTATCCTTTATGGGATTTGCACCTGCACAGGATCCACAGATTGCGATCTACATTGTTATTGACAGGCCGAATACCGCTGCGCAGGATACAGCAACCAGATATGCATGTCTGTTGTGCCGTTCAATTCTGACGGATGTACTTCCCTATTTACATGTTTTTATGACCGAGGAGTTAAGCGAAGAGGAAGAACAGGAATTGCTCGAACATGGTCAGCATGTGCCGACAGTTTCGCAAAATGGAGTTTCTGATAATGCAGTATCAGGAAATGATGTGTCCGGAAATTCAACATCAGAGGATTGCGTGTCGCAGAATACAACAGATGAGAATGGAGTTCGTACAGATATCGTAATCGACCCTGAGACAGGATATGCGATTGATCCAATCAATGGAGAATTTTTAGATCCTGTGACCGGCATACCCATTGACCCGGATTCTTCTGTTTTGCAGAATGCAACGGGAGAAGATATAGGATTTGAGGAACAGAATGAAGAGGAAAATACAGAATCCGGTTTAAATTCTGAATAAGCATTTCCAATTGATAATAAACTAAATAATAAACTACCGGCGAGGCACATGAAGAAATGATGAAAGAGTATTACAGCCGGATATATCATAGAAAGAAAATGCTGTTTTTCTGTGAAACAGTGTTACTACTGATGATTGTTTTAGCAATTCGTTTGGGAATACTGATGCTGGCAGAGTCGGATTATTATGGGGAGCAGGCCATAGATGTTCACGAGCGTGAACGTGATATTAAGGCAGCAAGGGGAAGAATTCTGGATGTTAATGGAATTGTGCTGGCTGATAATGTAACGGTCTGTACAATATCTGTGATTCATAGCCAGATTGAAGACTCAGAAGCCGTTATTTCGATGCTTTGTGAGGAACTTGATCTCTCGGAGGAATATGTTCGCAGAAGAGTGGAAAAATACTCTTCAATAGAACGAATTCTCAGCAATGTGGATAAATCTGTTGGAGATATCATTCGCAGTTATCATTATCCCGGAGTGAAAGTTGATGAGGACTATCGCAGATACTATCCTTATGACGAACTTGCATCCAAAGTAATCGGTTTTACCGGTGGTGATAATCAGGGAATTATTGGATTGGAAGTTGTATATGAAGAATATCTGCATGGGACGAATGGACAGATTCTAACTGTTACAGATGCTCATGGTTTGGAACAGGCTGCGCTTGGAGAACGAAGAAGAGAACCGATTGCAGGCAATGATCTTGTGATCAGCATGGATTTTAATATACAGATGTATGCCCAACAGCTGGCAGAACAGGCTTATCTTACCAAAGAAGCAGACAGTGTCTCTATTCTGGTTATGAACCCAAATAATGGAGAAATACTGGCTATGGTGAATGTCCCGGAGTTTTCACTAAATGATCCATTTACACTAAGCGGTGTTGCAGATCAAAACCTTTCACAAGAGGAGCGGATGGATGCGCTAAATCAAATGTGGAGAAATGATTGTATCAATGATACGTATGAACCTGGATCTACCTTTAAGATAATTACAGCAGCAGCAGGCCTGGAAGAAGGTGTGGTAACAATGGATGACTCCTTTACCTGCCCGGGATATACAGTAGTAGAGGATCGAAGAATTCGTTGCCATAAGATTGCAGGACATGGAACACAGACTTTTCTGGAAGCAACGATGAATTCCTGTAATCCTGTTTTTGTTGCGGTTGGCCTAAGATTGGGAATCGAGCGATATTATGACTATTTCGAGCAGTTTGGCCTGTTAAAAAAAACAGGAATAGATCTTCCGGGAGAAGCTTCAACCATTATGCATAAGGAAGAAGATATGGGGCTTGTGGAACTGGCAACGGTATCCTTTGGCCAGTCCTTTCAGATTACACCAATTCAAATGGCGGTAACCGTTTCTGAGATTATCAATGGAGGAGTACGGGTAACACCTCATTTTGGCCTTCGGACACAGGATCAGGAAGGTAATATCACACAATTCTTTACTTATCCGATGACTTCGGGAGTAGTCAGCGAACAGACTTCTGAAAGCATGAGATATATGCTGGAGCAGGTAGTGGCCAATGGCACGGGCAGAAATGGATATGTAGAGGGGTATTGTGTCGGCGGAAAGACGGCGACCAGTCAGACGTTGCCAAGAAGTAATGGTGTTTATATCGCCTCTTTTATTGGATTTGCACCGGCGGATAATCCGCAGGTTCTTGCACTGGCAATTATTAATCACCCACAGGGAACTTATTATGGTGGTCAGATTGCAGCTCCTTTAGTGAGATAGTTATTTGAAAATATACTTCCTTATCTGGAGGAGATGGATTATAATTAGCAGATGGGAAATAAGTGGAAAGGTTGTAGGAAATAATGAATCTGGATATGGTAATACCGGTACTATTATCTTTTGGGATCAGTGTGGTGTTAGGACCATTTGTGATTCCATTCTTGAGAAGGTTAAAGGTTGGGCAGACCGTTCGGGAGGAAGGACCCAAGACACATCTAAAGAAATCAGGAACTCCAACGATGGGGGGACTGATGATTCTTACAGCGATTGTAATCACATCAGTTTTTTATATTAAGGATTACCCTGATATTATCCCGATTCTTTTTTTGACACTGGGATTTGGATTGATTGGCTTTTTGGATGATTATATTAAAGTGGTTCTAAAGCGCTCCATGGGGCTGAAAGCATGGCAGAAAATGTTACTTCAGCTCATTATGACTGGAATCTTTGCATTTTATGTCACACAAGTGGCCAAAGTAGATCTTGCAATGAAGATTCCGTTTATGGATAACAAATATATTGATTTTGGCTTATGGAATATCCCACTTCTGTTTTTTGTTGTCATAGGTACCGATACAGGCACTAATTTTACCGATGGATTAGACGGTTTGGCCAGCAGTGTAACTGTAATGGTTGCAACTTTCTTTACAGTTGTAGCGATTGGTACCGGTAGTGGAATTACACCAATTACCTGTGCAGCAGTTGGGGCTTTGCTTGGATTTTTGCTTTTTAATGTGTATCCGGCCAGTGTATTTATGGGAGATACCGGTTCTCTTGCGTTAGGAGGATTTGTAGCAGCATCAGCATATATGTTGAAAATGCCGCTGTTTCTATTGATTGTAGGAGCTGTTTATGTGATTGAAGTGCTCTCTGTAATTATTCAGGTATCCTATTTTAAACTGACACATGGCAAGAGAATTTTTAAAATGGCACCAATTCATCATCATTTTGAAATGTGCGGATGGTCTGAAACCAGAATTGTGACCGTGTTTACGATTGCAACAGCATTACTGTGCCTGGTTGCATTGATGGCAATCTAGAATAGTAACCAATACAACGAGCAGGAAAGGTAGAGAAAATGAATTTAACAGAAAAAAGCGTTGTGATTATGGGAGCGGGGAAGAGCGGAATAGCAGCAGCAATTTTACTTGGAAAGATTGGAGCATATCCTGTCATTTTTGATGAAAATGAAAATCTTGAGATAGAGAAGGTTATGGAGAAAATGGAAGGAATAAAGGCAGAGATTTATTCCGGGATTCTTCCAAAGGAAGTAAAAGAGAAGTCTGTTTTACTGGTGATGAGCCCGGGAATCCCTGTAGATACACCATTTGTTGATGAATTTAAGGAGCGGGGGATACCGGTATGGGGAGAGATAGAGCTTGCATATCAATTTGCCAAAGGTAAGATTATTGCCATTACCGGTACCAATGGAAAGACTACAACTACGGCATTAACCGGTAAAATTATGGAAGATTATTATGGAAAATCCTTTGTGGTTGGCAATATTGGCAATCCGTATACAATGGCTGCCCTGGAAACAACCGATTCTGATGTTACGGTTGCAGAAGTAAGCAGCTTTCAGCTTGAGACGATTCAGGATTTTCATCCGCAAGTATCTGCAATTTTGAACATTACTCCGGATCATCTGAATCGACATCATACGATGGACAATTATGTAGCATGCAAAGAAGCGGTAGCCTGTAATCAGACCAAGGAGGATACCTGCGTCTTGAATTATGAGGATGCCTATACAAGAGAATTTGGAAAAAGAACGAAGGCGCGTGCATTATATTTTTCTTCAAAACAACAATTACATCCGGGTATTTATCTTCAAGAGGAGGATATTTACTACGACGATGGTCAACAGATTGTCAAGATAATGAATATCCATGAGATGAGACTTCTTGGAATACATAATGTTGAAAATGTGATGGCTGCATTAGGAATGGCAATTAGTTATGGGGTTCAGATGGAACACATTATTGCTTCAATAAAGGATTTTCATGCAGTTGAACATAGAATCGAGTATGTCGCAACCATTGCGGGCGTGGATTATTACAATGATTCTAAGGGAACCAATCCGGATGCTGCCATCAAAGGAATTCAGGCAATGAACAGAAAGACAGTACTGATTGGCGGAGGATACGATAAGCAGAATACATATGATGAATGGATTGAAAGCTTTCAGGGCAAGGTGACGTGGTTGATTCTCTTAGGGCAGACCAAAGAAGCGATTAAGGAATGTGCGACCCGTCATGGATTTGAGAATGTGATTCTTGTTAATTCACTGGAAGAAGCAGTTGATGTGGCTGCGAAGAAAGCGAAGAATGGGGAAGCAGTGTTACTTTCACCGGCATGTGCCAGTTGGGGAATGTTTCCAAATTATGAAGTAAGAGGCAATCAGTTCAAGGAACTTGTCAGGAAAATGGAGGCATAGGTGTGGCGAAGAAAAGAACAAAATACTTTTTCGATTATACTTTGCTTCTGGTCGTATTTGCTTTATTGATTTTTGGAATGCTGATGATATTCTCGACCAGTTCATATGAGGCCAGTATGCAGGGGCATAGTGCATATTTCTATCTTAGAAAACAGATTGTTGCAGTTGGTATTGGCCTGGGAGCAATGTTTATCATTATTTTTATGAAATCCTATTATTGGATGCGATCAAAAGTTATCCTGGGTACGGCTGTTATTGGTTCTGTTATTTTGATGCTTTTGCTGTTTAGTCCGCTGGCATTTTCTGCCAATGGAGCAACAAGATGGCTGGATCTTAAGATAGTAAATCTTCAGCCGGCAGAAGTGGTTAAGCTGTTTATGATTGTTTTTCTGGCTGGATTTATTGCCAATGGACCAGGGAGACTTCGCGACTGGAAAGGGATTGGAGTTGCAATGGGTGTTCCCGGAGCACTTGCCATTTTGATCTGGCAGATTTCAGATAACCTTTCGAGTGCGATTATTGTATTGGGAATTGCAGGAGTTGTGGTCTTTGTTTCCACAAAGAATTACAAATGGTATCTTTTGGGAATACTTGTGGTTGCTCTGTTTGCAGGAGGATATGTACTGCTAACGATTTATCAGAGTAAGAATGGTGTTGCGATCGATTTCAGACAGGATAGAATTATTGCATGGCTTGATCCGGAGAGCTATTCCTCCGATACAGGATATCAGACCTTACAATCGCTCTACGCGATTGGATCGGGTGGAATTCTGGGGAAAGGAATCGGAGAGAGTGTCCAGAAGCTTGGCTTCATTCCGGAAGCACAGAATGATATGATTTTCTCAATTATCTGTGAGGAATTGGGACTGGTAGGCGCCCTGGTTGTAATGGCGCTGTTTGCTCTGCTGATTTACCGTTGCCTGCTGATTGCCGTAAATGCCAATGACTTATATAGCGCATTGCTTGTTGTCGGAGTTATGGCACATATCGCAATACAGGTTGTTTTAAATATTGCCGTTGTTACCAATTCCATACCAAACACCGGTATTAGTCTTCCTTTTATCAGTTATGGAGGTTCTTCTGTCGTGTTTCTGTTATGTGAAATAGGAATTGTATTGCGAGTGTCCCGTTCAATAAAAGTAGAGGAATGATGCACATTTTCTGGTTTGAGCTCATATATTAACATGGGTGCCTTTTGCGAGAAGGAGTGCCTGTCTAGAAAAATGTAGGATGGTGTGGGCTTGGATTCCATTCGGATTACTGGAAAGCAATCACTTTATGGAGAAGTAGAAATACAAGGTTCAAAAAATGCAGCGCTGCCGATTCTGGCAGCGTCCGTTTTAATTAAGGGAGAGGTTGTTCTTCACAACTGCCCAAGGATTCAGGATACTAGGCTGATGCTGCAGCTCTTAAGGCGCTTGGGTGCCCGTATCACGATAGAGGGGCATACAGTTTCCATACAAAATGAGGAGCGAGGGGCAATTGAACTTCCGAAGAAAGACGTACAGGGAATGCGTTCTTCGATTGTTTTACTTGGAGCGATGCTTGGCAGATATGGGGAAGCTGTGATATATTATCCGGGAGGCTGCGTGATCGGAGAGCGGCCCATTGATCTGCATTTGATGGCATTACAACAACTTGGGGCTTCCATAACGATTCAGGATGATTGTATTATTGCAACTGCAAAACAGCTAACTGGTACGCATATTCATTTCCCGATTGTAAGTGTTGGAGCAACGCAGAACGCAATCCTTGCTGCCGTTTTGGCTAAGGGGACAACAGTTCTGTCCAATGCATCCAGAGAACCGGAAGTTGAAGCTTTGTGTGATTTCCTGCGTAGTGCAGGAGCAATTATTAAGGGAGTGGGTACCAGAACACTTACGATTACAGGCAATTCACTTCATCCGGTTGTATATTCGATTCCGCCGGAGCGTATTGTCGCCGGAACTTATCTTTTAGCAGCTGCCGGTGCAGGAGGTGATATCTGTCTGACCAATGCTCCGATACAGGAACTGAATGCCCTGCTCCATGTCCTTAGTCTGATGGATTGTTTTGTACGAGTAAAAGAACAGCGCATTTATATAAAGACAGACAGGGCGCTCAGAGGTGGTATTGATGTAACAACACAGGCTTATCCTGGATTTCCAACGGATTTGCAGCCGCAGTTAACGACTGTATTAACCAAGGCAGATGCAGACAGTTACCTGAAGGAGACGGTGTTTGAACAGAGATTTGCTTATCTGGGTGAATTGGAAAAAATGGGAGCGAATATCACGAAGCAGGAGCATGGGATTACGATACATCCAATTGCTCAACTAAAGGGAACTGTTGTTGAAGCAACAGATCTTCGTGCAGGAGCAGCGCTGGTAATTGCCGGAATTATGGCTGAGGGAGAGAGCCTTGTGAAAAAGGTATCTTTCATAGAACGAGGATACGAAGATATCATTGGAGATTTTCAGAAACTGGGAGTAACCCTTTTTAAGGAGTAACAAAAGGAGGAAGTATGAGAGATTATGATACCCTGATACATAAACAAATCATAGCCTGCGTCATACTGGGGGGTGTTGCAGCACTGCTCTTTACATTCTGGATTTTTCTTGCGAAATTTCAGGTGACCAATGTGTATGTTGAAGGGAACAAACATTATTCTGCCCAGGAAATCAGAGAAATGATTGAAGTGGGAAGATTTGGAGATAACTCGCTTTTTCTTTCCTTCAAATACAGCAATAAGAGTATTACGGATATCCCGTTTATCGAAACGATGGACGTGGATGTCCTCGATCGTAATACCATCAAAATAACTGTTTATGAGAAAGCTCTGGCTGGATATGTAGAATATCTGGGAAGCTATATGTATTTTGATAAGGATGGTGTGATCGTGGAGAATGCTTCGGTTCAGACCGTTGGAATTCCGTTGGTAACCGGATTAAAGTTTGATCATTTTGTGATGTATGAACCTTTGCCGGTGGAAAATCAGGATATCTTTCAAACAATCCTAAATGTAACACAGATGCTCGAAAAATACAGTATTGTCACTGATCGGATCTATTTTGATGATGCCTATAAAATGACTTTATATTTTGGAGATGTCCGTGTTACAATGGGAGAGAATCAAATGATTGAAGAGAAAATCCAGCGTTTAGATGCAATTCTGCCACAGCTGGCGGGAAAAAGCGGGGTATTACATATGGACAATTATCAAGATGGTTCAGAGGATATAACATTTACACTGGATGAAGAGTAGCGAGAGGATTGAGAATGTGGATAAATTTGACCCAACTAGTCAACGAGGTCAAAATAGAAGCAATTTTATTGATAAAATGGGTTGATAATTTCATTAAATAATTATATGATATTTTTAGATTGTCAAAATGAGAGTATTAGGAGGAGTAAGATCTTGCTGGAAATAAATTGTATGGAATCAGATGCAGCTGCTAAGATTCTTGTAGTAGGTGTAGGTGGAGCAGGTAATAACGCTGTTAATCGAATGATTGATGAAGGAATTATTGGCGTTGAATATATTGGAGTAAATACTGACAAGCAGGCATTACAGTTATGTAAAGCTACCAATTTAATTCAGATTGGTGAGAAACTCACCAAAGGACTTGGTGCTGGAGCTAAGCCGGAAGTTGGTCAACAGGCTGCAGAGGAAAGTGCAGATGAGATTACAGAAGCAATTCAGGGTGCTGATATGGTATTTGTTACCGCAGGAATGGGTGGCGGTACCGGAACAGGAGCAGCCCCGGTAGTTGCAAAACTTGCAAAAGAACAGGGATGTCTGACTGTTGCGGTTGTTACAAAGCCTTTTGCATTTGAACAGAAGAAACGTATGGACAATGCGATGATTGGTATTGAGAATTTAAAAGGTAATGTAGATACCATGATTGTTATTCCCAATGAAAAGCTTCTTGAAATTGTGGACAAACGTACTTCATTTAGAGATGCATTCCGTAAAGCTGATGAAGTGTTACAGCAGGCAGTTCGTGGTATTACTGATCTGATTAATGTTCCATCTGATATCAATCTTGATTTTGCTGATGTGCAGACGGTTATGAAGGATAAGGGCGTTGCTCATGTGGGAATTGGTATGGGTAACGGTGATGACAAAGCCCTGGATGCAGTTCAGATGGCAGTACAGAGCCCGCTTCTTGAGACAACGATATCCGATGCGTCAGATATTATTATCAATGTTACCGGTGATATTACCCTTTATGATCCTGCTGCAGCAGCAGAATACATAGAAGGAATTACCGGAGATGAAGTTAATGTAATCTTTGGTGCAAGAGTGGATGAATCCATGACAGACACCTGTGTTGTAACTGTAATTGCAACCGGAATTGAACCGCCGGTTACATATGCAAGTAAGATTACGAGTGCAAAGGATTATCGCCCAGGATTTAAGGCAAAGACTGTATCCGGAGTTACGAGTGGGAATACAACAGTGATTCCAAATGTTGCAGGAGTAAGTGCACGACCGACAGGACAGGCAGTACCGACTTCGGGAATTCAGGCAGGGGACAAGCCCAAGACGTTATTTACCGGAACAAGCAATATCCCGACCTTTAATGGTAAATTCAACTCTAAGATAAAGGAACAGAGTTATGATATTCCAACCTTTATCAAAACAGCCAGCAAGAACAAGAGCGAAGAAGACGGTAAAGAATAAAAATACATGATTTGAGTAGCTGTGAGAAATGCAAAAGCATTTTTCACAGCTTTTTTTGTGCAATTGAAAAGTGCGACAGACCTTTTACATTTAATGCAGAAATTTGCCGTAAGAAAATAAAGATGCAGGAGTGCCTTTGACATATTTCGCCGTGCTAATTGGCTATAATGATGGAATAGAAAACAGGGAGGCTGGGGTGAGAGAATATCACTATACTGTGTACGTGGATGTACTGTTGGTCAAAAATTTTCTAATGTGCATACTTCTTCTGTTGGGACTTCTTGTCTGGCAGAAAAGGGAATTGGGCCTTATTAAGATATTAAAACTGTGGTGGAAACGTCTTTTGCTCTATGCCGGGATCTGGTCGGGAACAACAGTGCTTGGGTTGATATTTCCACAACCGTTGCGGTGGAGCTTAGGACTTTTGCTGGAGAGTGTGTGGCTGTGGTTTGTGCTGAACAAGGTTGGTGAAGCACAGATGAAGAAGAGGTCTCAAGTCGTCGTTATTGTGTTCAGTGGCTTATATTATTCCGGAGGACTTGGATTGTTTTTGAGATTTGAAAGGTGGAGTGCAATCAATGTCAATGAGCTTTGGTGTGTTCTCCTGCTCTTTTTCCTCCTGACCTCATTTTGGCTTCGCCAGAAACAAAAAGGGTTCTATACCGTTACGTTGCATTATAAAGGTCAGATGATTCAGGTCAAAGCCCTGGGGGACACCGGAAATGCATTAAGAGAACCATTGACGGGACGTAATGTTTCGGTAATGGAACAGCGAATGCTTCCGGGCATGGATGATATTATGACAGAAGACCTGGCCTTGTCACGGGGGGTGTTTGTGATTCCCTATCACTGCGTTGGAACAATCAGCGGAGTTTTACCCGGCATTCTGGTAAAGGACGTAATCATAGAAAATGGCACAAGACGATTGATCGCAAAAGAAATGATGATAGCACTTTGCCCTGACCGGTTATCCGGAAGCGGCAGCTATCAGATGTTGTTACATATGGGATATTTGTCCTGATGCAGGACGATCAGTTTGGTAGAAAAGGAGGAGATAAAAATGGAATTGACATTACCGGTACGCTTATGCTGGTTGCTTGGAAAAAGTAATAAAAAGTCGGATGAGAATAATGTAAGAGAATTACATTATATAGGAGGAACGGATGTGTTGCCATCCCCGCTTGACCCGGTGGAAGAAGGAAAAATGATACAAATGCTGGAAAACGGACAGGAAGCGACTGCAAAACCGATTTTAATAGAACATAATCTCAGACTTGTCGTTTATATCGCAAAGAAATTTGACAATACCGGAATCGGCGTGGAGGATCTGGTTTCCATTGGAACCATCGGCCTGATTAAATCAATTAATACATTTCGCTCGGAAAAGAATATTAAGCTTGCGACATATGCATCTCGCTGTATTGAAAATGAGATATTAATGTATTTAAGACGTAATAACAAGACGCGAATGGAGGTCTCTATTGATGAGCCGTTAAATGTAGACTGGGACGGAAATGAACTGTTACTTTCAGATATTCTTGGAACCGACGAGGATGTTATCTACAGAGATCTGGAAAATGAAGTAGAGAGAAAACTCTTAATTCGGGCGGTGGAAAAACTAAAGGAACGTGAAAAAACGATTGTGATGCTGCGATTTGGCTTAAACAGAAAGGATGGCAGGGAAATGACGCAAAAAGAAGTTGCGCAGTTACTCGGTATTTCCCAATCCTACATATCCAGATTAGAGAAGAAAATAATGAAACGATTGCAAAAAGAGATGGTGAGAGTGGAATAAAATGGACAACACCTCATATATTGAAAGGAAAGCATTGTTTCCACCGATGTTTGATTCATTGGCGGAAGGGATTGCAGGTCTTAAAGGATTGCAGGAGATCAGAATGCGATGTAACCGCCCGATCAGGGTGCTTTGCGGTAATCATGAATATATGGTGAATCATCAGGGGGCGCGATGTCAGAATGAAGCATCCGCCTTCTGGATGCAACAGGAGGACATGGATGCGCTTCTGTCGCATCTATGTCACTACTCGATTTATGCCTACGAAGAAGAAATCAGGCAGGGATATCTGACGATGGCAGGAGGGCATCGTGTTGGTATCGCGGGACAGGCTGTTGTGCGCGATGATGGGATTGTCACAATTCATCCGGTTGCAAGTATTAATATCAGAATTGCACATGAAAAGATTGGCTGTGCTAATCTGGTCTTGCCGTATTTATATCTGAATCATCATTTGTGCAACACCTTAATTGTTTCCCCACCGGCATGCGGCAAGACTACTTTGTTAAGAGACCTGATTCGTCAGATTTCTGACGGAGGTGTGTTAGACAGAGGCAGAAATGTCGGCGTTGTAGACGAACGTTCTGAGATTGGTGGAACTTACAGGGGAAGATTGTGTAACGATTTGGGAAGCCGTACGGATGTAATGGATGCCTGCCCCAAATCCATTGGCATGATGCTGCTGATTCGTTCCATGAATCCGGACGTGATCGCAGTGGATGAGTTGGGGAGTACGACGGATATGATTGCAATGCAACAGGTAATCAGCTGCGGCTGTAAGGTGATTGCTACGGTACATGGCAGTGGAATAGAGGATTTATACCGTAAGCGCTATTTGGAGGAGATTATGAAGGAAAAAATCTTTGAGCGGATTGTTCTGTTGGGGAAACAGAACGGAGCAGGAACGCTCCTTGGAATTTATGATGAAAACGCCAAGCCACTAAGCGATAACGCGACAGGTCAATTGCTATGATTGGCAAATGGATTGGTGCGGGACTGCTTGTTATGGGCTGCTTTTTATATGGGTATTTTCTTGCACTTGAAATCAGAAAACGAAGAGAAGAATTGCAATATCTAGGACAGCTGTTGATCTTTTTGAAAAGTGAAATTACATATAAACGAGCTTCGCTGGAGGATGCATGTCAACATATGGCCAGGCAGGCCAGGGCACCTTATGAGGAATGCTTCCTGACAATGAACAAACAAATGAAATTAGAAGGTCAGACATTTGAAGACACATGGAAAGCAGCCTTAAAGGCAATGGTACAAAAAACATGGCTGAAGGAAGAGGATGTGCATTGCATTGAAGAAATTGCTTTGTTTGGGGGTGTTTGGGACATAACATTGCTCATTGGTCTGCTGGATCGAAGTATGGAAGAAGTAGCAAGGCAAATAGAATATCTGGATCAGGAATATGAAAAGAAAGGAAAGACCTATCTATATCTTGGCGGCTGTACCGGAATTGGTCTGGTGATTCTACTGGTATAGAATTGGGGAAGGGTGCATGAGTGAAAATCTGATACTAAAAATTGCAGCAGTTGGAATCCTGATAACAATTCTGAATCAGGTACTAAAACACAGCGGACGCGAAGAACAGGCATTTCTACTCAGCCTTGCAGGACTGATTCTGGTGCTGACCTGGATTGTTCCCTATATCCTGGATCTGTTTCTTCTGATTAAGGAATTGTTTGAAATCTAAGAAGCACAGGAAACATTTATGTTTTATGGCAGAATAGGAGATTACTTTGGATGCAATTAGAATCGCTATACTTGGCATCTTGGCTATGCTGATGATACAAATGATTCGTCCTAAGGAACCGATGGCAGCAATTGGGCTATCCCTAGCCTGTGCTTTTTTGATTCTTTGCAATGTGTTAGGAAAGGCCATCGTAATATTTACATCCATCAGTGACCTTCTGACGATGCTCGAACCTGCCAATTCTTATCTGGCAATTCTGATTAAGGCCGTTGGAATAACAATGATAACGGAATTCTCAGCTGCAATCTGTCGTGAAAATGGAATGCTTTCAATTGCAGATGGAATCAGAACGTTTGGCAAAATGTCGGTGTTGCTTCTTGGCGTTCCCATTCTTAGCACCTTACTTGAGATGATTGGAGGGCTGACTTTGTGAGAAAGTATAGATTAGTTATTTCGTTTGTATTGTTTTTTATGTTATCGCTACAGGTAAATGCGACTGAACTGAAAGATGAATTGTTAGGAGAATATGATTTTACAGAGGCGCAGGAAAGTGTAGAAGATAGTCTGCCACAGGATACACCTTCCATGAAGGAATTGTTGGAAAAGGCTCTTCATGGTGAAATTCTGATTTCTCCTGCGAATCTGTGTAAGATAGCAGTGGAATCGGTTAAGGAGGAGGCAGCCGCACAAAAAGAACTGTTTGCAGTCATCATTCTTAGTGGTCTTCTTGCAGCGTTATGCAAAAATCTCGCAGGATTTTGTGAGAACAGGCAGATTGTCTCTTTAGGGTATTACTTTATCTATTTGCTGCTTGCAATCTACTTACTGAATGCCTTTATGCAGGCAACGCAAATTGCGGATGAATGTATTACCCATCTGATAGAATTCCTACAGGTGTTATTACCGTCCTATTTTATCGCTGTAGGAGTTGCAGTGGGCAGTAGTACAGCGACCGGATTTTATCAGATCGCGATGCTGGGAATCTATGTTGTATGGGGACTCATGAAAATACTTCTAATTCCGGGATGCTGTATTTATATGTTCCTTACAATTATCAATGGAATCTCCGGAGAGGATCGGATGGCCTCGTTGCTGAGATTATTGCTGAAGCTCATTCAGTATGTGCAAAAGACCTGCATGACTGTTATTGGGGGCCTTGGAATTATACAGGGACTGGTATCTCCGGTATTGGACGGAGTGGGCTATGGTGCTGCTAAGAAAATACTCGCAGCAATTCCGGGGGTTGGAAATGTTACAGATGCTACATTGCAAATGGTAACAGGCTCATTGCTTTTATTGAAGAATGGAATAGGCGCAGTGATTCTCGTTGTAATGATCCTGTTATGTGTTGTTCCGCTGGTGAGAATTACCGTTATTGTTCTGGTATTAAAGGGCGGAAGCGCACTGATTGGAATGGTAACAGATTTTCGCATTGTACAATGCAGCGATCGCATAGGAAGTGGCAGTCTGCAGCTGTTAAAAATACTTGCATCTGCATTTGCCCTTAACTTTGTTACAGTCGCGATGGTCGCTTCTCTTAGGGGGAGCAACTGATGGGAAATAAGAGGTGATAACTATGGAAGCATGGCTGGAGTGTATGAAAACAGCAGGAATCTTTCTGACTATTGCAGAATTGATTCTTCATCTTGTACCCAATGCAGAATATGAAAAGTATGTTCGTTAGCTGCTGGACCTCTGTGTAGTAATCGTTTTGTTCTGGCCCCTGGTCAATTCTGAGTCAAGAGAAGAGCTGCTGCAATCGATTAATAAGATGGCGGAGTATGAGAGCGTATGGAGTGAGGCATCAGAAGAACTGACAGTAGATTATCTGAATCTACAGGAACCGGAGCGTGTCAGTGAGATTATTCTTACTTATGAAGAAGCATTACAGCCGGAAGGGAGCGTTTCAGATGGAAAAGTTCTGGAAGAAACTATGGGAGAATGAGAAAATCAGGCAAATGTTTCGAAAAGAGAACCTGCTTGTGCTGATTCTGAGCGGAATCCTTCTGATGGTAATTGTATGGCCGATAGAAGGAAAGAAAAAGGAAACATCTGCTACACAGGAATCGGTGCAGATAGATACAACCGGCAGCGAAGCAATTGCAGCCGGCAATGAAATGGGATACCAGACTTACGGGGCATTTCTGGAAGAAAGACTGGAAAATGTATTATCCACGATGGAAGGCGTCGGAGAAGTATCTGTGATGCTGACATTTCATTCCTCTGATGAACGAATTATCTTAAAGGATGAGGAGAGCAGCAGCAGTGAGGACATTGGTACAGAGGAACAGAGCAACCAAACGCAGCAAAGTGAAATGACCGTATTTTATACAGACCAGGAAGGAAATGAACTCCCGTATGAAACAACAGTATTATATCCCAAAGTGGAAGGCGTGGTAGTAGTTGCACAGGGAGCTGACAATCCTGTAATTGTTGTACAGATAACAGAAGTTGTTCAGGCATTATTTGATCTTGAAATTCATAAGATTAGAGTAGTAACAATGAAATCTGAATAGGAAGCGGGGAAAGAGATTTGAAAAGAATGTTGAAAAAGAATCAGATTATGATTACTGCACTTGCGATAATGATTGCTGTGGCCGGTTATCTGAATTTTACAGGCAATCAGGTAAAGGACGAAACGATGATATCTGAACTTACCGATTTGGAAACGGGCGGAGAAGATGTAACGGCACTGATTGGTACAGACAACCAGGAGATTGAAGCTTCGGCACTGGATATTTCAGCAGAAGATATTGAAATGGCAGAGATTGAGAGTCTGGATGAAGATACAGTAGTTATTGCACAGGATTACATGGATGAAGAAATGGCAGAAATGATTGAGGAAAGTGTGTCCGCTAATGCGTCACTGACAGTAGAAGAGGAACCCGGAGTTGCTGTTTATACCTCAACAACCAGCGTGACAAGTCTTGCTTCTGCGAGACTCATTAAGGAACAGACCAGGCCTCAGAACAGAGAAATGCTTCTGGAAGTTATCAATAGTTCAACAGCGGATGAAGCGTCCAGAAAGGAAGCAACACAGGCCATGATTATGATGACTGATATTGCAGAAAAGGAAGCTTCGGCAGAAATCATGCTGGAAGCCAAAGGGTTTAGCGAGGTGGTTGTCAGTATTACAGGTGATAGTGCAGATGTTGTGGTTGGATTGTCAGAGTTAAGTGATTCACAGTGCGCACAAATCATCGATATCGTTGCAAGAAAGACCGGAATTGCAGGCGAGAGCATTATCATTACACCGGTAAGTACAATTGAATAAATATACAAAATGTGATATTCTTTTGTTATTGTTTTCAATATCTGGATATTACTAGTATACATAGAATGGAGGCAGACAAATGAAGAGAGTATTTCTGATTGTACTGGATAGTGTTGGAATCGGTGAAATGCCGGATGCAGCACAGTATAAAGATGCCGGAACCAACACACTTAGGGCTGCGGCAACTAGTCGTTATTTTAATATGCCAAACATGAAAGAACTGGGACTTTTTAATATTGATGGTGTAGATTGGGCAGAAGGTGTTAAGAACCCGAAGGCTGCCATTGCAAGAATGAAGGAAGCATCCAGGGGAAAAGATACCACCATAGGACACTGGGAAATCAGCGGTTTGATTTCCAAGAACCCATTACCGGTATATCAAAATGGCTTTCCTGATGAGGTTTTAGATGAATTTAAGAAACAAACCGGTCATGGCATATTGTGTAATCTGCCTTATTCCGGAACGGAAGTAATTAAGAAATATGGCGATGAGCATGTAAAGACAGGAGACCTGATTGTTTATACATCAGCAGACAGCGTGTTTCAGATTGCAGCGCATGAGGATGTGGTTCCGGTAGAACAGCTTTATGAATACTGTAAGATTGCACGAAAAATATTGTGTAATGAGCATGCAGTAGGACGTGTCATTGCAAGACCGTTTATCGGAGAAAATGGGAACTATACAAGAACAACCAGAAGGCATGATTTCTCTCTTGAACCGCCCGGAATCACAATGCTGGACCAGGTGAAGCAAAGCGGTATGGAAATGCTTTCTGTTGGTAAAATCAAAGACATTTTTGCAGGACGCGGAGTAACCGATTTTGTTTATACAACAGGGAATCAGGACGGTATTGAAAAGAGCCTTGCATATATGGATCGGGATTTTGAAGGGTTATGCTTTATCAATCTGGTAGATTATGATATGCTATACGGGCACCGTAATGATATAGACGGGTATGCGAAGGCATTAACATATTTTGATGAACGCCTTTCGGAAATACTGCAAAAACTCAGAGAGGATGATGTCCTGATGATTACTGCAGATCATGGATGCGATCCGTCTTATACGCAATCGACAGATCATTCCAGAGAATATACACCATTTGTAATGTATGGCAAGAAGATTGAACCCAAGAATTACGGTACCAGGGATACCTTTGCAGATATTGGTGCAACGGTATTAAAATACTTAGGAGTTTCTCAACAAATCAGTGGAAACTCTATGCTTTAGGAGGAACAGAAGTGAGTAACATAGCCAATGAGATTAATCGGAGAAGGACATTTGCAATCATCTCCCATCCGGACGCAGGAAAGACTACTTTGACAGAAAAGCTGCTTCTATATGGAGGAGCAATCAATCTGGCAGGAAGTGTGAAAGGTAAAGCAACTGCACGACACGCGGTTTCGGACTGGATGGAGATCGAGAAGGAGAGAGGTATTTCAGTCACTTCTTCAGTACTGCAGTTTGAATATGATGGCTATTGTATCAATATCCTGGATACCCCGGGACATCAGGATTTCTCAGAAGATACCTATCGTACCCTTATGGCAGCGGATTCTGCAGTAATGGTAATTGATGCATCTAAGGGTGTAGAAGCGCAGACGAGAAAATTATTCAAGGTCTGCGGAATGCGGGGAATTCCAATCTTTACTTTTATTAATAAAATGGATCGGGATGCCAATGAAACATTGGATTTACTTGATGAGATTGAGAAAGAGTTGGGAATCGAGACTTGCCCGATGAACTGGCCAATTGGATCAGGTAAGAATTTTAAAGGTGTATATGACAGACAGGAGAGGTGCGTAATTACCTATTCAGATACCCAGAAGGGAACGAAGGAAGGCGAGACGCATGTTATTCCTATTGATGATGAACAGGCAATCCTGGAAGCGATTGGCGAGAATGCCAGAGCAAAGCTCTTTGACGAGATTGAGCTTTTAGATACAGCGAGTGCAGAATTTGACTTGGAGACAGTACAATCAGGTCAATTAACACCGGTATTCTTTGGATCGGCACTTACTAACTTTGGTGTAGAGATCTTTTTGAAACACTTTTTACAGATGACAACGACACCCATTGCCCGTAAATCAGAGCAGGGACTGGTGGATCCGGTCGAAACACCTTTTTCAGCATTTGTATTTAAGATACAGGCCAATATGAATAAAGCGCATCGGGACAGAATTGCATTTATGCGAATCTGTTCCGGACGTTTTGATGCCAATATCGATGTGAAGCATGTGCAGGGCGGACGTACCCTAAGACTATTGCAGCCACAACAGCTGATGGCGAGTGAGAGAAAGATTCTTGACGAAGCGTATGCCGGAGATATTATTGGTGTATTTGATCCGGGTATTTTCTCGATTGGAGATACCATCTGTATGCCGGGAGAAGACATTCGATATGAAGGAATTCCGACCTTTGCACCGGAACATTTTGCCAGAGTGCGTCAGGTGGATACCATGAAAAGAAAACAGTTTGTAAAGGGAATTAATCAGATTGCACAGGAAGGTGCGATTCAGATTTTTCAGGAGATTTCCTCAGGAATGGAAGAGATTATTGTTGGAGTCGTTGGTGTTCTTCAATTTGAAGTTCTAAAATATCGCCTGGAAAATGAGTATAATGTTGAAATCAGGATGGAACCGCTTCCATATGAGCATATCCGCTGGATTGAAAATGCAGAGAAGATTGATGTGGCAAAACTTAGCGGTACTTCTGATATGAAGAAGATTCAGGATTTGAAAGGCAACCCGTTGTTATTGTTTATTAATGCGTGGAGTGTAGGTATGACACTGGAGAGAAATCCGGACTTACAGCTCAGTGAATTTGGAAGGGATTAAATGAAGCCAAAGACGAAATATTGTAAATTGGGAATTGCTTGTATCCTTGTTTTTTTATTGATTGCCGGATGTGCGTCAAAGGATCGTATTGATTCAGGACCGCGCCCTGTCAGCCAGACACCGGCGCAGGGAGAAAACCAGATGGTAGCCGGACCGGCTGGTGGAACCGGCTATGTCGCACCGGTTGTGGAAGAACAGAGTACACCGGTCGAAGTTTCTGCGGATGTTGGTGAACAGCAGAAAGCAAGAGATGAGATTGGATTAACGGATACCAGCATTGAACAGACGAAATCATTGCAGACGGGGCGATACTGTTATGATACCATGGATGCGCAGTATCATACTTTATATGTAGAACTTCTTACAATAGTAGAGAACAGTCAGGAGAATATTCGTATCTCTACAGATAATGCAGATGCACTACAGTATGCCTTTTTATGTATGTTTTATGACCATCCGGAGATCTTCTGGATTGATGGATATACCTATATGCGTCATGAGGATAGTACCGGAAGCTATTTTACTTTTTCGGGCAGATATACCTATACCCGCGAAGAAAGTGCAGGTTATCAGTTAGCGTTAGATCAGTATTTTGCGCAGGTGCAGGCCACTATTCCGGCTAATGCAAGCCAGTATGAAAAGGTAAAAGGCGTCTATGAGTATATTGTAAGACATACGGAATATGATCCAACGGCAAGAGATAATCAGAATATCCTATCCGTTTTTCTCTATGGTAAATCAGTATGTCAGGGATATGTGAAAGCAATGCAGTATCTGCTGGAAAGACTTGGTGTAGCAAGCACCATGGTAGTCGGTCGTGTGGCTACAGGGGAAGGACATGCCTGGAACCTTGTGAATATTGATGGCGCTTATTATTATGTGGACCCTACCTGGGGTGACTCGAGCTATTCTGCTGATAATGCCGCCGTGGCGGCCAGTGATCAGGAAGTGAACTATGAATTTCTAAATATCACCACAGCGGAACTGGAGAGAACACATCAAAGCACCAATGTTGTTCCATTGCCATGCTGCGTGGCAACAGAAGCGAATTACTATGTCATGGAGAATCTTTATTTTGCAGGTTATGATGAAGAACATCTTTCGGCAGTATTTGATGATGCTTATGCGTCTGGGGAACGTTTTGTTACAATTAAATGTTCAGACGAGGCAGTATATCAGAATATGTACAATGAATTGCTGACCAATCAGGGAATATTAGATTATCTGCCATCAGATGTAACATCGATAGAGTATGTAACGTCTGAGGATCAAAGAACAATGAGCTTCTGGCTATAAAGAGTATTTGCCAAACAATTACGGCTCTGCTATAATCAGAGTATTGAAAAATGGAAATGGAGGACAATATGGATTCTAAAAATATAACTTTATCACAGAGCGAAGAAAAGATTGGAACTGTGCAGATTGCTGATGATGTGGTTGCAATGATTGCATCCCTCGCGGCTACTGAAATCCCTGGTGTGTCAGCCATGATTGGTAATATTACCAATGAATTGATGAGCAAGGTGGGAATGAAGAGTCTGACGAAAGGTGTCAAGGTTGACATTATCGAGAATGTTGTTACCATTCATCTCGCAATTATTTTGGAATATGGATACAATATTCCGCAGACCTGTCAGAAAGTACAGGAAAAAGTGAAAACAGCGATAGAGAATATGACAGGACTTACGGTTGCTGATGTGAATATCCGTATTGCATCTGTTAATATGCCAAAAGGACAATAAAGATGAGCAGAAGAACAATCAGAGAGCAGGTCTTTAAACTCTTGTTTCGTGTAGAGTTCAATGAACGAGGTGAGATGGAAGAACAGACTGCCCTGTTTTATGAAGATGAAGAGAATCAGACAGAGGATTTAGTCAGAACTGAAGTTACTGATAAGTTAAATGCGGCAATCAGTCACCTTGATGAACTAGATGAGATGCTTGACAGAGAGGTTACCGGCTGGTCTACGAAGAGAATCGGAAAGGTTGAACTGACGATTCTTCGACTTGCTTTGTATGAAATGAAATATGATGAGGATGTTCCTGAATCGGTAGCAATTAATGAAGCAGTAGAACTGGCTAAGAAGTACGGTCAGGATAAGTCTGCTGAGTTTGTTAATGGTGTGCTTGCGAAATTCACATCCAAAGAGTAGGTGTCAGATTTGCGGGCTAAGAATATATATTCCGTAGTGCAGGTCAATTCTTATATTAAAAATATGTTTGCCCAGGACTATTTGCTTGGGCTTGTTTCTGTTAGAGGGGAAGTCAGTAATCTAAAGTATCATTCCTCAGGTCATATCTATTTTACTTTAAAGGATGAAAAGGCAGCAATTGCATGTGTAATGTTTGCATCTAACCGGTCAGGTCTGAAGTTTAGAATGCAGGAGGGGCAACAGGTTGTAGCTGCCGGCAGCGTAGAAGTATATGAGAGAGATGGGAAATACCAACTCTATGTTAAGACAGTAGAGCAGGATGGGCAGGGCAATCTAAGCGAGCAGTTTGAGGCATTAAAGCAAAGACTCGAAGAGATGGGAATGTTCGCTTCTGAATATAAACAGGCAATTCCTTCCTGCATTAAGACACTTGGTGTTGTTACAGCCAGAACCGGTGCCGCAATTCAGGACATTATCAACATTTCACTCAGAAGAAATCCCTATTTACAAATTATTCTCTATCCGGCATTGGTGCAGGGAGAACAGGCCAAGGAGAGTATTGTGCGTGGAATTCAGGCATTGGAGCAATATGGAGTAGATACGATTATTGTCGGACGCGGCGGTGGTTCCATGGAAGATTTGTGGGCGTTTAATGAGGAGTGTGTGGCGCAGGCGATTTTTGATTGCAAAACTCCGATTATTTCTGCGGTTGGACATGAAACAGATATTACAATTGCGGATTTTGTTGCGGATCTTCGGGCACCGACACCTTCTGCAGCAGCTGAACTGGCAGTATATGAGCTAAATATTTTAACACAGCAAATGACGGAATATAAAGAAGCATTTGATTACCGTTTGCAGCATGTTCTGGAAAAGAAGAAGAATCTTTTGGACAGAGAACGATTAAAGCTAAAACATTTATCTCCGGCCAGTGTCTTAAATGAGAAAAGAAGATATCTGATTGCAATAGAAGAACAACTCAATGAATTAATGAATCAACAGCTTAGAGAGAAAAAACACCGGTTCAATATCTATCTGGAACAGATGAAGGGGCGTTCACCGCTTGATAAGCTGAATCAGGGATATTCATTTGTCAGTGATAATGCAAATAAAGCAGTGACAACCGTGGATCAGGTCAACTGTAATGACAGGGTATCCATACACCTGGTGGATGGAGTCCTTCAAACAACGGTAACAGAAATCATCAGGAGAGATCAGGAACAGATTGAAAGGTGGAGTCAGAGTTGAAACAAAAAGAGCAGAAGGAACCGTCACTGGAAGAACGATTTGCGTGTCTGGAAGAAATGATTAAACAATTAGAAAATCCGGATATTGCATTAGAGGAGTCTTTTCGATTATATCAGGAAGGCATGGAGCTGCTGAAGCTTTGCAATAATGAAATAGATAAAGTAGAGAAGAAAGTATTGTTACTAAACGAAGCGGGTGAAACAGATGAATTATGAAGCAATGATAGAGGCAAGAACAAAAGAGGTTAATGAAAAGATACTGTCTTACCTTCCTAAGGAAGAAGGCTATCAGAAAACTGTAATTGAGGCCATGAATTATAGCTTTCGCGTTGGCGGAAAGCGGCTTAGACCGTTCCTGATGCAGGAGATTTATACCATGTGTGGAGGTACTAAGAAAATTGTAGAACCTTTTATGGCGGCGCTGGAGATGATACATACTTATTCTCTGGTTCACGATGATCTTCCGGAAATGGATGATGATGAGCTGAGAAGAGGTATGCCAACAACGCATAAAAAATATGGTCAGGCAATGGGCGTATTAGCTGGAGATGGTTTGCTCAATTATGCAATGGAAACAGCTATGAGAGCTTTTGACTTATGCAGTCAACAGGACAATGAAAATATTATTAAGGCATTGCAGGTGCTTTTTAACAAATCAGGAATATATGGAATGATTGGTGGTCAGACACTTGACGTGGAAGCAGAGAAAACGAATCATGAACTGGAGTTGGGTGAATTACTCTTTATCGATGAGAATAAGACTGCTGCACTACTGGAAGCAGCGCTTATGTGCGGAGCAATTCTGGCAGGAGCAGATGAAAAAGTTGTCGATCAGTTTGAAAAGGTTGGGTCTTTGGTAGGAACGGCATTTCAGATTCAGGATGACATCTTGGATATAACAAGTACAACGCAGGTGCTTGGGAAGCCGGTTGGAAGTGATGAACGGAATCATAAGAAAACATATGTAACTTATTATGGTCTGGAAGAAGCAAAAAAAGATCAGGAACGTTTCTCTCTTGAAGCGATTTCCATGCTGGATTCCTATGGAACGGAAGCAACATTGACATTAACACCGGAATCAGAAGAGGCCAAACAAATCGTAATCGCATTGATCCGACGTTTGGTCAGCAGAAAAATGTAGTTTTGGGGGATAGACAGCATGGAGAGTATTGATAATTCGCAATACGATGGCAGGATAGAGAATGGAAGTCTGCTGGAACAAATCAAAAAAGAAAATGATATTAAAGCAATTGCCAAAGAAGATTACCCTGTTCTTGCAGCAGAAATAAGAGAATTCCTTTTGCAAAGCATCAGCGTTACGGGAGGACATCTAGGCTCTAATCTTGGAGCGGTAGAACTGACGATGGCACTGCATCTGAGTCTGGATCTTCCAACAGATAAGATTATCTGGGATGTTGGTCATCAATCCTATACGCATAAGCTTCTGACGGGAAGAAGAGAAGGATTTGAAAATCTTAGAAAATTTGGCGGTATGAGTGGTTTTCCAAAGAGAAAGGAAAGCTGTTGTGACTGCTTTGATACAGGACATAGTTCAACCTCGATCTCAGCAGGTCTTGGTATGGTCAAGGCAAGAGATATTAAGGGAGAGCATCACACGGTGGTCTCTGTTATTGGAGATGGCTCGTTGACCGGAGGAATGGCTTATGAGGCTATGAACAATGCCTCCAAACTGGATACGAATTTTATTATCATTCTAAATGACAATAATATGTCTATATCGGAGAATGTCGGAGGTGTCTCACAGTATCTGAATGATGTTAGAACTGCTGAGAAATATCTTGATCTTAAGGAAGGCGTCTACAATACGCTGATGAAATCCAAAAAGGGAGAAGGCGTAGTTGAAAGCATAAGAAGAGCCAAGAGCAGCTTCAAGCACCTGGTGATACCCGGAATGTTTTTTGAAGATATGGGACTTACTTATTTGGGACCGGTAGATGGACATGATGTCAATGCCATGGTTCGTGTTATGAAAGAAGCCAAACGATGTAAAAGTGCGGTTCTCATTCATGTCATTACCCAAAAGGGAAAAGGCTACGCTCCGGCGGAGCGTCATCCGGCAAGATTCCATGGAGCGGAACCCTTTGAAATTGAGACCGGTCTGCCTAAGAAAAACAGAGACAAAGCCAATTATACGGATGTATTTTCTACTGTGATGTGTAAGCTTGGACAGCGTAATCCGGAGATTGTTTCAATTACTGCAGCGATGCCTGATGGCACTGGCTTAAAGCGTTTTCATAATATGTTTCCGGAACGATTTTTTGATGTAGGGATTGCAGAGGAGCATGCAGTAACCTTTGCAGCAGGACTGGCAGCTGGCGGACTGCATCCGATTGTAGCCATTTACTCTTCATTTTTGCAGCGTGCATACGATCAGATTCTTCACGATGTTTGTATACAGAATATGCCGGTAGTATTTGCAATTGACCGTGCCGGATTAGTTGGAAGTGATGGTGAAACACATCAGGGAATATTTGATTTGTCTTTTCTGTCTTCAATTCCCAATATGCATGTAATGGCACCAAAGAATAAATGGGAACTGTCAGATATGTTGAAATTTGCAATTACTTTTCAGGGACCGATTGCAATCCGTTATCCCAGAGGAGAAGCATATGATGGATTAAAGGAGATGCGGAAACCCATCCAATATGGCAAGAGTGAAGTCCTCTATGAGGAAGATGAAATCTGCTTGATTGCAGTAGGCAGTATGGTTAAGGAAGCTGAAACTGTGCGTGAGGAATTAAAGAAGAAGGGACATCACTGTTCGATTATTAACGCAAGATTTGTAAAACCATTGGATGAAGAAGCAATCCTTGCAGCAACGAAGAAGCACCAGCTCATAGTGACAATGGAAGAGAATGTAGCAAGTGGTGGTTTTGGCGAACGCGTCCGTTGTGTTCTGGATGGATCTAACTGCAAAGAACAACTGATGGCAATTACACTTCCGGATGAATATGTGGAGCATGGTAATGTTGATTTATTAAAAAAAGAAGTAGGTATTGATACAGATTCGATACTGAATAAGATACTGGGAAAAGTCTCCGGAAAGGGGAAAAAAACCAAATGAAAGAGCGGTTGGATGTACTGCTTGTAAAGCAGGGACTTGCTGAGTCCAGAGAAAAGGCTAAAGTATTGATTATGACAGGCAATGTATTTGTTAACGGTCAGCGAGAGGACAAAGCAGGAACAACTTTTGCAGAACAAAGCAGTAAGATAGAGATTCATGGAAGCACGCTTAAGTATGTGAGCCGTGGTGGCTTAAAACTGGAAAAAGCAATTCAGGTATTTGAACTGGAATTGAAGGGATATGTGTGCATGGATATAGGCGCATCAACCGGTGGCTTTACAGATTGTATGCTGATGAATGGTGCTGATAAAGTGTATGCCATTGATGTCGGACACGGACAACTGGCATGGAAGCTTCGAAATGATCCAAGGGTCATATGCATGGAAAAAACAAATTTTCGTTATCTGACACCTGAGAATCTGGCAGAACCGATAGACTTTGCTTCGGTAGATGTATCCTTTATCTCATTGTCGAAGATATTACCGGTTGCATATACTCTGTTAAAGGATAATGCACAAATGGTATGTCTGATTAAACCTCAATTTGAGGCAGGAAGAGATAAGGTTGGAAAAAAGGGGGTTGTCAGAGAACCTGAAATACATGTTGAAGTAATTGAAAATGTGATTCGATATGCAGTGGAGAACGGATTTCACACCTTGGCATTGGATTACTCTCCGGTACGCGGACCGGAAGGGAATATAGAATATTTATTATGGATCACGAAACAGAATCGGGAAGATGCTATCTTGCAGGAACAGATTCTTAAGACTGTTAAGAAAGCACATGAAGACTTGGATCAATAGGCAGGAGTGGCCGCAGAAACTGCGGTGGAAGGGATACCAGATATGAAAAATTTCTGTATTATCTCAAATAGTATAAAAGACAGTGAATTGGAAAAAGCTCATATTATCCGGAATGTGATAGAACAACGCAGGATGGATACCACAGTTACAGTAATGGATTTGTGTTGTGAAAATCTAAAGATTCCAAAAGCTACAGAGGGAATCATTGTTTTGGGAGGCGATGGGACATTATTAAGTGTTGCCAAAAAAACAATGTATTGCGAATTGCCACTGATTGGTGTTAATCTGGGAGCACTTGGATATCTTGCAGAAGTTGAGATGAGCAGTATAGAATCAGCAGTGGATAAGCTGCTTTTAGATCAGTTTAAGATTGAAGAGCGTATGATGCTGGCTGGGAATGTCTGCATAAGTGGTGAGGAAACCAAACAAAGCTGTGCCTTGAATGATGTCGTACTTTGCAGGCGTGGGGATCTTCAGGTGATTGGTTATCGAGTGACTGTCAATGGTCTGTATTTGAATAATTTTTATGCAGACGGAATGATAATCAGTACGCCGACCGGATCGACAGGTTATAATCTTTCGGCAGGTGGCTCTATTGTAGAACCATTAGCCAGGTTAATTGTGCTGACACCGGTATGTCCGCATACACTCAACACCAGAAGTATTATGTTATCACCAGAGGACCGGATAGAGATTGAAGTACTCCCGCCAAAAGGGATGAAACCGGTGGAAGTAGGTGCTTATTTTGATGGTACAAGTACCGGAATTATGGGACCGGGAGATCGGGTTAATGTATTTGGGGCTAAGGAAGTAACCAGAATTATCAAACTAAGCAACGATGGATTTCTGGAGATTCTGCATAAGAAAATGAGTGAATAACCTATCAGATACGAGGGACACAACATAAAGATCTTACAGAGCTTTATGATGAGTTCGCCATGAAAGTGGCGTATATTAGTGGGACGGTATCCCACAGAAGTCTGAAGAGACATGCATAGGTAGGAGAAGTGCTTATGTAAAGGAGAGAAAAATACCATGTTAACAAGTTTACACGTAAAAGATCTGGCGCTAATCAGGGAAGCAGAGGTTAATTTTAGTGATGGCCTGAATATCCTGACAGGCGAGACGGGAGCCGGTAAATCAATTATCATCGGCTCTATTAATTATGCCTTAGGGGCAAAAGTTGAGAAGGATGTAGTTCGTGAAGGTGCTGAATATGCATTGGTAGAGCTTATTTTTCAGGTAGAGCGAGAGGAAACCAGAAAACAGATTCAGAAGATGGAATTGCCGATGGAGGAAGACGGTAGTCTGATTATTACCAGAAAGATAATGCAGGGGCGAAGTGTATTAAAGGTCGGTGGAGAAGCAATCACAACAAGACAGATGAAAGAGCTTGCAGCATTGTTGATTGATATTCATGGACAGCATGAACACCAGTCCTTACTTCAGATTGCGAAGCATCAGGAACTATTGGATTCCTATGCCGGTGAGGAATTAAAGGATGAAATCGTCAAGATTACTGAATTGTATGGAGAATATACAAAGCTGCAAGGAGAGATTGCTTCCTTGTCTATGGATGATGCGACCAGACAGCGAGAGATTGCACTGGCACAATTTGAAGTAGATGAAATAGAGACTGCAGCACTTACCGTGGGCGAGGATGAGATTCTGGAGAAAAAATATCGCAAGCTGGTAAATGCCAAGAAAATTGCGGATTCATTGAATCATGTAATGGACTATCTGGCCAATGGCGAAAGCAATGCCAAGGATCAGACGGGATATGCCGTTCGTGAAATGAATATGGCTATCACCATGGATGAAGAGCTAAATGATATGGCAGAGCATTTGATGAGTGCAGAGAGTATTCTGTCAGATGTCAGTCGTGAAATAGCAGAGTACATGGATGAATTTTCTTTTGATGAAGAAGATTTTAGAGCAATGGAAGAACGTTTAAATGTGATTAATCATTTGACATTGAAATATGGGAGAACAATTGAGGAAGTACTTACTTATGGGCAGAAAAAGAAAGAAGAGCTGAACCGGTTGCTTGATCTGGAGGGAACCTTACAGCAGCTGCGAACGAAGCGTGCCAAGGTGGAAAAAGAACTTTGTATACACAGCGAGTGTGCACATGAAATCAGACTACGTCTTGCAAAAGAACTTGAGAAGAATATTACAGAGACTTTATTAGAATTGAATTTTCTAAAGGTGACCTTTGAAATTGCAGTAAGGAAGAAGGAAACCTACTCCAAAACAGGCTTTGATGAGGTCGAATTCATGATTTCACTTAATCCGGGCGAACGTGTCAGACCATTAACACAGGTAGCAAGCGGTGGTGAACTTTCCAGAATCATGCTTGCATTGAAAAGTATATTTGCCAGAAAAGATGCAATTGATACCTTGATTTTTGATGAGATTGATACAGGTATCAGTGGAAAGACTGCGTGGAAAGTATCTGAGAAAATGTCGATTTTAAGTGAACACCATCAGGTAATCTGCATTACTCATCTGCCGCAGATTGCGGCTATGGCCGATACACATTTTGTTATTGAAAAGGCTGAATGGGATGGCAAGACTGTGACGTCGATACAGCAGCAAAATGAGGCAGAGACGATAGATGAGATTGCACGTCTTTTGGGCAGCGACTGTATTACCGATGCAGTACGTACCAACGCAGTTGAGCTTCGCGAACTGGCAAAAAAGACCAAGACAAAAACACATTAGAATTGCAATAAATGTACATACTAGGAAGGACAAACGATTTGGTTTGTCCTTCCTTTTTATGTAATAGGTAAATGCTTGTATGCGGCGATTTTGTTATGTTGCAACGTCGGTACAAAGGCGTTTTTAAGTATAAGGAAAGCCAACCATCGGATGCTTATGAAGACAGAAAGGCATGGTAGAACATGAAAAATAAACATATGCTGAAAACATTGGTTTTGGGGTTGGTTGTTGTACTAATGATTATGGGAACAATTGTGATTTACCAGTATTATCTTTCTAAAATTCCGGATTCGATTCAACTAAAAGCAAGAACAGCGCAGACAATCGAATATTGTGTGCCGGCAGTTGGAGAGATTTGTCATGAGGCAATTACGGTAGGGGCATTTGAACAGAATCGAACACAGAATACACTTCCAATTGACTTTACAAAACCCTTTACAATCATAACTGGTGAATGCGAGCAATATCAGGTGCGTTTAAAATTATTTGGTTTCCTGCCCTATAAGACAGTGGAAATCAATGTGACGGATACCAAAACAGTAGTACCGGCAGGGATTGCTATTGGCATCTACGTTGAGACCGATGACGTCCTGGTAATTGATACCGGCAGTTTTATGAATGAACAGGGAAGAATGACGGCTCCGGCGGAACAGATTTTACATCCGGGGGACTATATTCTTGAAGTGAACCAGGAACCAATGCAGGGAAAGCAGGAATTTATTCATATGGTAGAAGAAGCCCGGGGGGAGCAGCTGGTTATGCTGATTAGGCGTAATGGAGAAAACTTTGAAGTTGCGGTCACGCCTGAGTTAAATGAGCAGGGAGAGTATAAGCTTGGTATCTGGGTGCGTGACAGTGCACAGGGAGTTGGAACTTTGACCTATCTGGATGAAGATATGCATTTTGGCGCCCTGGGACATGGAATTACAGATGTAGATACAGGTGAATTACTGGATCTTTTCAAAGGGGAGTTATATTGTTCTCAGATTGTCTCCATTGTAAAAGGCATTACCGGGGAACCCGGAGAAATTACAGGAATGATTCACTATGTGGATGATAATATTCTTGGAGAGATTACACAGAATACAGGCAATGGTATTTTTGGAGAAGGTGAATCCATGGAAAGATTCACTCTGCAGGAGCCCATGGAGATTGGATATCGAAGTGAAGTTCATACCGGTAGCGCATACATCCTTTCTGACGTGAGCGGTATACCGGAGTATTATTCGGTTGAAATACTGAATCTGGATATTAATAGCAAAGATAATCGCGGTATTATCTTAAGAGTGACAGATGAAAGACTAATTGAGATTACAGGAGGGATTGTTCAGGGGATGAGTGGAAGTCCAATTATACAGGAAGATAAGCTAATCGGGGCAGTGACACATGTCCTAATCAGTGACCCAACGAAGGGGTATGGGATATTTATAGAAAATATGATGGGAATGAAGTAAAATAGTGTGAATTGTTTTATTATGATAAAGCATGCACAATAAAGGCGGCAGTTATGTGACAGAAGGTATTTTTTGATGTAATGGAACAGGCATTAGATGTGAAAATAGCATGACATGTGGAGAAAATGTTTGACGGATTGCTAAAAAATGGGTATGATAAAAGAAATAGTTTGCTAATGAACTAATTTTTGGAGACGCGATGTATACAGAATATGAAATCGTAGATGCCGGAGTACAGGTGAAACGGCGAATGGAACGATATTGTGAAAAATTGATGGAACAGACGGGACTTAGGAAGATTGAATTAGATCTTCTTTTTTTCCTGGCTCATTCATCAAATCAGAATACGGCGCATGACCTTGCGGTCAGACAACACATTTCCAAAGCACATATTTCGAAGTCTATCGAACATCTAAAGCTTGGAGAATATATTGTTTTGGTTCCTGATGCACAGGATCATCGATGCATTAGGATTGAATTGACAGCCCAATCAGAGAGTCTGATTAAGGAGTATGAACTACTTCGGCATCAATTCCTTCAGGAATTGTTTGATGGTGTTACAGAAGATGAGATTAATGCACTAAAATGCGTACTGTATAAGATCCTTCAGAATGTACGCATAGAGGATTCTTGGAGACAGGAAGAAAATGAGGAAACTATAAACAATTAGGAACAGGATGGAAGGAACAACTACATGGGTTTGACAGGAGGTATAGTAATGGATGAGTATGGTAATCTGGATAAATACACGAAGAATCTGATTGGAATTTGTGAGACCAATGACTACATAGCACCGGAGTTATTTGATGTATATGGGGTAAAGAGAGGACTTCGGGATAAGGATGGTACAGGAGTATTGTCCGGACTAACTAACATTTCCAGAATTGATGCATTTAAAACCGAAGGCGATAAGAAGATTCCATGTGAAGGAAGTCTCTGGTATCGTGGATATAATGTAATTGAGTTGATTCGTGGGTTTGAAGGTAAACGGTATGGCTTTGAAGAGATCGCTTACTTACTTTTGATTGGTCAGCTACCCAATGCAAAACAGCTGACAGAATTCAGACAGATGATTTCTGATTGCAGACAGCTGCCGACGAATTTTAATCGTGATGTTATTATGAAGGCACCGAGTAAGGATCTGATGAATTCACTGACAAGAAGTGTATTGACACTTGCATCTTATGATGAGACATTAAATGATTGTTCACTGGATCGTGTTTTAGAGCAATGTGTTAAGCTGATCAGTGTTTTTCCAATGCTAAGCGTTTACAGTTATCATGCATATAATCATTATTTGTGTGATGAGAGCTTATATATTCACAGACCGCAGGAACAGCTTTCTACAGCGGAGAATATTTTGCTGATGTTACGTCCGGACAAGAGCTATACACCACTTGAGGCACAGGTGCTTGATATTGCGCTTGTATTGCATATGGAACACGGCGGCGGCAATAATTCAACATTTACAACAAGAGTGGTAACTTCCTCCGGTTCTGATACCTATTCTGTCATTGCGGCTGCATTGTCCTCTTTAAAAGGCCCTAAGCACGGAGGTGCTAATCTGAAGGTCGTAGAGATGATGGCAGATATTCGAGAAAAAGTCAGTGACTGGTCTGATGAAGAACAGGTGAAGGAATATCTGGAGAAGATTGTGGATAAGCAGGCATTTGACCATAAGGGACTGATTTATGGCATGGGGCATGCGGTATATTCTCTATTGGATCCCCGTGCACAGGTGTTTAGAGGATTTGTTGAAAAACTGGCGGTGGAAAAGAACAGAGAGAAAGATTTCAGACTCTACAGTCTTGTTGAGAAACTTGCACCGATTGTTATTGGAGAGAAGAGAAAGATCTATAAAGGCGTGAGTGCTAATGTTGACTTTTACAGTGGCTTTGTTTATAGTATGCTGGATATTCCGATGGAATTGTACACGCCAATTTTTGCAATTGCACGTATTGTTGGATGGAGTGCGCATCGTTTGGAGGAGCTGGTGAATATGGATAAGATAATTCGTCCGGCCTATAAGAGTATTATGCAGATTAGAGAGTACCCGGAGACGACAGATTTGTAAAGAAAAGTAAGACAAAATAATCTGATTTATTCAATATTATGTACACTAAAATGTGTTATTTTGTTGGATGCTGGAATGATAAGAAAGCCGTAGAAAATGGGAAAAATCCGTATTTCTACGGCACTTTTTTTGGTTATGATGATAATTTTTGTGTAAAAAAACTGGCGGATTAGCGCGATAAAATAGAGTTGCCCAAAGAAAAGATGGGCTTATATAATAGGGGAGTCGTGTGAAGAGCCGGCGCCGGATGGGAATACTGTCTGGTTATTAGGAATGGAGGATTATATGGAACAGCAGACTGTTACACTGACCGAAGATAATGACAATATGATTAAGATTTTGTCTGAATTACTCAACAATGAAAAGAAAGTACAGATAATGATTACAGTACCGGGAGAGGACCGGGAATGGAGGGAACTCCAGAAAAAGGATGCTCAGAATACTTTTGCTCCGGGCGCTTTAATCGGAGCCAGAGAACAAAAACCAAGAGATCTTGAAAAAGATGTGACAGATATGATTCATGAGATTGGTGTCCCTGCACATATCAAAGGATATCAATATTTAAGAGAAGCAATTATGATATCTGTGGAGGATACGGATATGCTTGGATCTGCCACAAAAGTTCTTTATCCTACGATTGCGAAGAAATTTCAGACAACACCAAGCCGTGTAGAGAGGGCAATAAGACATGCTATTGAAGTTGCATGGTCCAGAGGCAAGATGGAAACACTCGACGCCATGTTTGGATACACGATTAACACAGGGAAAGGGAAACCTACGAACTCTGAATTTGTTGCACTGATTGCAGATCGAATTCGATTATCCTATCGTGACTGATAGAAGTTCGCTTCTTTGGGCAACATGATGAAAATACAATTTACATCTTTCAATATTTTGTGGAATGTTATATAATGGAAGCATAGCGAAAGAGCGTGAATTAGGTCGAGAAGGGATCGAAAGCGCAGACATGGAGGACGGGCAATGAAGAACATTTTATTTGTTGCATCAGAAGGGGTGCCCTTTATTAAAACAGGGGGGTTGGCAGATGTAGTTGGTTCGCTGCCAAAGTGCGTTGACCGCAATTACTTCGATGTCAGAGTTATGCTTCCTAAGTATACCTGCATGACACAGAAGATGAGAGATTTACTGGAATATAAGACGCACTTCTACATGGATTTTCACTGGAAGAATGAATATGTTGGAATCCTGGAAGCTGAAGTGGAAGGCGTAAAGTATTATTTTATTGATAATGAATCGTACTTTAATGGATTTAAGCCATACAGCAGTAGTGTATATGATGATATTGAGAAATTCTCTTTCTTTTCAAAAGCAGCACTTGCAGCACTTCCCTTGATTGGATTTGAACCGGATTTGATACACTGTCATGACTGGCAGACAGGTCTGATTCCGGTATATTTAAAAGAGAGATTTCATGATAATCCGATGTTTGCCAAGATGAAAACAGTAATGACGATTCACAACCTGAAGTTCCAAGGCAAATGGGATGTTAAGACGGTAAAAGATATTACCGGTATACCGGCCTATTATTTTGCTCCGGATAAGTTAGAAGCATATAAAGATGCTAATCTGTTAAAAGGTGGTTTGGTCTACGCAGATGCGATTACAACAGTGAGTGACACCTATGCAGAAGAGATTAAGACACCATTCTATGGTGAGGGACTGGATGGATTGTTAAAGGCCAGAAGTACAGACCTTCGCGGTATTGTGAATGGAATCGACTATGAAGAATATAATCCGGAGACGGATCCATATATTGATTATAAGTATAATGCAAAGAATTTTCGCAAAGAGAAGATTAAGAATAAGCGTGCTTTGCAAAAGGAACTGAATCTGGAACCGGATGAGAAGAAGATGATGATTGGTATTGTATCAAGACTCACGGATCAAAAGGGATTTGATTTAATTGCTTATGTGATGGATGAGCTGTGCCATGATGATATCCAGATTGTTGTTCTTGGTACCGGTGAAGAACGTTATGAGAATATGTTTAGACATTTTGACTGGAAATATGGCAACAAGGTATCTGCCAATATCTTCTATTCAGAGGGATTATCACACAAGATTTATGCTGCCTGTGATGCATTTCTTATGCCATCCATGTTTGAACCATGTGGCTTAAGCCAGCTGATGTCATTGCGTTATGGTACAATTCCTATTGTGCGTGAAACCGGTGGCTTAAAGGATACTGTAGCAGCATACAATGAGTATGATAGTACCGGAACCGGATTCTCCTTTAAGAATTACAATGCACATGAGATGCTCTCTGTTATTCGATATGCAGAGCGAATCTATTATGACAGAAGACGGGAATGGAACAAGATGATTGATCGTGATATGGCAGAGGATTTCTCATGGCAGGTATCCGCACAGAAATATCAGGAGATGTATGATTGGTTAATTGGAGATAAAAAGTAGTGAATTGACAGGTCCGGCGATTCCGGACCTGTTTTTTTGAGAAAGGCACATTTCTTATGCTGTGCCGAATATTCTGGAGGTAGGACAAATGGCATTTGACGGTATAACGGTTGCGGCGGTGACAGAGGAATTGAATCAGACTCTGGTGGGCGGAAGAATTTACAAAATTGCGCAGCCTGAATCAGACGAACTCATTCTGACAATTAAGAATAATGGTAGTCAGTATAAACTTTTGCTGTCGGCAGATGCATCTCTGCCATTGGTGTATTTGACTCAGGTCAATAAAATCAGCCCAATGACAGCACCTAATTTCTGTATGTTACTCAGAAAACATTTACAGAATGCGAAGATTCTTGGTTTTGAACAGCCGGGACTGGAACGAATTATACGGATTAATCTGGAACATAATAATGAACTGGGAGATTTATGTCATAAAGTTCTGATCATTGAAATTATGGGAAAACACAGTAACATTATCCTGATTGATGAGAATAATGTTATTGTGGATAGTATCAAACATATATCCGGAATGGTCAGCTCTGTGAGAGAAGTATTACCAGGCAAACCATACTTTGTTGCATCTACACAGGATAAGGCTAATCCGCTGCTTGCGCTTAGGGAAGATTTCCTGTCACTGGTTGGTGAGAGAAATATGTCCCTGTTTCAGGCAATCTATGGATGCTATACCGGAATTTCTCCTATGATTGCGATGGAGATTTGTGAAAAAGCAAAGGTAAATCCACAACAGGATGTGCGTTCGCTTGGCACAGCAGAGTTGGATGCTGTCTGGCAGGTCTTTTCAAGAATTATGCTTTCTGTCAAGAAAGCAAAATTTACTCCCTGCATTTTCTATGAAAATGATGTGCCGAAGGATTTCTCTGCAATTGAAGTGGAAAGCTACAAGAGCGAAAAATATTTTGAGAGTATTTCAACTTTGTTGTATCAGTACTATGCAGAAAAAAATCTGATTGTCAGAATCCGTCAGCGCTCCAGCGATTTAAGAAGAGTTGTTCAGACGGCACTGGAGAGAACGAGTAAGAAATATGACTTACAGAGAAAACAGTTAGAAGATACAAAGAAGAGAGAGCAATACCGCATTTATGGTGAACTGCTGAATACTTATGGTTATAGTATTAATTCAGGGGACAAAACGCTGGAGGCTTTGAACTACTATACCAATGAGATGGTGACCATTCCGCTGGATATAACCCTAACACCGACAGAAAATGCCAGAAAATATTTTGATAAGTATAATAAATTGAAGCGAACATTTGAAGCACTGAGTACACTGACCGACGAAACCAAAGCAGAACTTGAGCATTTGGAAACAATTGCCACGTCACTTGATATTGCACGTAAGGAAGATGATCTGTTACAAATCAAAGAAGAGTTAACTGATTGCGGTTATATTAAAAGCAAGGGAAAAACGAAAAAGGTAAAAATTCACAGCAGGCCATTTCACTATGTTGGTAGCAAGGAGTTTCATATCTATGTTGGCAAGAATAATTATCAAAATGACGAGTTGACATTCAAATTTGCCAATGGTGGGGACTGGTGGTTCCATGCCAAGAATATTCCGGGATCGCATGTTGTGGTCAGAACAGAGGGCAGAGAATTGCCGGATTGTGTTTATGAAGAAGCCGCTGCATTGGCAGCATACTATTCGAAGGCAAAAGATCAGGATAAGGTAGAGATTGATTATACAGAGCGTAAGAACGTTAAGAAGCCTGCTGGTGCGACCCCCGGCTTTGTTGTGTATTACACTAACTTCTCCATGATGGCGGAACCGAAAATTGAACATTTGACATTGCTTGAGGATTAGTGTTTTTGTAAAAAATCTCCAAAATTAAAACTTTTTATGTCAAGCATTTTTGAAAATGTCCCAAAATAAATGAAACATTAGCCCCGACAAATTGCTGGGGCTTTTGAAGTTTTTCAGCACATTTTTTACGGCACAT